>CAMBVX010000005.1 GCA_945871085.1 Opitutus sp. GAS368 | reverse complement strand
CTGTCAGGCTCATAACCTGAAGGTCGTCAGTTCAAATCTGACCCCTGCACCCAATTTAACCCCTCGTAACCGCAAGGTTACGGGGGGTTTTTGGTTTTCAGGGGCTTGCGGGCAACGACGGCCAATCTTGGGCCACGGATTCCATTCTTAATCCCTTTTTGAGGAAAAAAGCCTCCGCCTTGGTTGCGTGGCAGAGTGCGGCGAAACTGAGCCCACTCCGGTCGTCGCCTGCCGGATGCGACCAAAGAGAGTACTCCGTGCAGGGGCCCAGTGGTCGTCTGTGCAAATGGCGAGGCCGCTTGTCGGGCGGTCGTTTCACATTTCCGAAAATGTCATGAGATGCGCTGCGGACACCAGTCCAACAGGGGGACAGCTCACTGAATGAGCGACGAGGATTCGCGGCCCGCAAAATCCTGCCCTGGTATTGCTCTGATAAGCCGTGTCTCGCCGGAAAAATACCGGTTTTTTGAAACCCGATAATTTTCCGGCCGCGGCTTCGCCCGCTGGGGCGAGATTTTTGGTCTGCGGCGCATTTGCGCGTGGGATTTTCTGGAAAATTTCGCTCGCCGGGCACATCGCTCCCTGGGTGGTCATTTACCTGATACCATTTCAGCCGGTTTAAGCGGCGGCCCGGCGGCGCGCCCGTTCCTGGAGTTCGCGGCCGATGACGTACAAATTATACTACAGGATACCGAAACAGACGGAGCGCTGATAGCCGGCGAGGCCGACGTCTAGGCAGCGATTCAGGCCGTGATGCTCCAGCCGGTTGATGTCGCTCTCGACCACGCTGCCTGACGGTGCAGGGCGACAAATTCCTTGGTGTTTTCCGCGGCGGCCTCCTCGGCGTTTTTCCTACCGCGTTTGGGCATCACCACGGTCGGCACGTAGAGGGGCAAGAGTTCACGGTCGGCAGTGCGCGTAAAACCTTTGTCGAAACTGAGGTTAGCGAGACGGCCCGCGCCGCAGCGGTGTAACATCAGATCTGCGACGGGC
The DNA here is from genome assembly GCA_945871085.1 of Opitutus sp. GAS368. GTDB lineage: Bacteria > Verrucomicrobiota > Verrucomicrobiia > Opitutales > Opitutaceae > GAS368. The sequence goes on along the minus strand of CAMBVX010000005.1, from coordinate 51,813 downwards.
ACGCTCTGGTCGACTTCGGCCGTGCGGAGGAGGACAGCGTAGGCTGCACCCGCCCGTGTTGATCGGTGGCCACGAGGGAGCGGTGGCCGCGTTCGACGTTGGGGCGGGCTTTGCCTTTTTGGATCCACTCGGTGTGGAGCTCGAAGGGCGAGTAAACTTTTACCGCGGCGGGGATCGTCTCGCGGAGGAGGCGACGCTCGACCAAATCGAGCGGGACTTGAGGGGCGGGCTTGTCGTGAGGGTTTTGGCTGTGCGAGTCTGCGCCATGCGGATGTGGAAATTCTATTTGGCCTGCCTGTTTACCTTCGGTTGGGCGCGGGCCGATCAGGCGGCGGACTTGGCGCGGATTCACGTGGAGGTGATTGGCGGCAGGGAGCGGATTGAGGCGCTCGTTGGCCTGCGCGCATCCGGCTACGTGGTGACGGGTGGGAAAAAAGTGCGGTTTACGATGCTCGCCGCACGACCGAACCGCCTACGGCTCGAGACGGGAGCGGAAGGGCGTTCGCTGGTGCAGGCGAGCGATGGCGTCGCAGTCCCGTGGAAGTTCGATACGGGGAAATGGCCGCCGCACTACGAACCGATGGGCGCGGCGGAGGGCCGGGTCTTTACCAATGATGCGGAGTTCGATGATCCGTTGGTCGCCGGAGAGGCGCGAGGATTTGTTTGCGACTACGCGGGGGAACTTGAGTCGGCGGGGCGAAAACTCGTGCGCATTTTGGTGACGCGGAAGCTGACAGACACCTTTTCCGTGCTCGTGGATACCGAAACGTATTTTATCGTGGCACGCATTGAGCACCGGAACAATGCGAGCGGACGCAGAGTGGAGATCGTGACGCGTTACGACGACTATCGGCCGGTCGACGGAGTGCTGGTGCCGCACAAGATCGCGGTGGTGTTGGACGGGAAAATTATGCAGCAGACCGTGATCGAGAATGTGGAGGCGAACCCGCCGGTGACGGCAGAGACCTTTGCGCGACCACGAGCGGCGCAGCCGATAAAATAGCAAGGCCGGCGCAGCGTGACCGGCCGGCGTGGAAGTGAAGTGCGCCCGGACCTCGCGTGCGTTGGGCCAGACAGGGAATCAGTTGCCGCCGGGGAGTTTCGTGCCGGGCGGCAGGCTCATCCCTTTCAACATCGCCGAGAGGTCTTGGAAATCGGTCGGTGCGACGAACAGCGAGGACGAGACGGATTGTTGGACGACGGCCGTGGCCTCCATCCGAAAAGTTTCCTGACCGCCTTCGGCTACAACGACACGTAGCGGGAAGGCATGGAGGCTCGCCAGTGCTTTCTCCCAAGGTTGGGCGGACGCGCCACCGCGTCCGCCACCCAAGCCGCCGGTCAGGGGATTGCCGCCGCCGAACCCCGCGAAGGTGCCTAATTTATCGGTGACCCATAGTTCGGTCGTCGTGGCGGGGGACTTGGCAGTGTATTTCACACAGTCGTAGCCGAGGATTTTTTCGGTAACCACAGATTTTTCCAAGCTGGCTTCGAGGGCCGCACCGTTGGATTCGATCGTGGTGCCGGAAATCTTGGGCAACGGCTGGGCCATGAACATTTTTTGATCGAGCAGCAGAATTGTCATTTCCGACTTGGCAGAATCGCTGAGCATAGCGACCCGGCCGACTTCGCCCGGCATGGTGAGGTCGATGCGCGTGGCGGTGCCCTTGATGCTGTAATTCAGGGCGGGCGGCAGGTCGCGCGGACCGGTGATTTTCATCGTGACCTTACCCTCGAAGTCCGCCGCGCCGAGCGACGAGACAAGAGTGAAAACGCAACTGCACAGGAGCGAGGAATTGTTTTTCATGAACGGCGTGGGTTCGGTAAGCGGACCAGAGACGGGGCCGCGCGGCAATCCGGGGTTTCATGGCTTCATGGCTTGCCAGTGCCCAGCGCGCCGAATGGAATCGGCGGCATGGCTCTCTATGGATCGATCAACAACGTGCGGGCGCGAGTGGCCCAGCTACCGGGCTTCGCCATCGCATGGGCGTATGCGGACGAGTTACTGCGCGCGGATTCGCCCACGGCGGAGCGGGTGCGGGCGATCGCAGTCGGCCAGCGGCAGCGGACAGAACTCGGCGGCGGGGTGTTTGCGAGCGAGGAGTGCTATCGGTCGAAGGCGCGGGCGGACGGTTTTTTCGAGTCCCATCGAAAGTTCATCGACGTGCAGATTATGTTCGAAGGAGCGGAGCTGATGGAGGTGGCGGACCTCGCGACGATGACCGAGCGGCAGCCTTACAACGCCGAGCGGGATTTGATCACCTACGAGGATAACCCGGAGGCCTCATGGCTGCGGGTGTTTCCGGGGCAGGCCGCCGTTTTCTTCCCGGCGGATGTGCACATGCCGCAACTGGCGTTGCGCGAAGCCGGCGGCGTGGTGCGCAAGTGTGTCCTGAAGATCCCCGTGGCCTGAGGTGACGATCCTCCCGCGGCAGGGTCAGACCTCCGCAGCCAATCCTGCGGATGAATTACCGACACCATTTTCACGCCGGGAATTTTGCGGACGTGATGAAGCATGCGCTGCTGATTCGGCTCGTGCGGTCGATGCAGAAAAAAGAAAAAGGGTTTCTCTACCTCGATACGCACGCGGGGCGCGGCGGTTATGATCTCACGGCAGCGGCCTCCGGCGACTCGCTGGCGCGCCAACCGGAATGGCCGGACGGCGTGGGGCGTTTGGTGAGCCGCAGAGATTTACCGCAGGAGATCGCGGACTATCTGGCGGTGGCGCGGCGCTTTGACGCGAGTCGGCGCGCCGGGGCGGACACGAACGACCAAGGGGCGCTGAAATTTTATCCGGGCTCGCCGTGGTTCGTGCGAGAGTTGGCCCGGCCACAGGATCGCCTCGCGTTGTGCGAGCGGCAGCCGGACGAGTGCGCGGCGTTGCGGGAGGAATTTCAGTTTTCACCTGGAGCGAAGGTGCAGGAAATGGACGGTTACGTGGCCGTCCGGGCGCTGCTGCCGCCACCGGAGCGACGCGCGCTGGTGTTGATCGATCCGCCGTTCGAGGCGCACAACGAGTTTGTGCAGGTCGCGCGAGCGTTGAGCGAAGGATTGCGCCGGTTTCCGAGCGCGGTATTCGCGGTGTGGTATCCGCTGACGGAACGGGCGCGGGTGGAGGATTTTTTTATGGACCTTCGCGCGCTGCGGCCACCACCGACGCTCGCGGCCGAGTTGATGATCGCCGGTGACGGCAGCACGATGAAACTAAAGGGCTGCGGACTCGTGGTGATCAACCCGCCGTGGCAATTCGACCGCGAAGCCGAGCCGATGCTGGGATTTTTGGGTGAGGCGCTGGCGCAGGCGCGGGGCGGAGGCGGGCGCGTGACGTGGCTAGTGGGCGAGAGAGGACTTGGAGGGTCGGAGAGCGTAGGATGACTGCATTGCCGGTGGGATCGCCTAGGCGTTGAGCGAGGTTTTGACATGAAGTGCAGGCGGGCACGCTCCGAGGTACGCAATCTGTCGCAACCGGACCCCACACGGTGGCCGACGATCGAGCGATGCCCGAGGGGTCGCCGTATTACCAATTGGTCGCGGGAGAACTTATCAAGGCACCATCACCGAGCATTTTTCATCAGGAGGTTGTGGGAAATATATATTTATTGCTGGCCAACCACGTCAGGAAACATCGCCTCGGAAAAGTCCGCATCGCGTCGCTCGACGTCTATTTGTCGGAGACCAGCGTGATTCAGCCGGATGTTTTTTTCCTAGCCAACGCCAGCCTACCGTTGATCCAGTCCGATGGCGTGCATGGCGCGCCTGATTTGGTGATCGAGATCGTGTCGCCGTCGGATGGCTGGTCGGATAAGAAGCGCAAGCGGCCGATTTATGCGCAGTGCGGCGTGAAGGAATTGTGACTGGTTGATCCGGTGATGGAGCTGATCCATCGCGATGATTTTATGATCGATGTCGCGAAGGCGGTGCGAATCGTGGACAGCGAGGAGAGTTTTGAGACTCTGCTCGTGCCCGGATTGAAGATCAACGCGATCGAGGTATTTCAGCGATAGGCATCGCCGGGTGGGCGCCAGCGGAAAGTGATTTTGGTTCCAGTGGATTTTCACTGACCTGCTTGGCGGAAATCGGTCACGAGTGCGGGGCATCGCAGTCGAGCGTTAGGTCCAAGGCCGATTGATGGGGAACACCGAATTGGACGACGTGCGTCGGCTGCTCGCGGAGCATGGCTAGGGCTGCGCTGGGCCGCTGTTGAGACCGATCACCGCGCGGTTTTCGCTCGTGGATGATCGGCCGACCGGAGATCGGTGGACGCCGATTTCGCCGGACGGTCAAACTCACTCCGTCGCTCGCGCCCATCACGATCTCGAGCTCCAGCTGCCGCAACGTCGTGCGCCGACTCATGCTTTCCGCGCTTTCCGCGCGCCCGATTGTCGGCCACATAGATCACTCATGCTCGCTGTTTGTCCAAAAATCCGCCCCTCCCTTGATCCCGAGTTCAGGCCTGCATCGCTGTGGCACCGCGCGTATCAAGCGTTAGTGGCCGGCGATCCTAGCGCCCGGCCCTTCGCGATCGTCCTCGCGCGCATGGATGGTGCGGTGTTTCGCCATGACAGCCGCGTCCTATCGACGGGGCACCCGGCGGCGGCGCTCACGTTGATCTACGCCGAACGGTTGTTGAAATTTCTCCTCTGGATGAAGGGAGCGCCGCAGGTGCTCGTGGCCGGTGCCGACGAGATCGCTGCGGCGCTGGCAAAAACCTACAGCCCAATGGGAGCGCGGGCCTTCGATTGCGATTTCATGGGCGCGAAGATCTTTGGCCGCGTGTTTTCCGTCGAGGCGTCATCGTTCGAGGCTTTGCCCGCGACCGTCGAGACGAGTTCGCCCATGGGCCGTCATCTCGATGGTTGTCGCATCGGCTTCGACTTGGGCGGCAGCGATCGGAAGGCGGCGGCGCTGATCGATGGCGAGGTCGTGTATTCGGAGGAGATCACGTGGGACCCCTATTTTCAAACCGATCCCCGCTATCACCTCGAGGGCGTGCACGATTCCTTGCTGAGGGCGGCGGCGCATTTGCCGCGGGTCGATGCGATCGGCGGCAGTGCGGCGGGCGTCTACGTGAACAACGAGGTGCGCGCAGCGTCGTTATTTCGCGGGGTGCCGGCGGACGCCTTCGAAAAACATATCCGTCGGATGTTTTTCACCCTGCAAACGCGCTGGGGCGGCGTGCCGTTTGAGGTCGTCAACGACGGTGAAGTCACCGCCCTCGCCGGCGCAATGTCGATGAACGACAACGCCGTGCTCGGCGTCGCGATGGGCACAAGCCTCGCGGTGGGCTATGTGACACCTGCGGGCAACCTCACGCCGTGGCTGAACGAACTCGCCTTCGCCCCCATTGACTACCGGCCCGATGCGCCGCGCGACGAGTGGTCGGGCGACATCGGCTGCGGCGTGCAGTATTTTTCACAGCAGGGCGTGGGCCGTCTCGCGCAGCGCGCAGGGTTTGTTTTTCCAGCCGCGCTGCCCTGGCCCGAACAATTGATCGAAGTGCAACATGCGATGAAGGCCGGCGACTCGCGCGCGCGCGTGATCTACGAGTCCATCGGCGTCTGCTTCGGCTACGCCATCGCGCACTACGCCGAATTTTACGAGGTGAGAAACCTGCTCGTGCTGGGCCGGGTGTCCTCTGGTGAAGGCGGCGAGATCATCCTCGGACGCGCGAGCGCGGTCCTGCGCGAAGAATTTCCGGCGCTGGCGGAATCGATTCAGTTGCGCACGCCGGATGAGAAAAACAAGCGTCATGGTCAGGCGACCGCCGCCGCCAGTTTGCCCGCGCTGCGCACGGGGCGTTAGCGTGAAGGGACCGGAGGCTTGGCCGCCAAGGTTGCTGCGGTGGAGTTTTGTCCCGGCAATTCGTTGCCTGCTTCGTCGCACCAGAATGCCGTTCGTCGCTCATTTAGCTCCGTTCGACGCAGGCGTGCGCTTATCCGCTTGAACCCGGCCAATGACACGCGAATGAACGCAGCCGTATCCCCCATGCAAAACCGTTGGATCAAGATCGCCGCAATCGTCGCCGGCTGGGCGTTCCTTGGTTTTGTGCTGACCCTCGAACTCTACTTCAACAACCGCGCCGGCATGAAGCCCGGTTGGCAGGTAGATTTTGTCGATTTGGCGATTCCGCAGTTTGGACGCGCCCTGATGTGGGCCTTGCTGGCACCGCTCATCTTGATGCTGCGCGCGCGGGTGCCCCTCGGGGCCGGACGGTGGGTGGGCGGCGTCAGCTTTCATTTCGCGATGAGCTTCGGCGTGATGGCGACGTATTATCTGGGGCGCATGCTGTCCTACGGCATTTTTCACGGCGAGCCGCCCACGGAATTCTGGACCTCGGCGTTTCACGGTTTCTACGGGCGAAACATCATCGACATGGCCTACTACTGGGCCGTCTTGGCATTCGGCTACAGCCTGGAGATTTATCAGCGATACAAGAACGAAGAGCTTCGCAGCGCCCAGCTCGAAGCGCGGCTCGTCGAGACGGAACTCAAAGCCCTGCGCGAGCAGATGCGTCCTCATTTTCTTTTCAACACCATGAACACCATCGCGGTGCTCGTGCGCGAAGGGAAGAATGACGAAGCGGTCAACCTCATCGCCCGCCTCAGCTCGCTGCTCCGCATGTCACTCGATAATTCGGGCGTGCAGGAAGTAACGCTCCGCCAAGAGATGGATTTTCTCGAACGTTACATCGACATCCAGAAGGCCCGTTTCTCCGACCGCCTGCAGGTTGAAATCCTGATCGAACCCGCAGCGATGGAGGCCCGCATTCCGAATCTTATCCTGCAACCCCTCGTGGAGAACGCGATTATCCACGGCGTCGCGCCGAAGTCCGGGCCCGGACGCGTCACGGTGACCGGGCGCGTCGTAGACGGGCAATTGCACTTGGAAGTCCGCGATGACGGCCCGGGGTTGAGTAACAGCACCCAGCGCTCCAAGGAGGGCATCGGGCTCGCCAACACCCGTGAGCGCATCGCCAAAATCTACGGTGCCCACGGTCAGCTCTCGCTCCGGAGCGAGGCCGGCCGAGGCGTCTCCGTGCAAATCATTCTTCCCTGTCGCACATGAAAACGAACGCCGCTCCCCTTCCCTCGCCCTCGGCCGCACCGCGGAACCGCGCCATCATCGTCGACGACGAGCCCGCCGCGCGCCGTGGCGTGCGGCTGCTGCTCGAGCGCGATGGTGGCGTCGACGTCGTCGGCGAAGCGGCGGGGGGAGTCGAAGCCGCGGCGTTAATTCGTGGCGAGAAACCCGACCTCGCCTTTCTCGATGTGCAGATGCCCGGCGGCGATGGTTTTGCGGCGCTGGCGGAACTCGACCCGGCGATCACGCCCGCCGTGGTGTTCGTCACCGCCTACGACGAACACGCGTTACGCGCGTTCGAGGTGCATGCCGTCGACTACCTGCTGAAACCTTACGACGACGCGCGCTTCGCGGCTGCGCTGGCCAGAGCCAAAGGTGAAATTCGCCGCCGTCGAACCGACTCTGTCAACTCGCGCCTCACCCAGCTCCTCGACTACCTGCAACAGAGCGGCGGGCGGACCGGCCCCAAAACCCCCGCGAAAGACGAGGCCGCGAACGATCGAATTTTGATTAAGTCTTCGGGTGAAATATTTTTTCTCAAGATGGACGAAATCGACTGGATCGAGGCCGAAGGCGACTACATGAAATTCCACGTCGCCGGGCGCGCGCACCTCATGCGAGAGACGATGGCGCGACTGGAGGCGCGGCTCGATCCGAAGCGTTTCATCCGCATTCACCGCTCGACCATCGTCAATTTTGACCGCTTGCGGAAGCTCAGTCCGTCGTTCGCCGGCGAGTATGCCGCGGTCTTACACGACGGCACAAAACTGAAACTGAGCCGGGGCTATCATGAGCGCATCGCGACACTCATGAAAGAGTCGCTCTGACGCGGGCGTCCAAAACGAGCCGACGCCGGTTACCGCCACGTCGGTCCGTCCGCGGAGTTCGTTCCGATCTCGGGACGCGAGTGGTCCGCATGCGCCCCCTTTCCCGGTGGTGATCCGCCGGCGAGATTCCGCCCAACACAGCAACCCGCCCGTTGGTCGCAGAAAAATCACCATCCATCGCATTCCCGAAACTTTAGAATGCGACTGGCGCTTATGGAGGCGTGAAAACACTCCCCCGCACCCTCGCTCTCCTCGCTCTCTTCCTCTCCTCCACATTCACCGGATTCTGCGCCGACGACTCGCTCAAGCATGTGCAACAAGCGCAGACGCTGCTCGGCGCCGAAGTGTGGTCGCAGATCGTCCGGATTGAAAACTCGCACCGCGCCAGCCGCTACCCGCGCGAGCTGCACGCGCTCGTGTTCGAACTGGCCGACATCCTCTGGTTCTATTCGCCGGTCAACGGCACGCAGAGTTTCTCGCTGCATCGGGGCAGACTCGCACAGGAAAAAGCCGACTTCGCGCCGCTCCTGCGGGATATCGATCGCGGTTTCACCCGCTGGACCGTCGTAGAAAATGTTCCCGTTGCGGCAGGCGCTCGCGTCAGCTTTCCGAACGGTTGTTTCATCGAGAGTGTCGTGGCGCTGCGCGACCGTCGCAACGACGGCCGGGAGATCGTGCGCCCGCAGCTGTTGTCTTTCTACACGGGCCCCGGCAAAGGCGACCAAGGGCACACCGTGCTCGCCTACGAGACCGCCGACCGGGTCGAAGTGATCGATTCCGCCCAAGCGGGTCGCGCCTTGAGCTTTCCCATGGCGCTGGCGCGCGACGCGATCAAATTGGCGCAAGCCGTGCTCGGCCACCGCGTGGCGCAGGCCCGTCTGTTTCCGATCCAGTGGCCCGCGACCCGCCCCCAGTTGGTTTCCGCCATCACGGAATCTGACGCTGGCGGCGCGCGCGCCGGGTAAATGACACGCGGGCGCGCCGCTCCCGGCGCGCCTTTTCCGTTCCTTGATGGCGCCGCTCATCCCAGCCCCCGTCCGCTCGTCAAAGATCGCTGTAACTTTCTCACGACTGCCGGTGTTTTAGGCGCGTGACCGCTTTCACTTACACTGCCGCTCCGCTGGGCCCAACAATCGCCGTCCCCGCGCGCTTCGTCGCGAATCTTGGCCGCTTCGACGCAAATGCGTCCACCTTTCTCACCGCCCGCGTTCTCTCCCTCTCGTTCGTAATGATCAGTTGTGTTGTGTGGCTGACTCGTTGTGGGGTCGGCCACACTCTTTTCCCGCGAACGGGAAACGGCCTGCTTGCCTAAGCCGCCGCGATGCTTTCCGTTCACCGTCCACTCCCGCACTGTCACCTATGAACCCTGCCTCTCCTGTGTCCAAACCCACGCCTGCGGGCGTGCCGCCGCGCAAAAAATCCAACTCAAAATGGTTTATCCTCGGCGGCATCCTCTTGCTCATCGCCCTGGGGGTCGGCGGCTATTACAAGAGCAAGGCGGCCGGTGAGGGCATCGTCATCACGACGGAAAAGGCAGTGGCAAAGACGATCACCCAAATGGTGAACGCGACCGGCAAGATCCAGCCCGAGGTCGAAGTGAAGATTTCCCCGGAAGTCGCGGGCGAGATCATCGAACTCAACGTGCGAGAAGGTGCGCCGGTGAAAAAAGGCGATCCGCTCGTCCGCATCAAACCGGATACCTATCGTTACCAAGTGGAGCAACAGGAGGCCAATCTCGTCGCCGCCAAAGCCAGCGCCGTGCAGGCCCGGGCGCAGTTGGAAAAAGTGCTGGAAGATTTCAAACGGTCCAAAGAGCTCTTCACCATCAAGCTCATCGCTGACTCCGATTTTACCGCCGCCAAGACCTCGGTCGAAGTGGCCGAGGCGAATTCCGACAATGCCCAGGCCCAAATCCGCCGCACCGAGGGCCTCCTCAGCCAATCGCGCGACCAACTCTCCAAGACCGCGATTGTGGCGCCGATGGATGGCACCGTGAGCTCGCTCTCCAGCGAGGTGGGCGAGCGGGTGGTCGGCACCGGGTCGTTTGCCGGCACCGAAATCATGCGTGTGGCCAATCTCGATGATATGGAAGTGCGCGTAAACGTGAATGAAAACGACGTCGTCAACGTCAAGGTCGGGGACAAGGCGCGGATCACGATCGACGCTTATCCGGGCCGCAAATTTATCGGAGCCGTCAAGGAGATCGCTTCGGCGGCGCGGACCCTCGGCATGAACACGCAAGAGGAAGTGACCAATTTCCAAGTGAAGATCCGCATCGTCGACAAAGGCGTGCGCATCCGTCCGGGCATGAGCGCCAATGTCGACATCGAGACCAAGACGGTCGAAAACGTCGTCGCCGTGCCGATCCAGGCCGTGACCGTGCGCAGTCGGGAAGGCAAGAAGACCATCGAAGAACTCGCCACCGACCGCGAAAAGAAGGCCAAAGAAACGCAGGGCGAGGGTTCCGCCGCCGCCGTTAACGAGCGCCAACAAAAGGAGCGCGAACGCACGGACCGCGATTCCCTCCAACGCGTGGTTTTCGTCAAACAGGGCGACAAGGTGAAAATGGTGACCGTTGAAACCGGGATCGGCGATACGATGCACATGGAAATAAAAACCGGGATCAAGGTTGGTGACGAGTTGGTGAGTGGTCCGTTCAGTGTGATCACCCGCACGCTCAAGGAAGATTCGAAAGTGCGCATCGAGCCGCCGAAGAAGAAACCCGACGAGAAAAAGTGACCGAACCATGACTCGCTCCTCCTCACCGTCTGCACCACGCATAGTCCGCCCGGTCGGGCCGCTGGTGATCGATATCGCAGGCGTCACCAAGCTTTACAAAATGGGCAGCGAAATCGTGCACGCCCTGCGCGGAGTCGCCGTGCAGATCCGCCGCAACGAGTATATCGCGATCATGGGCCCCTCCGGGTCCGGCAAGTCGACGTTGATGAATATGCTCGGTTGTCTCGATACGCCGACGGCGGGGCACTACGAATTTTCGGGGAAAAACGTCGCCACCATGATCGACGATGAGTTGGCCGACATCCGCAACCGCGAGATTGGTTTCGTCTTTCAAACCTTCAATCTTCTCCCGCGCTCCGACGCCCTGCACAACGTCGAGTTGCCCCTGATCTACGCCGGGATCTCGAAGAGCGAGCGTCTCGCCCGCGCGCGCGAAGCCCTGGAAAACGTCGGTCTCGGGGATCGGATGCATCACCGACCGAACGAACTCTCCGGCGGCCAACGCCAACGCGTGGCCATCGCCCGCGCCCTCGTGACGCGGCCCTCCATCATCCTCGCAGATGAGCCGACCGGAAATCTTGATTCCAAGACCGGCGTCGAAATCATGAATCTGTTCGAGCAGCTTTACGCTCTGGGCAACACGCTCATCGTGGTCACCCACGAAGAGGATGTCGCCCGCCATGCACGGCGGATCGTGCGTTTGCGCGACGGCCTCATCGAGAGCGACGGTCCTGCGGAATAACCGGGACGCTGCGCCCGGCCTCCCTTCACTCATCGTGAGACGTCTCTACTACGAGCTCTTCGAATCGATCCGGATCGCATTCGCCCAGATCCTGGCAAACAAGCTGCGCTCAGCGCTCACGGCTCTCGGCGTAATTATCGGCATCGTCGCCGTGACCCTCATGGGCACCGCGATCAGAGGGATCGACGTAGGTGTGGATCGCAGTTTCTCCGGGTTCGGTGACGATATTCTGTATGTCACCAAGTGGCCCTGGCGGGACGTGGAAGATTGGTGGAATCTGCGCAACCGGCGCTCGATCAAGCATGACTATGCGCGGCAGATCAATGAGTGGGTCGCCAACAATCCGGACGGCCCCCTGCAGCTCGCCGTGCCGACCGCCAACCGGGGCACCAATGTCGTCCGCGGCGAATACCGGGTGAACAATATCTGGACGCTTGGCACCACGGCCGACTACGCGCGCATCACGCGGTCGGAGCTCAAGGAGGGGCGATTCTTTTCCGACTTCGAGGGCCAGGCCGGAAGCAACGTGATCGTGCTGGGTTTCGACGTGGCCGATGCCCTGTTTCCGAACGAGTCGGCCATCGGACAAACCGTGCGCATCCGGGGACAAAACTTCCAAGTGCTCGGCGTCGCCGCGCGGCAGGGCAGCTTTCTCGGTCTCTTCAGCTGGGACTCGATGGTGGCGCTGCCCCTCACGACGTATCGCCGCCATTTCAAGTTGAACGACGACGGCGAAGTCCGCGTGCAAGTGGATCCGCTGCGCATGGTGGCGGGGCGGGACGAACTGCGCGGCTTGATGCGCCGGATCCGCCAACTCGGCCCCGAGCAGCGCGACGATTTTGAGATTAACGAGCAGGGTACGATTCGCTCGCAGCTCGACCCCATCAAGAATGGCATTGCGCTGGCGGGTTTCTTTATCACCGGCCTCGCGCTCTTCGTCGGCGCGATCGGCATCATGAACATCACCTACGTAAGCGTGAAGGAGCGCACGAAGGAGATCGGCACACGCAAGGCGCTCGGGGCGCGCCGGCGCACGATTCTCCTGCAGTTTCTGATCGAGGCGGTCGCGATTTGTTTCGTCGGTGGACTCGCCGGTCTCGGACTCGCGGCCGTGCTGACCCAAGTCGTCGCGGTGGCGGCCCCCTCTTTCCCCCTTGTGTTCTCGCTTAGTCTGGTCGCGACCGGTCTCGTCATTTCCGTGCTGACGGGCATTTTCAGCGGCTTTGCGCCCGCCTGGCAGGCCAGCAAACTCGATCCCGTGGTGGCGCTGCGTTACGAATGAACTTCTCCGAAATCCTGCGTCTCGCGCTCTCGTCCTTGGCGGCCAACAAGCTCCGCTCCGGGCTCACAATGCTCGGCATCGCGGTGGGTGTCTTCTCCGTGATCGGCGTGATGACGGTGATCACCGGCCTCCGCCAGAATATCGAGAGCGGCCTGAATGTCCTCGGAGCGAACAGTTTTCAGTTCATGAAGTTTCCCGCGATCAACTTCTCCGATCCCCGCGAACGTTTTCGCAACCGGCGCGATATCACCTATGCGGAAGCGGCCCGGTTCAAGGAGTTGATGAGCGGAACCGCCGAGGTGAGCCTGATGCTGCGCCGCGGCGGCAATCGCGTTTCCTATCTCGACCGGCGGACGAATCCAAACGTGCGCCTGATCGGAGCCGATGAAAATTTCCTGCCCGCGCAGAACTTCGAGTTGTCCGCCGGCCGAAATATTCAGACGGACGACGTCGAGTTCGGTCGCGCGGTCGTGCTGCTGGGGAGCGATGTCGTCGCGAAGCTGTTCGCCAACGAAGAACCGCTCGGCAAGACCGTGCGGATCGATGGCCAGAGCTACTCCGTCGTCGGGGTGCTCGCGCCGAAGGGCACGTCGTTCGGAGGCAATCAGGACACGAACACGATCATTCCCATCACCCAATATCTCGAGGTCTACGGACGTTCCTTTCGCTCGCTCAGCATCAACGTGCAGGCACCGAATCAAGAGACCCTCGCCGCCACGCAAGATTTCGCCATCGGCGTGATGCGTCAGGTGCGGACGCTCGACCCGGAAAGCCCCAATGACTTCGAGATCTTCTCCAACGATTCCTTGATCGAGACCTTCAACAAAGTCGCCAGTGTCGTCGCGATCGGGGCGTTCGTGATCAGTGCGATCGCCCTGCTCGCCTCGGGGGTGGGCGTGATGAACATCATGCTCGTGAGCGTCACGGAGCGGACCAAAGAGATTGGTATTCGCAAAAGCATCGGCGCCCGAAAACGCAGTATCTTGACGCAATTCCTGCTGGAAGCCGTGGTGCTTTCGCTTGTGGGCGGATTGGCCGGGGTGATCTTTGGTGTGATTGGCGGCAATATCGGCGCGACGATGCTGAGCGCCTCGATGGTCTTCCCGTGGGGTTGGGCGGTGGCCGGTCTGCTCGTCTGCTCGGCGATCGGGATCGGCTTCGGTTACTATCCCGCATGGAAAGCGGCGTCGCTCGATCCGATCGAGGCGCTGCGCTACGAGTGAGCGAATTTTCGATTCTAGAATTCCGATTGTAACGGCACACGTAACTTTGGTTGTCATTGCGAGAGCTGGCACCACCGCCGAGCCGTTGGGTGGAACGGGCAATGAACCCTGTTTGTCATCGCGAGGAGCGAAGCGACGTGGCGATCCATCCGGAATTTTAGCTGGATTGCCGCGTCCGCCAAGCCGGGCTCGCAATGACAAACCCTACGTGTTCATTAGGAGCCTCAGCGACTGCGGCAATCCACCACGCAGCCCGATGGATTGCCACAGTCGGCAAACCTCCTTCGCCATGACAAACAATGCCTGGGTAGCCACAATCCGAAATCGAAAATCCACTAACCGCGGCGAATCTCCGAGCCTTGGAACCGCACCTGAATTCGGAAAACTTTTTTGATGCGGCACGTGATCAACCCGGTGGCGATATCGAATTTTTCCGGCACTTCGATCCGGTGGATATCCACGACGGCATGAAACCCTCGCTCTGAAAATACGTCGATCAACATGGCCAAGGCGGTGGGGTCACCGAGGAGGAGTTCTTCGGTATTCACCAACGCCGCACCCGAGATAGCGTGGCGTTGCACAATCGGCAGAATTTTTTTTGCGATGAAACTAACGACCTGGCCAAAAAGTTCCGGCTGGCCGAATTCGTAGTTATCGAGGCGCTTCACCAGTTCCTGCCGCGCGTGGACGATGATTTCGTTGGCCACCGGCACGTGACGCAGACGGTCCACCGTGCGCGGGTCGAGTTCGAGGGTGCTTTGGTACTCGAGCTCCTTGAGGATGTTTTGCTCAACCTCGTGCAAGGTCCCCTGCGCGTTGATGAAGTGATAGTGAAACGTTTCTTTGAGGGACTGCAGCGCGTCCCACGTCTGGTCTTTGAAGACCCGGTAGCGCCGGCGAGCGAGCCCCTCGTCGTGATCCGTCGGACGGTCTTCCATCATTTCCCCGACCCCCGAACGCATCACCTCGTCGTTGTGCGCCTTCGTCTCCGAGCCACGCTTGAGCTGGCGGGCCACCGACTCCTTTTCATCCACAAACAGCACCATGATATGGACCGTCGGTTGGCGAAAATGAATGCTGAGCGGAGAACCGTAAAACTCGCGACGCAAGCCGTGCATTTTCCCCACGAGGAGCTTTAAGCACTCGACCTGCACGTTGGTGCGGGGGAACCCGTCGAGAATGGCTCCATCGTGGTATTCGGCCCGCAGGAGGCGGCGCAGGAGCAATCCGACCACTTCGCGATCACCGACCATGTTACCCCCGTCCTTGAGCGATTTGGCCTCGGGCGAATCGAGCAGCGCACTGATGACGATTGGCGGGCACGTCAGGCCCCGCGCGCGCGTAATAAACGCCGTGTTGGTCCCTTTGCCGGCACCGGGGGCCCCGCCGAGGAGAATGATCTCTTTCGGAAACCGCAGGTTTTCCCGCCCATATTCCTCCTCCAAACGCTGCCAAACGGAGCTAAAAATGAGCTGCGCGTCTTTGATTTCGAGATCGGTCAGCTTGGGCGCGACCGGAGAGGCAAGTTGGGGTTGGGCAGCGGGCGTGGACATAACGTGTAACGAAGGTGTGACGCGAGCGCTTAGAGGGTTTTGCAGGCGGGGCGGACACAAGAAAAATCTACCGTCCCTCACCGCCGAGTTCCGTGCAAAACACCCCGTTAGTCCGGCCCGCTTCCCGTGATTTGCACGATCCGACGGCACTCATGGACGCCGGTAAAGGCGGCCACAAAAATCAAGTCGCTCGCCTCCAGCGCTTTCCCCTGAGCCTGTGCCCGCTGGCACGCTTCTCGCAATAGCGGGAGCATGATCATCTTCCTCGTTTCATTTTTCATTCTTGGTTCATTGCTCTGTGTGCTCGTCGGCGCCGACCAACAGGCAGCCAGCGCGGTCGAGACGACCCGCGTGACCACGTTTGAGCATCGGTAACTTTCTGCCCCTCGCGGAACTCACTTCGGACCCATGGGTCGAACCTCGCCGATGGTCCCGCTGGCCGAGCCACGGGATTTATCAAGTTGAAGCTGGACCTGGCGGGGTCGCGCAAGCGGCCCCGCCTTGTTTTTGGCGTTTCGCTTCCCTCCCCGGCGCGTCACACTCCGAATCATCCCCATGCGCATCCTCATCGTCGACGACGAACCGGCTATCCGAAAAACCACGCGCATCGCCGTCGAAACCGTCGGTCACACCGCCGCCGAAGCTCCCAATGCCCTGCGCGCGCTCAAGGCGATCGAAGAGGCCTCGTTCGACGCCGTGTTTCTCGACCTGAAACTCGGCTCCGACGACGGACTGGAGGTGCTCGCAAAACTCTTAAAGCACCAACCGTCGCTCGCCGTCGTGATGTTCACGGCCTATGCGAATATCGCCACCGCCGTCGAGGCGATGCGGCGCGGCGCGTTCGACTTTCTCCCCAAACCTTTCACGCCCGACCAGATCCGGGCTGTGCTGACAAAAATCGAGAAAACGTGCGCGCTCGCCACGCGCGTCCGCTCCCTCGAAAGCCAACTCGCCGCCGAATCGCCGCCCGTGAGCCTGGAGTCTGCGGAGCCGGCTACGCAGCGCGCCATCGAGATCGCGTTCAAAGCCGCCGCCTCCTCCGCGAACATGCTGATCCTCGGGCCGAGCGGCACCGGCAAGAGTGTCCTCGCTCGTGAAATCCACCACCGGAGCACCCGGCGTGACGCCGCGTTTGTCACCGTCAGCTGCCCCTCGCTCTCGCGTGAGTTACTCGAGAGCGAGCTCTTTGGCCACGTGAAGGGTTCGTTTACGGGCGCCGTCAACGACACGTTCGGCAAAGTCGCGGCGGCGGATGGAGGAACCCTCTTCCTCGACGAGATCGGCGAGATGCCACTGGAGATTCAGCCCAAGCTGCTCCGTTTGCTGCAAGAGCGCGAATACGAGCGCGTGGGTGAAGCCACGCCCCGCCGCGCCGATGTCCGCGTGATCGCGGCGACGAATCGTCCGCTCGCCGATGAGGTAACAGCGGGACGGTTCCGCGAAGATCTTTTTTATCGCCTCAATGTGATCTGCGTTACCTTACCGAGCCTACGGGACCGCCCCGCCGATCGCGCCGCCTTCGCCGACAGTTACCGCCGATTTTTTGCCGCCCGCCTAGGAAAGAAAATTACCGGTTTTACTCCAGCCGTAGACGCGGCGTTTGCCGCCTATCGCTGGCCGGGAAATCTCCGCGAGCTGCGCAATGTGATCGAGCGAGCCGCCATTCTCACCTCGGGTGAAACGATCGAACTGTGCGACCTGCCCGAAGAATTTGGCGCCAAGCCCGATCCCGCCCTCGTCGTCGGCGCCCGAGTCACCTTGGACGCACTCGAGGCCGAACACATTCGTCGAATCCTCGCGGCGACCCGCAACCTCGACGAAGCGGCGCGCACGCTCGGCATCGATCCGGCCACGCTGTACCGCAAACGGCAAAAGCTCGGGTTGGGCTGAGCGAAATCCAGCGATGCTCCGTACGCGGCTCTACCTCGGCCTCCTACCGCTCTTGCTGATTCTGATCGGCACGGGTGCCTACACGATTCGTGTCAGCCGCGACATGGCGGGCTCGTTGTCCCGCGACCTGCTCAACAACTACCGCGCGCTTTCGGCGCTACAGCAAATGCGAGAAGCGGTTGGAGTGATGAACGCAGCGGTGCGAGATACACCGCGAGGGGACCTTGTGGGCGCGCGCCAGGCGTTCGAGGCCCCGCGCGCCGCTTTCTCGCGCGAACTGATGGGACAGGCGCTCAGCTCCGCCGGCTCTCCGCGCGCCGAGCTCGTGGTCGCCATTAATCAGGCGTTTGAGAATTTTGTGGCCAGGGCCGAGCCGGTCTTGCGTTCGGGAGCGATCGGTTCCCGCGTGGAACAACAGGGCGATACGGTCGCGTTCGGGCGCGTGCTCACAGCCATCGAAGCGCTCACTCGCCGCGATGGGGCCGCCGCCCAGCAAACAGCGGCCCGCGTCGAGGAACTCGCCGCGACGACGGAGCGCGTGCTGGTCAGCGCGATCATCGGAGCAGTCCTGCTTTCGCTCGTGGTCGCATGGCGTTTGACGGCCGCTTTGCTGAAACCAATCAAGGCGTTGACGTCCTCCGTCATGGCCGTCGGCGAAGGTGATCTCGACCGCACGGTCCCGGAATTCTCCCGCGATGAACTGGGCCAACTCGCCCGCGCCTTTAATGCCATGGCGGCCAAATTGCGCTCCTATCGCGAAGCGACGCTGGCCAAGGTCCTCCGCACGCAACGCACGATGGAAGCCACACTGACCTCTGCGCCCGACCCGGTGTTTGTCGTCGCTAGCAACGGCACGATCGAGATTCGCAATCCCGCTGCCGTAGCCCTCGGGCTCGCGGAATTTACTCCCGAGTTGGCCGAGCCCCTCGCCCGCGTGTTGGCGACGGGTGAGCACTATCTGCCAGCTGACTTCGCGAAGGTCGTGGCATTGCGCGACCGGCACTACCTGCCGCGCATCCTCGCCATCGGCGACAAGCTCACCGAGTTCAAAGGCGCGGCCGTCGTGCTGCAGGATGTCACCAAGTTTCGGTTGCTCGACGATGCCAAGACCAACCTCGTCGGCACCGTCAGCCACGAGCTGAAGACCCCGCTCACGAGCCTGCGCCTGGCAATTTACCTGCTGCTCGAGCAGCCGCTCGCCGGCCTCACGCCTGCCCAACGCGAGCTCCTCGAATCCGCACGCGATGATGCGGATCGTCTCCTGCGCATGCTCGACAGTCTCTTGGATCTCGCCCGCCTCGAAGGCGGTGTGTCGACGCTCCATCGTCAGGAAATGGACGTGACGACGCTCGTCGATCACGTCGCACGCGCCGCCCGTGGATTCATCGAAACTCGCGGCCAGAGGCTGACGGTGCAGATCGCGCCTGAGCTGGCGGGCGGGCGGATCAACGTGGACGCCGAACGACTCTCCCACGTATTTACGAATCTACTCACGAACGCCGCGAAATATTCACCGGCGGCTGGTCTGATTACGCTGACCGCCACGGCGGAAGCGGGCTTCGTGCGCTTTGCAGTGAGCGACCGAGGGAGCGGCATTCCGGCGGACAGCGTCGGCCGGGTATTTGACCGTTTCTACCGCGCACCGGATCAGGAAAAAAGCGGCGCCGGACTCGGGCTCGCGATCGCCCGTGAAATCGTCGTCGCTCACGGTGGAAGCATCGCGTGCACGAGCGAAGCGGGCAAAGGGACGGAATTCTATTTTCTGCTGCCGAGACCGGGCGGTTAATTCGGTCCCGCCGCGCGGCGCTACGTTTTCTTCGTAATGATGCGCGGAGCGGTTTCCATCTGGCCGCGGGTGACGCCGAGTTGGTTGATGAGCTTGAGCTCACGCCAGAGGACGGCGCCCGTGATTTCGCCACGCATGAGCTGTCCGTAGCGCGTGAGCGTGCGCGTGACCTCTGCGGCACTCTCATTGACAAATTCGACGCGGAAACTGCGGGCACCCAGTTCGATCAGGCGGGCAACGTAGTCAGCGCCGGTTTGCGCGCGATTATTGTAGACCGTGTTGCGGCAACCGGCGTCCGCCTTGAGCGGAAGTTCGGCGCCGACCCGATCACGGAGGGCGACGCGGTGGGTGTCGCAGGGACGACCGCAGTCACGGTAGTCTTTGCCCGTGGAGAGAAACGCACAGAACACACAGTGCTCCATGTGAAACATGGGCATGTGCTGGTGAATGGTAAGGTCGAACCACGGGCCGGGTGCACCGCGCAGCAGCGCTTCGAGTTGCGTGATATTTAGGTCGTAACTCGCCGTGACACGTTCGAGGCCGTGGTGTTGGAGCAGATACTCGGCCGTCAGCGGGTTGGCCACGTTGAGCGAAAAATCGCCACGCCGACGGTCGGCTTTGAAAAACGCGAGGTGGTCGTGATTGCGGACGAGATAGCCGTCGGCGGCGGAAGAACGCACTTGTTGCAGAATCCACTCTTCGCCGGGTTTAAAGACACGGGGCGGGGCGACCCAGATTGTGGAATTTTCAATTTTCGATTCTCGATTTTCGTTTTTCGAAAGCTGGAGTTCGCGGAAGCGGGCGACGGCATCGCGGTAGTGTTTTGGGTTTTCGAACTCGCAATAAATCGTGCGGGCCCCGGCGGACCAGGCGGCGTCGAGCTGTTCAAGCAGGCGGATGACGGCGATGAGCTCCGGGGCGGTAGCGTTGGTGGAGTTTGGAGCGGAAACCGTGAGGTTTTCCGACGGAACGCCCACGCGTGCCGCTGCGGACAATTGCCAGCGGTGAGGCTGAGCGCAGAGCATTTCGAGAGCGCTGGCGGATTCGCGCCGCAGTCGGTTCAGTTCGCTGACGGGGAGAATCACGTCGCCTTCGAGGTGCGAGTGCAGCTCGCCGAGCTTGAAGGGCGTGCCGCCAAGGCGCCCGAGCTGCTCACGAAGGCGCTCCGGCGTAAGCGGCTGTTTCTCAGCGGCCGCGAGCGGGACGGCGGAGTCCAGCTGCACGACGTGGCCGTGGCCATCGTTCGCGATGAGGGTAAGCGGCGCACCCGCTCGCCCGTGGATTTCGAGCGTGATGGGGCGCTGAAAACGAATCTTGTCGCCCTCAAACGTGGTGCGCACTTCGCGATCGAGCGCGGGGTCGTTGGTTTTCCAGACGAGTTGGCCGCTGCGCACATGACGCCAATCAATATCTCCGTGGCCGAAGCGCAGCATAGTTTCCCCGGTACGGCTGGTCTCGACTTGGTAAACGCGCCCCCCTTGCTCCCGCTCATCGGGTTTGCCGGCGTCGAAGACGAGGCCGTCACCCGGCTTCAAGGACGCGGAAAGACGAAGCGAGACCGATTCGTTTTCCACTCGTGTAACTTCACCCAGAAATACACCTCGCTTGGTCCCGAAGCGGGCGTGGGCGAGCTTCTGGTTGTCGATACCGCGGAACCACCCGGTGTAGAGGCCGCGCGAGAAACTCATCTCGAGTTCGTAACGGGCGGTCTGCGCCTCGAATTTCGGTGCCGCGACGCCCGTTAGGTCGGCCATCACTTTGTCGAGGGCCTGACGATAAACCCGCGTGATGCTGGCAACGTATTCGGCAGACTTGAGTCGGCCTTCGATTTTAAGCGATGAGACGCCGGCGCGGATAAGGTCGGGGAGCACTTCGAGGCCAGAGAGGTCCTGCGGGCTCAGGAGATAACGTTTGTCGCCGAGGGGAACTTGCACGCCGTCGGAGATCAGGTCGTAGGGCAGGCGGCAGGCCTGGGCGCACTCGCCGCGATTGGCCGAGCGGCCACCCAGTGATTCGCTCGTGAGACACTGGCCGGAATACGCGACGCAGAGGGCACCATGAACGAAAACCTCGAGAGGCAGCTGGACCTCGGCGGCCGTTTGGGCGGTGTTGATCGCGGCGATATCCGCGAGGGAATTTTCGCGGGCGAGGACGACCAGCTGGGCCCCGAGTTCGCGGGCGAAGGCCACGCCGGCGGCACTCGTGATCGTCATCTGCGTCGAACAATGAATCGGAAAATCGGGCGAGAGTCGGCGAATGAGCCGGCAGATCCCGACATCTTGCACGATGGCGGCGTCGACGCCGCTCGCGATGATCGTGCGGAGGTAGTCCTCGGCGTCGGCGAGTTCGTTGGTGAAAATGAGCGTATTAAAAGTGACGTACCCCTTCACCCCGCGCCGGTGCAGAAACTCCATCAACGCCGGGAGGTCGGCCTGGGTGAAGTTTTTTGCCCGCATCCGGGCATTGAAGCGCTCGAGTCCAAAATAGATCGCATCGGCACCGTTTTCGATGGCCGCGCGGGCGCACTCCCAGTCACCCGCCGGGGCGAGGAGTTCGGGACGTTTGAACGGGAGTGCGGGCGTGGGCGTGGATTCGCTCATATTAGGCCGGGGCGGCAAGGGGTTCGGCGGCAGCGGGCTTTTTCTTGGCCGGGATCGCTACGTGCGGGGCCGCGTCGCGTAGCACCGTGCCCAGGACGACGGTGAGCGCAAAGAAGCCGACGGCGACGTAACCGAGAATGTGATATCCGACGAGGTGGCCAGCGGAGTCTCGCGTGACGAACACACCCGCCAGCGCGGTGGCCAGCGCGCTCGCGGCTTGTTGCAGGGCGGCATTTACCGCCATGAATCCACCGCGATAACGGGATTCAACCGCGTTGGTGACCATTGTCATCGCCGGGGCAAAGCGGCCCGACATCGTGACCATGAAGAGCGCCATCATCAACGAAACGAACCCAAGGGCGGAGGGCCCCAGCTGTGTCATGATCACGGCAACGATGGCCGCCGCGACCGAGATCCAGGTGAGTAAACGGAGACGGTCCATGTGATCGCTGAGCCAGCCGACGATCGGCATGCTGATGAAGGCGCACACTCCGCCGACGGCGTAGGCGATGGGCAGTTGCGACTCAGCAATCCCCATGTTGGCAACCATGGAAGGTGCCACAAATGGCACGAGGCAGCCGCCGCCCATAATCAGCACGGCACCCAGCGCGAGGGCCCGCTGATGAATTCCGTGGGTGAGAATCTCGCGCATCTGGCGAATGGGTTGGTGGCCCTGCACAGCGGTCCGGAGGTGAGGCAGCGCAAGGGATGCGAGCACGAGGTTCAGCACGGCGCAGACCGCCAACATGAAAAACGGCGCGTGCCACCCGAATTTTCCGGCCAAAATCAGGCCGGCCGGCACGCCCAGCACCGAAGCCAAGGGAAACGCGGACATCACGACGCTGGTGGCCCGCCCGCGCCGCTCCGGCGGGATCACGTCGGCGATCATGGCACTGACGAGGGCGCCGGCGAGACCGCCGAATGCGCCGGCAGCGAGACGAGCGACGAGCAGCCAGTGGTGGGTCGGTGCCAGAGCGCATGCGAACGTCGCAAGCCCGAATCCCGCATACGTAATAATGAGCGCGCGTTTGCGGTCGAAGCGATCCATGAAGAAGCCCCCGATGAATCCGCTCACCGCAGCCGCGAGTCCGTAAGCGGCCACCAGGTGCGTAAACTGGGCCGGCGTAATGTCGAATACCCGCATGAGCTGCGCACCGAGCGGCATCATGATCATAAAATCGATGATGTGCGTGAATTGCACCGCCCCGAGCGCGAGCAGCGTCGTGATTTCGCGGCCCTTGGTGAGGGCATGGTGGTCGGCGCGGGCAGGCATGAAGGGAGGAGCGTTGGACTTTTTACCCAAAGCGCAATTGTCAGCTGTCTCGGACCGGAGCGGGCAGCACGACTTGGGGTGGAGCAGAAAAGCCCCCGGCGCGCGCGTAGTCGCGTAGGAGGCCAAGGAACTGCTCGACGCCGCGGCTCTGATAACGCTGGAGGTGGCGGATGACCGCGATTTCGCGGGTCGGGGCGGTGCCTGAAATGTGGAGGTAGGTCAGGCGACCTTCGTCATCGTGCGTGTGGGCCACTTGGGGCAAAATGGAAATGCCCAGTCCCATGGACACAAAGAGCTTGAGCGTGGCCACCTGCGCGCAGCGGTAGCCAATCTTGGGCACAAAATTATGGTCGCCGAAGAAACTCTGGATTTGCGTCGCCAACGTGCTCGAATCACCCATCGAGACGAAGGTTTCCTCGGCGAGGTCGGCAATGTTGATTTCCTTGCGATCCGCGAACGGGTGTCGCTGGCCGACAACGAGAAGCAAGGGCTCGGTCAGGAGCGGTTCAATCGAGAGGCGAGGATCTTTAACGGGGAGAGTGACGACGGCGAGGTCGAGCTCACCCTCGACCACCGCCCTGACCAAGGTGTGACGGAAATCCTCACGGGCGTGGATGAGGAGATTGGGGTGTTTGGTCCGACACTCAGCGATCAATGGGGCAACGAGATACGGCATAATCGTCGGGACGGCGCCGACAGTGATGCGCCGGTCCAGGGAAGGATGATCGCTGAGTTCCTTGGCCGCGTTTTCGACCTCGAACAGAATCCGGCGCGCGCGATCGATGAAGGTGGCACCGGCTTCGGTCAGGACCGCCTTGCGTCCCAACCGATGAAAAAGCTTATGCCCGATCTCGCGTTCAAGATTTATAATCTGCTGGCTTAATGACGGTTGAGATATACTCACACGTTCGGAAGCCCGCGTAAAATTCCCGGTCTCGGCGATGGCGACGGCATAACGAAGTTGGCTGAGTTCCATAGTCTATCCCAATGACACCAATAGGAACTCGCGATTTCAACTATTGAATAAAGTGCCGTATACTCTCCCACGTCGAACCCTTCACGGGCCGACAAACCAAAGACAAACCTATGAAAAACGACATCATCACCCTAGCGGTAGTTCTCGGCACCCTCGTGACCGGCACCGCGTTTCTGCTTTCTTCCGAATCCCTAGTCAGCGTGGAAACCCTCGTCGGCTACGGGAGCGTGATCACGCTGCTGGCAGTCGCGGCGTTGGACTACCGCCTGACTTGGAAATAAAGCAACGGCCACAAAGGTGTGGCCGCTGAGTGAGCAAACCTCGAACAGGGGCCCGGGCAACCGGGCCCCTTTTAATTTTTGCGGGCTAAGCACCCGTAATTCCGGCAGAATCTCGAAGTAATTTTCCGCCCGACGCATAGTTTTAGACAAATCCTACGCCCCGTGACGCGTCCTCACCACACACCGACTCACTCCGCACCCATGGAGGACGCCTCACACGATGAATCTTGGAAATTATGGTTTCAGCTACACGGGCCGAAGCTGCTCCTCTGCGCGCGGCAGTGGACACGCTCGCTCGCTGACGCCGAGGATGTGGTCCAGGAAGCCTTCGTGCGATTCTGGCGGCACCAACGACACCTGCCAGGCGAGCCCATGGCTTTGCTCGTCACGTCTGTGCGGCGCGCCGCGTTTGATCTTTCGCGGCGGGAAACCCGCCGGGCGGCTCGCGAAGAATGGGCCCAGGGCGGCCTCGAAGAAAACGTCCCCGTCTTCCGCACGCAACTGGAGCACGACGACCGGCGGGAAGCCATTGAAGCCGCGCTGCGCCAACTGCCCGACGAACAGCGAGAGGTGCTCGTCCTCAAAATCTGGGGCGAGCTCACGTTCGATCAAATCGCCACGGAACTCGCGGTATCGCCCAACACCGCGGCGTCGCGCTATCGCTACGCGCTCGGCGCGCTCCGGAAACAACTAACTTCCGCCGACTGCCATGGACCACGAACTTGAACAACTCGAAGCCGAGCTGAAAAAACTCCGGCCCGCCGCACCCTCGCGAGCCTTGAATTCTCGCATCGAAGCGGATCTCACGGCGTCGGCCGTCGCGGCCCGCCGCGAGTGGGCACCACGCCGAACGCGGGCTTGGTGGCTCTGGACAGCCGCGTTGCCGGCGGCGGCAGCGCTAGCAGTCGCGGCGGTGGTTGTGGCGCGGCGGCCGCCCACCCCCGCACCCACCGTATCGATTGCCACGCCGGCAAGCGCGACGGTCCCAATCGCGTACGCGGAGGCGGCTCTCTTCAAACCGGTCTCGGCCGAAAACATTCTCTACGCCGTGAGCGACGAAGGTCTCGTGACGCTCGAAGATGGCACCGCCGGACGCCGAGAGCGGCTCAACTATGTCGATACGATCACGTGGAAGCATCCCCGCACGAATGCGTCGGTCCGCTGGACGATGCCACGCGAGGAAGTGCGCGTGGTGCCGGTGAAATTCCAGTGATGGCCAGCTCTATTCAAGACCCAGTATCCGAAAAAACACCCATGAAATCCAACCTCCGCCATTTCATCCCCGCGCTCGTCCTCGCCGTGGCGTTGCCGGCCTTCGCGGCCGACGCGAAACCAGACGCACCGAAAAATGCCCCCAAGGCCCGCAAGGAAATCCGCGTCATCACCGCTGGTGACGGCGGCCAACCGCCCGGGCCGCACCGAGTCATCCGCCACGTGGGCGAAGCAGGCGAAATGGAGACCGTGACGTTTCTCGGCCTTGAGACCGGTCCGGTCTCCCCCACCCTCGCAGCGCAACTCGGATTGACGGAGGGTTCGGGCCTCGTCGTAACCCAGCTCTCACCCCACAGCCCGGCGGCTGCCGTGTTGAAGCGCCACGACATTCTAATCAAACTCGACGACCAGATCCTCATTGAACAGCGCCAACTCTCGGTGCTTGTGCGCGGACATAAAGAGGGCGACGAAGTTACGCTGACTTTCTTGCGCGGCGGAAAGCAGGCCACGGCCAAGGTGAAACTGGCGAAACACGACGTGCCTAAAATGTCGGCCATGTTCAACGAAGGCGGGCCAGGTTTCGGCCCGCGAGGTCGCGGCCCGGGCGGCGAAATGGACGGCGGTAATTTCGACGTGCGCGTTTTCCACCCCGGCGGCCCAGAGAACCGAGAGGACGTGAACCGCGTCTTGTCGCTCATCGACGCCGCGAACGCTCCCGGCCAGCGGCGGATCGACATCTCGCGCACGACCGGGCCCGGAGATCGTAATGTCAGTGTCACTGTCAACACCGGCAACAGCCGGATCGTTTCTGACGACGACCAAGGTTCGCTCGAACTCAGTATGCGCGCAGGAAAAAAGGAACTCATCGCGAAGAACCCTAACGGGGAGCTTATTTTCTCGGGCCCCGTCAACACCCCCGAAGAGAGGAAGTCATTGCCTGCGGATCTACGCGGACGCCTCGAGAAGCTGGAAGATATGAAGCAGTATAGCTTCCGGACCGACGGCGATTTCCAAGGAGCGGAAACCAAAATCATCCGACCGCGCGGCCAAGGGATCGCGTTGCCCGCGCAGCCGGTGGCACCGGCTCCGG
Source organism: Opitutus sp. GAS368 (assembly GCA_945871085.1). Classification (GTDB taxonomy): domain Bacteria; phylum Verrucomicrobiota; class Verrucomicrobiia; order Opitutales; family Opitutaceae; genus GAS368. The sequence goes on along the minus strand of CAMBVX010000005.1, from coordinate 25,262 downwards.
CTCCACGGCCACCGCTAATCTTCTAGTTCCATCGATGCGTTCAAGGTGACCTCAAACGGCTTGGATGTAGGAGCCCGCTGGCGGGCCATGCTTGGAGGTCGGATCGATCCCGCGGTGTGAATCCCCGCAAGCGAGCTCCTACAAAACCGCGCTCGTCCCATCGTGAACGCGAAAGAGAATAGACGGCATCAATTCAACGTCGGCGGCGCATCCCCTGCGTCCTCGACTGCCGGACGCTTCAAAAATGCCGCGCTGATCAGCGAGATCACGGTGCCAAAAAACAAACCCGCGATGAACGAGAATGCCGTCATCACACCCGGCTTCATCATTATCGCAGACATTTTTTGAATCTGCTCGATCTGCTCGGATTTCAGGCCTTTGCCTTCGAGTTTCTCGGCCTGCGCCTGCAACACGACGTCCCCGTAGCCGGGATTGATGATAGCGAGGTAAACGTAGGTGGTAACGATGCCGAGGAGCGCGGCGAACAACGTGATCATGACGCCGGCGGCAAGGGCCGAACCATATCCGAACGCAGCGCCGGCCGGCACTTCGGCGCGTCTCGCCTTCGTGCCCAGCACGATACACGTGACTCCGAGGGCAATTCCGCAACCCATTTGAATCCACTGCGCCAGATCGAGCTTCGACGGGCTATCGTGCAGCCCAAGGAAGAACATCGCAAACGAGATGAGCGCTCCGCCCAACGCCATCGCGAAACCGTAAGTGAGGTAAGTTTTCATTGCGTGCGCAGCCTTGGGCGGGCGCGCACGAAAAACAACGTCGCCGTGACCACCGGCCCACACGACGGATAAGCGGTGCCCGCGCTCAGCGGTTGTCGCCACCCATCATGCGGCCAAGGCCGCCGAGGACGGAGCCTTCCTCGCGTCCGCCACTGCCGGTCTGGGGCGCAGCGGCGACAATGCGACCGGCGAGCCGGGAGAACGGCAGCGATTGCAGCCAGATTTTTCCCGGGCCGCGCAGGGTGGCGAAGAAGAGCCCCTCGCCACCGAAGAAAGCGGTTTTCACGCTGCCGACGTATTGAATGTCGTAGTCCACGGTCGGCTGAAATGCCACGATGCAGCCGGTGTCGACGCGGAGAGCTTCGCCGGGCGCAAGCACGCGTTCGTAGAGGGTGCCGCCAGCGTGGACAAACGCGAGACCGTCGCCTTGGAGTCGCTGCATAATAAAACCCTCACCGCCGAAGAGACCGGCCCCGAGACGCTTTTGAAACGCGATACTGATGCTCACGCCCTTCGCGGCGCAGAGGAACGAGTCTTTTTGCGCGATGAGTTCGCCGCCGAGTTCGCGAAGGTTGACGGCTTGGATTTTCCCGGGATAGGGCGCGCCGAACGCGACGCGTTTTTTGCCTGTGCCCTGATTGAGGAAGACCGTCATGAAGAGTGATTCCCCCGTGAGGAGGCGTTTGCCGGCGCCGAGGAGCGCGCCCATGAAGCCGCTATTCTTCGAGGAACCGTCGCCAAAAATCGTCTCCATCGCGATGCCCTCGTCCATGAACATCATCCCGCCGGCCTCGGCGACGACGGCTTCCTGCGGATCGAGTTCGATTTCGACGAACTGCATGTCGTCGCCGTGAATCTTGTAATCAACTTCGTGCATGGACGGAAGGAAGGGCGGTTGGTTGGAGGAATTCATAGAGGATTGGAGGGAAAGTTACGATGGAAGGATCAGGAGCGGTGCCTTCACAACACGAGAACGCGCGAAAAGTTACGCGCGACCAATGCGCGATCAACGCAGTGCTGCGATGACGAGTCGATCATCGCCGTCGTTGGGCGCGGGGGAGAGGGCGAGGGCGGCGCAGAGCAGATTATAGATGTGAATGTTTTCGACCGCATCGACGACCACGCCCGACTTGAAGGCCGGGCCGTGGGCGATGAAGAGGCCGTGCATCGACGCGAAACCGGGATCGTAGCCGTGCTGGCCTTTAAGAAAATTCGTGAGGGCTTTATTGTAGAGGCTGCGGCGCACAACGTGCCACCCCTCGGCGGGCACGATCCAGACGGGCGGCACGCGGGGGTTGGCCGCAGCGACGTGGAAGCGCGCGGGCAACTCGGCGGAATGATACGCCTTGGCCTGGGCGGGCGGGATGTTCGCGAGGGCGCGCATCATTGTGGCGACATCGTTTCCCGCGAGCGGGCGGAGGCCGGCGCAGGTTTCCTCAAAGTCGATCTGCACGGTCGCCAGATCGAGATAGTCGTCGAGGATGAGCACGCGGTCGGCGTCGCAAGAGGTCATGCCGTGGTCGGAGACGATTACGAGATTCGGCGCGATCCCCTCGGCGCGCAGGCGATCGGAGAGCGCGCCGACGCGGGCGTCGAGGAGTTTGATAGCGGCGATGAGCTGGGGTGAATCCGGCCCATGGCGGTGGCCGGCGGTGTTGGTTTCCTCGAGGTAGAACGTGACGACGGCGGGGCGTTGCGCGGCGGGCAGGCGGAGCCAGGCAACGAGTTCATCAAGACGTTTTCCGAAGGACGTGCCGTCGTAGTCGTAAGGTTTCCAATACGTCGCGCGCAGGCCACCGACCGCGGTCTCGGAGCCGGGCCAGAATGAGCAGGCGCTGGCGCGGCCCTGTTTCACGGCGGTGATCCAGATCGGCTCGCCGCCCCACCAGCGTGGATCGCGGGCGGAGGCGGACTGATTGTACCGAAAGATCGAGCCGAGGGTGGGATCGAAGAACGTGTTGTTGATGATCCCGTGGTGCGAAGGGTAGAGGCCGGTGACGATCGAGTAGTGGTTGGGAAACGTGTTGGTGGGAAAAACGGGGATGAGGCTGCGGGCGGTCACGCCTTCGCGAATGAGGCGGCGGAGGTGGGGTGTTTCAGCTGGATGGAGCGCGCAATAGTCCCAGCGGAAACCGTCAAGGGAAAGCAGGAGGAGCGGCGCCGGCTCGGCAGCGGAGGTCTCGAGACTGACGGCGAATGCAAGGGCGAGCGCGACAACACGAAGGAGCTTCATGGGCGAAGCGTGACGACGGTGGCCCCCCACGAACCGGTGTGTTCGTCGCCGAGCCGGTAGGTGTGCACGAGCGGCGACCGTTGCAGCAAGCCGTGCACGGCGGCGCGGAGAGCGCCGGTGCCCTTGCCGTGAATAATGCGCACCTCGCGCAAACCGCGCGCGGCGCACTCCGCGAGATAGGCCGGGATCAGTTCACCGAGATCGGCCGGCCGAAAGGTATGCAGATCGAGTTCACCGGTGATCGGCAGCGGCACTGGCGCGTCGGGCGAAAGCTCGGGGGCCATCGGACGGCACTCAGGGCTTCGGCTCAGAGACGGGCGGACTCGGCGGAGCGGCCGGAGGAGTCACGGGTGGGGTGATGTCGGCCTGAGGGACTTCGATCACGGGCAATTCGGCGGCCGGAGGACTCCCCGCGGCGGACGAAGGGTCCGGCAGCGCGGGCACGCCCGTCGGCGACGTTTCCGCCGCGACGGTTGAAGCGGGACCGGCCTCGCTACCATCGTGGTCGTAGTGTGAATCGTGGTGATAAGGATCGTCGTGGTAGTCCGCTGCGGGCATGAGTTCCGGGGTCGAAGAGGCCGCAGGGAGTGTCGGAATTGGCTCGTAGGGTTTCGGGGCCTCCTCCTCGAGCGCCCGTTTGAACTCTTGCTCCACCCCGCTTGCCGCCTTCTTAAATTCGCGCATGGATTTACCGAGGCCACGGGCGAATTCGGGGAGTTTTTTACCACCGAACATCACAAGGACAATGATAAGGATCAGCCCCATCTCGGGACCGCCAATGCCTTCGATGAAGGCTAAGATTGAGAGGGACAAAGCCATGGCGGAAATCAGACGGGTGATTGCAGAAAATGTAACCGAAAAAACGCCGGTTATTTCACGGCGATACTGACGGCGAATTTTTGCGTTTCGCCCGGGGCGACGTAGTGCAGACCGACCTTGTGCTCGGCGGCGTTGGGCGGGCCCATCCACGGCTCGACGCAATAAAACGGCGAATCGTCAGCGAGTGTCCACGTGACAAAACACGCATCGGCCGGCGGGACGGGCGCGGTGCCCAGCTGAACAGCGATGTCGCCCGGTCGGCCTTTTTCGCCGAAAACCACTTCATGGCCGCGGAGGCCGGTGTGAATCGTGTCGATCAGAGCTGGGTTATTGAGGGGCTCATCCGTCTGCAGCGGCGGGCCCGAAACAAGACCACCGGTGGCATCCTGTTTCAACCGTTTCGTCGCAGGGAGGCGAATGACATAGTCGCTCCGCGTGAGATCGGCGCTCCACGGGAGCTTGAAATAAAAATGATGCCCCGCACTCCAGGGCAGCGGCGTGGAGCCCAAATTTGTGAGAGCAAATTCGCAGGAGAGGCCGACCGATTCGAAGCGATAAGCGACGGTAAACTCGTAGTCGAAGGGATAGACGGCGCGCGCCTGCTCGTCCGGGACAAATTGCGCGACGAAACCGCGGGCGTCGAGCCGCGTGACCTTAAACTCACCTTGGCGCGCGATGCCGTGCATCGGGATGGCGCGCTTCACGCCGTCGGCGGCACGCCAAAAATAGATCTCACCGCGGTCGAAGGAGCGGGCGTTGAACGGGAAAAGAATGGGGTTGCCGCCGCGAACCTTGGCGACGTCGGTAAAGTCGGCGTTCTCGGGCCAGTAAAGCACATCGCGCACGGAGCCATCGCCGAGGGTAATGTTCCAATTCATCAGGCGTGCGCCCTTTTCGGGCAACGCGAGAAACGTGGAGTTGCCGATCCGCCAGCGGGTGAGGGTCTGACCCTGATAGGAGATTTTTTCCATCGGTCTGCGAGTAAGCGGCAGAGCCGGACCCGCGCAAATTTTTTCGCGCTCGATCCCGATTCAGCTCCGCACGACCAGGCGCGATCTGGCCCCGAAGCTCAGCGCAACTCGATGGCGAGCGCACCGCGGACGTTGTGCGGCGGGGCGCTGGGCGTGAACTGTTTTCCTGAAAAATCGATCCGGATATTTTCTTGGGCCGACGCGTAGATGTAGACGGGGCCGGCTTTGTTGAATGCGGCGGTTTCGCCCTTCGCCAAGGTCGTCGGAGGCAACACCACGTCGCCGTAACTATTGTCCTCGTTTTTCACCCAGACCTGCACCCGCACCACGTCAAGTGACGTGATCACGGCGCGGGTGCTGACCGCCGTCTGCGTGGCCACCGGAGGGAGGGCCGGCGCTGGCACCGTCGCGGGCTTGGCCGCGCGCCCGCTGATCAGCGACGAGACGAGCCACACGGCGAGCAACGCGCCGACCCCGGCGAGGGCCCACTTCACATAGCGAAAAATCACGGCCGGATCGGGGCCGGACGGGAGGCTGCTGCTGCCGCGCGGATAGCGGGGCTGCGCGCGCGTAGGTTCAGCGGCCGCGGCCCCTTCGTCGGGTGGAGCCGCGCGATCACTCGGTTCACCGGCGCTGGCAACCGAGATGTCGATGCGGCTGTAAGCGTCGCGACTGGGCTGACGCGGGCGGGCCTCACCGCGACCGAGGGCCGAATAGTCGTTGAGCAAGCGGTCGCCGGGGAGCTTCAGAAAATTCGCGTAGTTACGGAGAAACCCGCGCGTGTAGATCTCGGTGAGACCGATGTCGAAGTGGTTGCCCTCGAATTTCTGCAGGTAGTCCCCGCGAATTTTGGTCGCCTCAGCGGCTTCGCGAATGGAAATACCCTTTTTCTTGCGCGCCTCCTCGAGGCGTTCACCGATGGTCTGCATGGGGATGGGTTAGGGTGTTGGAACCGAAAGGGGAAGAAGGAACTGCGCGGGGATGTTCACAACGCATCGAGATCGACGAGAATCTCCCGCGGACTGGATCCATTTTCCGGACCGACGACGCCTTTTTCTTCCATGAGATCCATGATGCGGGCGGCGCGATTGTAGCCGATCCGGAGACGGCGCTGAATCATTGAGGTCGAAGCGCGTTTGGTGGACTTGAGCACATCGATCGCCTGCGCGTAGAGCTCACCATCGTCCCCCATCGCTTCGTCGTCACCTTCCTCATCCTCTTCGTCGTCATCTTCCTTCGCGGCGCGGTCAATCTGCTGCTGGACCGACTGGGCATATTGAGGCGGACCGTTTTTCTTGAGAAACTCGACCATCTCCATGACTTCCTCGTCGGAGACGAACGCACCCTGGGCACGCACAAGGCGCGAGGTGCCCGGAGGGGAGAACAACATGTCGCCGCGGCCGATCAACGTATCGGCACCCTTGGTGTCGAGAATCGTGCGGGAGTCGACCTGCGACGCGACTTGGAAGGCGATGCGCGAAGGGAGGTTGGCTTTGATCACGCCGGTGATGACGTTTACCGAGGGGCGCTGGGTCGCAATGATGAGGTGGATGCCTGCCGCGCGGGCGAGTTGGGCGAGACGCGCGATGCTCGTCTCGATTTCCGCCGGCGCGACCATCATGAGGTCGGCGAGCTCGTCGATGATCGCGACGATGTAGGGCAAGCGCTCGGGAATCTCGAGCCCATCGTCGGCCGCGAGAGGATCGACGCCGTCGAGGGCTCCTTGGGCGTCGGCCGGAGGCAGCGGTGCATTTTTTTTGCGCGTATTGAAGCCAACGATATTGCGGACATTGACCTTCGCGAACTGCTGGTAGCGCTGCTCCATTTCGCCGAGGAGCCACTTGAGCGCGCCGGGCACTTTCTTCGGCTCGGTGACGACCGGAATGAGCATGTGCGGCAGCGAATTGAAAATCTTCAACTCCACCACTTTCGGGTCCACCATGATCATGCGCAGATCCTTCGGGCTCTTCGAGTAGAGGATCGAAGCGACGATGGAGTTAATACACACGGATTTGCCCGAGCCGGTGGCGCCGGCGATGAGCAAATGGGGCATCTTCGACAGATCGGAAATGAGGGGACGGCCGGAGACGTCTTTGCCCAGGGCGATGGGAATCTCGGCCTTCGCGTTGGCCCAGTCTTCACTCTCCAACAATTCGCGCATGCCGACCGGTGTCGGATGCTGATTGGGTACTTCCACGCCCACGGCGGCTTTCCCGGGAATGGGAGCGAGGATCCGCACCGACTGCGCGCGCATCCCGAGGGCGATGTTCTTATCGAGGCCCGCGATTTTTTCGACGCGTACCCCGGCGGCCGGAACGACTTCGTAACGGGTAATGACGGGGCCGACGTGAATCTCACCCAGCGTCACTTCAACGCCAAATTCGCTGAGGATGCGCAGGAGATTCTCGGCGTTCGTGCGATGCTCCTGCTCGCTGTTGCCGACGCCGGGCTTGGCCTGCTCCTTCAGCAAACTCAGTAGCGGGAATTGATAGGTCGCGTCGTCGCTCTGCGGGAGACTGATGCGCGCGGCCTTCTTGGGCTCTTCAGGTTTGATGATATTGAGCTCGTGGCCGGTGGCGACGGCGAGGGCCTTCTGGCTAGTCGCGGGCGGACTGACGGGGGCGACGGCCGGAGAGGGGTCGGGGGTTCCGTTGGGCAGTTTGTAAACGGGCACGAGCTTGGGCTCCGGCTTGCCGGGCGGCGGCGGTAAAGGCGCGGCTGGAGGCTTGGCGGGGACTCCACCATCGGCTGCGGCCCCTCCGGAGCGGGGTGCGGCCGCCTTGGCGAGCGGCTCCTCGGTGGACTTGGGCACGAAGGTTTTCTTGCCGCTCGGGCCCACACTCATCGGCGGCTGGGTCAGGCCTGCATTGGCAGCACTCGCGGCGGCAGCAGCGGTTTTTTGTTTGGCTTGGAGTTGGCTTTCCTTCGTGCGCAGCTCGAGGAGGGCGGCCTTTTCCTTGCCGCGGTTGGCCCAGCGTGCACTCACGCTGGCCATAATTTTCTCAACTTCGACGCCGATGTCTTTGGTGAAAATGAACAACTGCGCGCCGCAGTAGATCGTGCCCAGCAGGAGGCCCGACCCAAAGGGCCCCAGCGCGTCTTTGAGCAGACGGTGGTAGAGCATGACGCCGACGTAACCGCCGGGACCGTTGGGGAAGTAGTCGCTGGCCCACTTGGCCTCTTGGAACATCGCGGCGAGCGCGGCGAACGACACGCTGGCAATGATCATGGCGGTCACGCGCGTGCCCGTCAGGTGCTTCGAGGCGCGCACCGCAACATAGAGCATCCAGAAGAGAAACACCGGTAGCAGCCACGTGCTCGTGCCCACCGCGTAGAGGAGCGCCCAAACGGCGTTGGCCCCGAGCCAACCCACCGGATTCTTCAACACCGGCGCGGTCGTGTGAAACGTGCTTTGCGCCGGGTCGAAAGCGACCAGCGCGACGAGGATGAAAATCCCGAAGACCAAACAGGCGACAGCCGAGGGCCAGTTTGGACGATAGCGCGGCGCTTGGAAGGAAGGACCGTCGTTTGAGTTTGAAGTCTCGGGCTTGGGCATTTGTGTGGGCCGTCTGATTGGGTGCGAAGTGCACGCTAACAAGAGGGCCGGTCAAATGTAAATCCCTCGGAGAACTTTTCACACAAAACTCGTAACCTGCCATGCGCGACCTACTCCGCTTTGAACCCATCTACCAAGAACGCGTCTGGGGTGGTCGTGCGCTGGAGGCCACCTTGGGGCGAACCCTCCCGGCAGGTTCACCCATCGGCGAGAGCTGGGAAATGGTCGATCGGACGGAAGCGCAATCGATCGTGGTGGGTGGCGCGTTCAACGGGCAATCGCTGCGGGGCCTGCTTGCGCAACACGGGGGCGACGTGATGGGGCCGCGCTGGCCGGCGGGAAAACCCTTTCCCCTGCTGGTGAAATGGCTCGATTGCCGCGAGCGCCTCAGCCTGCAGGTCCACCCGCCCGCCGCCGTGGCCGATGAACTCCGGGGTGAGCCCAAGACGGAGAACTGGTATATCGCCCACTCGGCCCCCGAGGCGCACTTGATCGTCGGCCTCAAGCGGGGCGTCACGCGCGCGCAGTTCGAGCGTGCCATTGGGGACAACACCGTCGAAGCGTGCGTGCATCACTTTCGGGTGGCGGCCGGCGACTCCATTCTGGTGCATAGCGGACAAGTGCACGCGATCGACGCGGGGAATTTGATTCTCGAGATCCAACAAAACTCCGACACGACCTATCGCGTTTACGACTGGGGCCGGGTCGGGCTCGACGGATTGCCGCGCCAACTGCACGTCGGTCAATCCCTCCGATCGATCGACTGGAACGATTTCGAACCCACACCGGTGCGGGCCACCCCCACGTCGGGGATGATTGCCGATTGCCCGGAATTTTCCATCCGCCGGGTGGTGCTCGGTGCCGGGGAGCGCTTGCATCTGCGGGCCGGCGAGCAACCGCGTCTCGTCAGTGTGGTGAGCGGCTCCGTGCGGACCTGTCTGGAAAACGGGGCGGGCAGCCGCCCTGCTTTTGGGCAAAAGGTCGCGCGAGGCGAAAACATTTTGCTGCCCTACTCCGGCGCGTTTACGTTTAGTGCGGAGACGATGGCCATTTTGCTCATCACGGAAAATTTCTCGGCATGAGCCCAGCTTGGCCCCTCGGCCCGGACCGCACGCGAGGCCGCTGCCTCATCAATCTGCTCCTGCTGGCGGTCGTGCTCGGGGCCGCGACCGCGCTCGGGTGGATGCTGTTTTTACCGGTGGTCGTCGTAACGCAGCTCCGCGAGCGAACGGGTTTCGACGCCACGATCGAGCGCCTCTCGTGCAACGCCTTCACGGGCCGAATTTCTGCGCACGGCGTGATCATCAGGAACCCCACCACATTCCCCATCGGCGACTTCGTGGAACTGCGTGCTTTCTCCGTCGAAGCCGATGCGTGGGCGCTCTTTTCCGACCGATTGGTTTTGGACGCCCTCACGCTCGATGTCCGAAAGCTCACGCTGGTCCAGCGGCCCGACGGCAAATCCAACGCCGAAGTGTTGCAGGCGGCGCTTTTCGGCACTGCGCCCACGCCGGTGCCCACCTCCAACACCGCGAATCCGCGGGACGGTCGCCTTGCGCGCTCTTTCCTCATCCGCCGCCTGTCATTACGTTTTGATCAATTGGTGATCGCGGACCACTCCGGCGGGAAACCGACGGTGCAGGAATATCCACTCGGCCTCGACCAGCGGTACGAAAACATCACCGACAGCAAACAGCTGCTCGTGCCCGACGTCCTACGCCGCGTCGGCGCCGCCAATCTGGGTCCGGTGCTCGCCCGATTGATGCCGGGCGATTTCGGCCAGACCTTGGGGAAAGCGGCGTTGGAGGCCTCAATCCGAGGCGAAGCCATGCTCAAAGACGCGGGGCAAGCCGCGACCGACATTTTCAAGGGCCTGCGGGAGAAACTTGAAGAAAGCAAAAAGCCGTAGTTTAGTCCGCTCCCTTTTGCATTATGACCGAGCCTGAAAACACCGAACCACTGACTCCCACTGAGCCTGCCGTCACCGCCGCAGCCAAGAATCCTGCCGTGCCCGGGCCCGAAGCGGCGCTGTCCGCCGAGGCTGCGGCCCAGATCGCCGCCGCCAAGCAAGAGGCCGCCGCCAACCTCGATCGCTACGTGCGTACGGTCGCCGACCTCGAAAACTTCCGGCGTCGCACGGTGAGGGAGAAAGACGAACTTCGCCTCTTTGCCGCCTCGCGGGTGCTGGAGGATCTGTTGCCCGTCTTGGACAATCTGGGACTGGCCGTGACCGCCGCGAAGCAGCCCGGAGCCGACGCGAAGTCCCTCGCGGGGGGCGTCGACATGGTGCTCACCCAACTGAAGTCGGCCCTTTCGAACCACGGAATCAAAGAAATCAGTCCCACCGGCCTCGCCTTCGACGCGAACCTGCACGAGTCCATTTCCGCCCAGCCTAGCGCCGACGTGGCCGAGGGCAGCGTGACGACTGTGGTGCGCACGGGCTACTCGCTCAACGGACGTCTCCTTCGGCCCGCCTCGGTCATTGTGTCGAGTGGCGCCGTGAAGAGCTCCTAAGCCGAATCCGAACCTGACCCATCATGGCGAAAGAAGACTACTACGCACTCCTCGGTGTCGAGAAAAGTGCCTCGGCGGAAGAAATGAAGAAGGCCTATCGCAAGAAGGCCGTCCAATTTCACCCGGATAAGAATCCCGGCAACAAAGAGGCGGAGGAGATGTTCAAGAAAGTTTCCCACGCCTACGAAGTGCTCAGCGATACCGACAAGCGCGCGGCGTATGACCGTTATGGTTCCGCCGCCTTCGATGGCAGCGCGGGTGGCCCCCCTCGCGGGCCCGGTGGCGGGTTTCACGACCCACGCGATATCTTCAACGAAATTTTTGGCCGCAACGCGGGGGGCGGTGGGGGCGGCGGCATTTTTGAAGAAATGTTTGGCGGTGGTGGCGGGGGCGGGAGCGATGGCAGCCGCGATGGCTCGGATCTGCGCTACGATCTCGAAATCACTCTCGAAGAAGCCGCTCGCGGTATTGAGAAAGAAATTTCGTTCCGCAAAGCCATGGCGTGCGAACGCTGCGACGGCTCGGGCGCCGAGCCCGGTTCGCGTCGCGTGACGTGCCCCACTTGCCGCGGCGCGGGCCAGATTCGCCGCTCCGGCGGCATCATCACCTTTACGCAAACCTGCCCAACGTGCGCCGGCGCCGGCACCAAAGTTGAAAAGCCCTGCACCACTTGTCGGGGCGACGGGCGCATGGCCAAGAACACTAAACTCAACGTCCGCATTCCTCCGGGCGTCGATACGGGCTCACGGTTGCGCTCCTCGGGCAACGGCGAGGCCGGCATAGCCGGCGGCAACGCCGGCGATCTCTACATTGTGCTCGCAGTTAAAGAGCACGAGTTGTTTGAACGGCAGGGCGAGGATCTCTTCTGCGAGATTCCGATCAAATTCACCCTGGCGTCCCTTGGTGGACCGATCGAATTACCCACCCTGTTTGGCAAAGGCTCGCTGAAAATTCCACCCGGCACTCAGAGCGGCACCACGTTTCGCCTCCGCGAAAAAGGCATGCCCAGTCTGCGCGGCGGGAAACAAGGCGATCAACTCGTGCGCGTGCAGGTCGAAGTGCCGCAATCACTCTCGGCTGAGCAGCGAAAAATTCTGGAAGACTTCGCCCGCATCAGCGGCGACGCGGCCGAGCCGACGTCGAAGGGCTTTTTCGAGAAGGCCAAAAAATTCTTCTGATTCCTCGTTGTTACGTCCCAACTGTCCAATCCGATGGGCCCACTTCGAGTTCGCCCGCGTCGAATTCTTCCCGCAGCGCAGCCAGCGGACGGTTCGCCACGAAGTCGGTCAACTCGCCCAGGAACGCGCGACCGAGCGCGCGCTGCGCATCGCTGGCGAGGATGAGCGGGAGGAGGCGATTTTTCGTCGACCAGATATCGATGTGCTGCCGGTGGAAATAGTCCTGGCGCGACTCATCCCGCCGCAGCGCCGGCGCCTCAGCGCCGACAGATGGGTAATCCCAACGTCATTTGAGTTTTTGACTTCCGGTAGCTGCGAGCGTGAGTGAGTGGTGTTTCGACTATCGTCCAGATATCATGAGACGTTGGGCTGAGCCTCGACCAGCGCGGACTTCACCTGATCGGTGAAAGAAAGCTCGAGCCGCGACGCCCCCGGCGCGGTTGCGGGCGAACGCGGCGAGGGTGCCTCGGCTCTAACAAAATGATCGTCCCGCCGGGAGTGCGGCCGGAAATCCGCCTCGCGCAGTAACGGCAACGCCCCGGCCTGGAGCGGCGAAAACTCACCGATCTCCGACCGACCAAAGAGCATCGTCAACGGATTGCGGCAGACGAGCCGGACGAGTTCCTCGACCGTCTGTTCACGCCCAAATAAAAACGCCCGCCCACCCTCGCTAAACGCCACGAGCCCCGGCCGATGGATTCTCGGGGTCAATGGCGGCGGAGGGAATTGGCGTAGAGTCAGACAGCAGAATTTAACCGCAGATTGCGCAGCTATCGCGGATCGAGGCCCCGCCGGATTGATGCCTTGATCTGTGGCGACTGCGGCTAAAATCCAGCGGGAAATCAGACGAAAAATCGCCCAGCCCCAAAGGCACCCACCCGGAGGTCGCGCCCTACCCTGGGTCAAAGGCAACTTTCTGCGATAGCGGGCGCTCAATTTACGGACGAAGTCGGCGGCGCAGCCCAGACGCGCCGCCCACCTTCAGCCCAATTCGTCATTAGGCTTGAGCGCCGCCGCCGCGCGTGCGGCACTCACGTCGCCCCATGACTCCCACGACGCCCGCCGCGCCCCGCGACGCCACCCGCCTCAGCGAACTCACGCCGCAGCAAAAAAAATCCGGCCTCGCCGCTTGGCTCGGCTGGACCTTCGACGGCCTCGAACTCCACCTCTACACACTCGTCGCCGGCCCACTCGTGATGCAGCTCCTGCACACGACCGACTCGGCCAATCCCGCGATCAACGAGAAGAAGGCCTACATCCAGGCGGCCTTTCTCATCGGCTGGGCGCTCGGCGGCGCGTTCTTCGGCCGCCTCGGCGACCTCCTCGGTCGCAGCCGCGCACTCACGCTCACCATTCTGACCTACGCCATCTGCACCGGGCTGTGCAGCTTTGCTCAAACTTGGGAGCAGCTCATGATCTTCCGCTTCATCGCCGCGCTCGGCATCGGAGGCGAATGGGCCGTCGGTGCCTCGCTCCTCGTGGAGACGTGGCCGAAGGCGTGGCGCCCGTGGATGGCCGCCGTCCTCCAAACTGGCGTCAATGTCGGCGTGCTCTTCGGCGCGATTTTCGTCGGCCTCCTCGTGACCTACATGCCCCCCGGTTCCGAGCGGTGGGTGTTTCTCATCGGTGTGTTACCCGCGCTGCTCGTTTTCTGGATTCGTAAACACGTCCCCGAGCCCGAGACGTGGCAAAAAGCCGGTCACTCCGTGGAAAATAAACCCGGGGCCATCGCGCTCTTTCAAGGCAACGTGCTCTCGACCACCCTGCGCACGACCCTCGTCTGCGCCCTCGGCCTCTCGGCGTGGTGGCTATTCCTCTTCTGGCAGACGCAACACCTGCGTAAAATCCTCGTCGACGCGCAGACGCCCGCCGCCGAGATCACCGGCCTCGTCTCCGCCGCCTTCTTTGCCTTCAACGCCGCCTCTGTCATCGGCAATTTCGGGGCCGCGTGGGTCGCTCAAAATTTCGGCAACCGCCGCGCCATCGTCGTCATGTTCATTGGGCTCGGCTCCGCCATTTTCGCCGCCTACGTCGTGCCACGGGGCTTCGGGGCACTCGCGTGGTTCTGGCTGCCGCTCGGCGGCTTTTTCGGCGGCGTGTTCGGACTGTTCACGATGTATCTGCCCCCCTTGTTCCCCACGTTGCTCCGCACGACCGGCGCAGGCTTCTGTTACAACATCGGCCGCATCGCCGCCGCCGTCGCCTCCATTGTGTTCGGTCTCTATGCCCCCATCGGGGATTTCCGCGTCGCGCTCCTCTGGGTCAGTCTCATCGCCGCCGCCGCCGCCCTCGCCTCGTGTTGGCTCCCCGAGCGTACCCACGAAAACGAAGCGACCTAATATTTCTCGGTTAAGTTAATTGCCCAAAAAACCCGAATTCCCCTAGGGAGCGTCACGTAATACGTGACATTTTTCCGGGACGTTTTTTGAGAGGAAAGTAACCGAGTAATGCTAAAGGAGCGGCGGTCGCCCTACCGCCGTATTTCCGGAAACTGGAGCGCAGGGTTTATCCCCGCCGACAGCCTTCCCCCATCGCGGGCACGCCTCAAAATCGCGCGTGCTTTACCAAAAAATCTACGATCGGCGCAGGATCTTTCAAACTGTGCGGATGGTGATCCACCCCGTCCTTTACGATCACTTCGATCGTGCCACCGAGCGCGCGATAACGTTGCTCCAACACCGCCGTGTTCTCCGCGAGCGGCACCGTCTTATCGGCGCCGCCACAGACAGACAAAATCGGAACTCCGGCCTTCGCGACGACCGCGAGATTATCCAACGGGCCGCCCTTAAAGCCCGCCACCGTGTCCGGGGTGAGTCCGTAAACCGCCAGACACTCGCGCCACTCCTTTGACTCCGGCTTCTTCCCCGGCCAGCTGCGGATATCGAGCACGGGCGCGTCGAGATAAAGCGCCGCGACCCACGAGGGATGAGCCACCGCAAAGTTGAACGCATACAGCCCGCCGCGACTGAATCCTTCGAGGACGACGCGTTGCGCCAAGCCAAACTCCTTCGTCACGTGGGCATGAAATTTCTCGAAAAACGCGATGGCCTTGGGCGCGCCAAACATATTTTGAGCGTCCATGTAAGCCACGTGCCACCCGCGGGCGAGCAGGGCGATATCCGCCTGCGGCTGATGCCCAAAAAACTCCGTGCGCCAGATCCACGGGCGGCCCGGTGCCGCTTGCTTCGGCGCGACGACTAAACCCCGCCGACCCGCCACCGGGAAATCGACCCGCACATAGCCGTTCCACTCCGTGGTCTTCACGCCCACTTCGACCGCCCGCTCCGCCGCACGCGCAGCACCGACAGCCATCACGGCGACCACGATCCCCACTCGCAGCTGCTGAAAAAAATTCATCCCCCAACCCTCCGCGACGACCGGCAATCTGCGCAAGCGAGAACCCGCACTGGATTTTTTTCCGCCGCTCCCCACTCTCCGTCCTCCAATCCAAGAACGACGAACGCCCCTCACCTCTCCCCATCTCCCAGTCTCCCCCTCTCTCCCTCCGTTCCTCCCCCGCACGCTCCGCATGGCCAAACTCTACTTCTACTACTCGGCAATGAACGCCGGGAAAAGCACCGTGCTCCTCCAGTCGAGCCATAACTATCGCGAGCGCGGGATGCGCACCCTCCTCTTCGCCCCGTCCGTCGACTACCGCGCCGGCGTCGGCCGCATCGAGTCGCGCATCGGCCTGACTTCGAGCGCCGCCGCACTCACTCCCGCCGACAACCTCCTCAACCGCGTCCGCACCGAGCACGCCACCAGCCCCATCGCCTGTGTGCTCATCGACGAGGCCCAGTTCCTCACTCCTGATCAGGTTTGGCAGGCCACGGACGTCGCCGATATCCTCAACCTTCCCGTGCTCTGCTACGGCCTCCGCACTGATTTTAAGGGCAACCTCTTTCCCGGCAGCGCCAGTCTCCTCGCCCTCGCCGACGATCTCACCGAGCTAAAAACCATCTGCCACTGTGGCCGCAAAGCCACGATGAACCTCCGCATCGATGCCGCGGGCCATGCCGTCCGCGACGGTGCCCAAGTCGAAATCGGCGGCAATGATCGCTACGTCGCCATGTGCCGTCGTCACTTCAAGAGCGCCCTCACCGCTGCGAACCCGAAACCCGCCACCCCCGCCTAACGTCCTGTCATGCCCGCCCCCGCCTCCTCTTCACCTCTCATCTTCCTCGGCACCTACACAAAAAATGGTAGCCGCGGGATCTACACCGTCCGTCTGGATACAGCCACCGGCGCGCTCTCCGCACCGACGCTGGTCGCCGAGGGCCCCGACCCCGCGTGGCTCACGCTCTCTCCCGATAAAAAATTTCTCTACGCGATCTACCCCTCCACGTCTCAGGCGATTGGCTACGCCATCACCGTCACCCCCGATCACACGAGCCTCACGCCCCTCGCAACCTCCGTTTCATCGCCCGTCCCCACTCCTCCTGCACCCGCCGCTCCCCCCCCCTCCCACCTCGCCGTCGACGCCACCGGCCGCACGCTCTTGGCCGCCAACTACCGCGATGGCTTCGTCGCCGCCATCCCGCTCGGGCCCGACGGCACGCTCGGCCTTCCGACGCGCCTCCAGCACTCCGGCCAAGGCACCGACCCGAAACGCCAAGAGGCCCCGCACCCCCACTCCGTCACCGTCTCACCGGACAACCGCCACGTGATCGTCTGCGATCTCGGTCTCGACCAAATTTTCTCCTACGCGCTGACCTCACCGAAGCCCGGCGAAGGCGGGCTCCCCTCCCCCGCCGCCACACTCACGCCCGGCGCCGCTCCGGTCGTCGCCACCGCCCCCGGCTCCGGCCCACGGCATTTCAAATTCTCCGCCGACGGTCGTCACGCCTATGCGAATACCGAGATGGGGGGAACGATCGAAGCGTTCACCTACCACGCCGCAACCGGCGCGCTGACTCCGCTCCAGTCGATCTCCTGCCTCCCCGCCGATTTCACTGCGCTCAAGTGGGGGGCCGAAATCCGCCTCCATCCCAACGGCCGGTTTCTCTACGCCTCCAATCGCAACCACGACAGTCTCACCGTCTTCGCTCTCGCCGCCGAAACCGGCCTGCTCACGTCGGTGGAAATTGTCCCGTGCGGCGGAAAAACCCCGCGCAATTTTGCCCTTTCCTCCTCTGGCCAATGGCTCGTGTGCGCCCATCAAGACTCGCCCGACCTCACGGTCTTCCGGGTCGACCCGGCCACCGGCCGCCTCACCCCGACCGCGCACACGGCAGCGGTCCCATGCTGCGTGTGCGTGCTGTTCTACGACTGACGCGCCCGGGCGGCATCATCGGCGCGCCTCCCGGCCCACCAACTCGTTTACTCCCTCACCGCGATTCCCCGCATAACCCTTGCTTCTGCCCCGTTCGCGCTTCGCTCATTGTTCTAATTCGCACTCCTCCGATGACGCACCCCCGTTGACTCCCGTCCCGACCCCGCGCACGGTCCGAATGCTCTTTCTGTTTTTCGTTTCACCCAACCCAACCCCTTATGGTCAGCCCAAACACTCCCGAATCCACGAGCGGCGCAGTGCCGTCCTCCAGCGCTCCCCGCGCCATTCACGACGTCGTCATCCGACTCGCCGGTAACTCGCAAGACGGTATCCAGTCCGTCGGCGGCTTCCTCGCCCGCCTCGCCGGCCGCAGCGATCAAGACGTCATGACTTACATGACGATCCCGTCCACCATCTCCGGGGGACCGTCCATCTTCCAGGTCCGCATGGGCACCGGCGACATTTTGTCCTCCGGTGACCGCGCCGATATGCTCGTGGCCTTTTACCAACACAGCTACGACGCCCACATCGGTTCGCTCCGCCCCGGTGGCGTCCTCCTCTACGATTCCGACCACGTCACACCCGTCGAAGGCGACAACCGCTTTACCCAAGTCGCCGTCCCGATCACCAGTGGCACCGTCGAAGCCGTCGGTGGCGCCGGCAAGGACAAGGGCAAGAACATCTACATCCTCGGCCTCATCGCGCGCGTCTTCGACCTCGACGTCCAGAAACTCGCTGCGCTCATCAAAGAACGTTTCGGCGGCAAAAACGAAGACATCGTCCGCAACGCCATGCTCGCCTTCGACGGCGGCTACGCGTGGCCCCAAAATAATCTCCGCGACCTGTTCTATCGCTTCGAAGCCATCGATCTGGCCACCCGTGCCAGTGGCCGTCCGCAGGTCACCATGGATGGCAACCAAGCCCTCGCCTACGGCCTCCTCGCCGCCGGCGTCCGCCACGGTGCCGGTTACCCGATCACTCCATGGTCCTCCATCATGGAAACCCTCCGCACCGAGTTGCCGAAATACGGCGGCCTCTTCGTGCAATGTGAAGACGAGATCGCCGCGATCTCCACCGCCATCGGTTTCTCCTACACGGGCCACCTCGCCATCACCGGCAGCGCCGGCCCCGGACTCTCCTTGAAAATGGAAGCCCTCGGCTGGGCCACCATGGCCGAGATGCCCCTGATCGTCGTCAACGTCCAACGCGGCGGTCCCTCCACCGGCATGCCCACCAACGTCGAGCAATCCGACCTCATGCAGGCCATCTACGGCAGCCACGGTGACACCCCCCGCGTCGTCCTCTCGCCGAAAAACGTCGAGGACTGCTTCTACATCGCGATTGAGGCCTGCCGCATCGCCCGCACGTATTCGACGCCCGTCATTATTTTGAGCGACATGGCCCTCGCCAGTCGCATCGAAGCCTTCGACGAGCCCGATTTCCCAAAACTCATGGTCGACCCCAAGGCTGACCTCTCCGACCGCGGCGCCGATTTCAAACCCTACCCGCTCGACGCCATCACCCGCCACGCGCCGGCGGGTTCGAAGATCGCCTCCGGCAAATATCCGACGGTCACCGGCCTCGAACACGACGAACTCGGCCACCCGACCGGCAGCTCCAAGCTGCACACGCAGATGACCGCCAAGCGCCGCGAAAAAATCAAGAAACTCGGCGCCTCGCTCCCGTCCCCCGAACTCAACGGCGACTCCGCCGGCGAAGTTCTCCTCGTGACGTGGGGCTCCACCTGGGGCCCCGGCCTCGAAGCGCTCAAGCGCATCAACACCGCCGGCGTCAAAGCCGGCCACCTCCACCTCCGCCACATCCACCCGCTGCCCAATGGGCTCGAGGAGATTTTCAAACGCTACCACAAAATCGTGGTCGCCGAGATCAACGACGAAGGTCTCTACGGCTACGGTCAACTCGCGATGATGCTGCGCGCCCGTTACGCCAACCCCGCCATCGTCAGCGTCGCCAAGACCGACGGCCTCACCTTCAAAGTCAGCGAAATCGTCGCCGGCGTCGCCAAACACATCGAAAGCGCCGACCTCGACGCCTCCCTTGGTGTCTCCCGCCAAAGCGCCCTCGCGAAAAACTGAACCCCTCCTCTCCGGCATTAGTCATTAGACATTAGTCATTGGTCATTTCACCTCCATGTCCTCCACCGTTCTCGCCACCCCTCCCGCCCCCGCCGGCGCGCCCCTCACGAAAAAAATCCTCACCGCCGACCACCCCACGTGGTGCCCCGGCTGCGGCGATTTCGCCGTCCTCGCGTCGTTCTACCGCGTCCTCGAAAAACTCCAATACCCGCACGAGAAGATCGTCACCTTCGCCGGCATTGGCTGCTCCTCGCGCTTCCCCTATTTCGTCAACACCCACGGCGGCCACTACATTCACGGCCGTGCGCTGCCCTTCGCTGCCGGCATCAGCCTCGGCAACGAAGACCTCCACGTCTTCGTCTTCGGCGGCGACGGCGACGGTTTCTCCATCGGCGGCAACCACCTCGTCCACACCGCCCGCAAAAACGTCAACCTCACCTACGTCATCATGGACAACTCCGTCTATGGCCTGACCAAGAAGCAGACGTCACCGACCTCTCCGATCGGTTTCAAAACCAAGACCGATCCCACCGGCGCGATCGACCAACCGATCAATCCGATGCGCACCCTCCTCAACACCGGCGCCACCTTCGTCGCCCGCAGCCACGCCACCCAGGTCAATCACATGACCGAGATGATGCTCCGCGCCGCGAAGCACCCAGGTTTTTCCGTCGTCGAAATCCTCTCGGAGTGTGTCGAGTTTTACGCCGGTGCCTTCGACTCCTCCATTCCGCGCAAAGGCGGCACGTGGTCGCTCATTGCGGAAAAGAAAAACGACGGCACGCCCGAAGACGCTGATCGCCACGACGTCACCGACGAAGTCGCCGCGTTCAAACTCGCCGGCCAAGCGTGGCCCGGCTCCTTCGGCGTCTTCTACGAGAACAACGTGCGCAAAACCAAAAACGTCCTCGAAGCCGAGCTCGTCACGAAGGCCCGCGAGCGCACGAAAAACGCCACCGACCTCCAGCTCCTCCAAGCCACCTTCGCAAAAATGCGTTAAGACCAATGTCGGGCCACCGCCCTCCGAACGGAGCGGCGGTTGCCCAACCGCCGACATAAAAAGGGCCGGTCATCGACCGGCCCTTTTTCATTTTACCGTCGTCGCTGCGAGCGCCAGCGCGTGGCTGCTCGTCAGCGAGCGGACGCGCGCGACTCACTTCCCCGCAAACAATGCCTTAAAGCTCTCCGCTGTCTGCTTCGGGTCGTCTTTGATCTTCACCCACCAGCGCCCCTCTTTCTTTACCAGCGATTCCGCATCGGTATCGCCCTGCCCGCGCACCATCACTTGAAAGTGAATCTCCGCCTCATCCGCCGTCACCGCGCGCACGAAAATAATACTCACGGCGGCCTCTTTCAGCGCCTCAAATAAATCCGGACTGCCCGCCGCGACCACGCGATTAAGACCTGCGAACACGTCCACCGCAGACATCGTGTCGCGCGCCTTGCCGACCGTTTTGCCGAAAAACGCCGCGAGCACTTCCGGCGCGTCCTTGGCCTTGCTGTTTTGGTTCGCGAGGAACACGGGCAGCACCGCCGCCTTGGTCGCCTCAAGGTCGCTGGGCAGAATCTCCGCCGCGGCTTTCGTAAAATCTTTTTTCGCGTAGACGCCCCAATAGCGCTGGAACGTCGTCTCGACGGGGTTGGTATCGGCGGCCTGCGACCCCATGGCAAAGGTCACGAGGGCAAGGAGGGAGATCAATTTCTTCATGGGTATTCGGGAAAAACGGAAACATGAGGCACAGACGCCAGCGCGAGGCGATGCCGTTTTTTGCTACGGGAAATCCGGGGCACATCTCAGGATAAAGAAACCGCGGCAAACTCGCGGGCAGGAAAGCCCGCGCTACGTGCCATGGGCTTTCCAGACCATGTGCCCATGTTTGCGGGCCAGAAACGGCGATCCGCCAAAAAAACGTCGACCCGCCCGCCCACGCGCCGATCCCATCCCGGCGGGTTCGCCGGAAAAACCGCCGAACTGATCAAGTTGGCAATCCGCGCAACTTCAGACGTTCTTTAGTGTATTCGAGCCTCGTCTCCCAATCGCTATGACCTCTGACAACCTCGGCTCCAGTTCACCGTCAGCCACGCTGCCCTCGCTCCCGCCCCCCCTGCGCCTCTGGCCGGGCGTGCTGATCGTTGCCCTCCAATGGCTGGTCCGGTTTGTCGTCCCCGTCGTCGTGCCCGACGCCATGCCCGTTGGCGTGCTCGCGGGCCTCGCCGGCGGTGTGGCTGTCATCGTGTGGTGGCTGTGCTTCAGCCGCGCAAATTGGCGTGATCGCCTCGGCCTCGTCGTCGTCATCGCCGGCGCGATCCTCGCCACCTGGCGCCTCGTCCATCCGTCGATATCGGGCGGCATGATGGGCTTGATGCTTTTCGTTTATGTTTTTCCCGGCTTGAGCCTCGCGCTCGTGGCCTCCGCCGCAGCCACGCGCAAACTGGCCGACGGACCTCGCCGCGCCGCGATGGTCGGCGCCATTTTAGTTTCCTGCATCATCTGGACCCTGGTCCGCACGGGTGGCTTCAGCAGCGACCTCAATCACGATTGGGCCTGGCGTTGGGCCCCGACACCCGAGGATCGGCTCGTCGCCCAAGCCACCGCCAAAACACCCGCGATCCGCCCTGCGCCCACAACGCCGGCTCGGTCGTCCTTAAAAACGGCCGCAGTCTGGCCCGGCTTTCGCGGCCCCGGCCGCGACAGCATCATTCGCGGCGTGAAAATCGAAACCAACTGGACCGCTTCGCCGCCCGTCGAACTCTGGCGTCAGCCCGTCGGCCCCGGCTGGTCATCCTTCGCCGTCAACGACGGCCTCATCTACACGCAAGAGCAACGCGGCGATGACGAAGTAGTCGCCTGCTACCGTCTCGCCAACGGCGAGCCCGTGTGGAAACACCAAGACCCCGTCCGCTTCTGGGAGTCAAATGCCGGTGCCGGTCCACGCGGCACGCCCACGCTTCATCAAGGCCGCACCTACACCTTCGGCGCCACCGGCGTCCTCAACGCTCTCGATGCCAAAACCGGTGCCGTCATCTGGTCGCGCAACGCCGCCCTCGACACCAAAGCGAAACTCCCCGACTGGGGTTTCTCGAGTTCACCCCTCGTCGAAGGCGACCTCCTGATCGTCGCCACCAGCGGCATCCTCACCGCCTACGACCTCGCCACCGGCGCTCCCCGTTGGACCGGACCGACTGCGGGCGGCGGCTACAGTTCGCCCCACGCGCTGGAGATCGCCGGCGTCCGGCAAGTGGTGTTTATGAGCGGAGCCGGGGCCATCAGCGTCAACCCGACCGACGGCAAAGTCCTCTGGCAATACCCCTGGAAAGGATTTCCCATCGTGCAACCGGCGCTACTCGCCGACGGCGACCTCCTCATCAGCACCAGCGACTCTGCGGGCGTGCGGCGCATTCAAGTTACGCACGAAAAAGGAACCTGGACGGTGCACGAGCGTTGGACGTCGACCCGCCTGAAACCCTACTTCAACGACTATGTTGTGCACCGCGGCCACGCCTTCGGTTTCAACAGCGGCTCGCTCGCCTGCATCGACCTCGCAGACGGCGAACGCAAATGGAAAGGTGGCCGCTACGGCTCCGGTCAACTGTTCCTCTTGGCCGATCAAGACGTCTTGCTGGTGCTCTCGGAGCAAGGCGACCTCGCCCTCATCTCTGCGATCACGACCGAGTTCACCGAACTCGCCCGCCTTAAAGCCCTCGAGGGAAAGACGTGGAACCATCCCGTCCTCGTCGGCGACCTCCTGCTCGTCCGCAACGACCGCGAAATGGTCGCATTCCGTTGGGTCCTCCAACGGGAATAACACCTCCGACTACGGAGTTTCAGGGGGAGGCCTCGTCGCTCCTCCTAAAATTGCTTCCCCGCTGTTTCCTGATGGGCGGCCGATTTGGCCCGGGTTAGCCACAGGCCTTCGTACCTGTGGGGTCCGGCGGCACGCCCGCCAGACCGGCAGGCCGGGACGCACTCCCCCTACACCAACCTGACCGCACTCCCCCTACACCAACCTGACCGCACTCCCTGGCCTCCACGAATTGCAGGGGAACCGAAGCATGGCTGTCGCCGGGTTTCCCCACTGCAACCAGCGAGGAAACACGTTTTGCTTCGCGGCAAACTCGCAAAAAACCGATCGCGATTCCTGCCAGCCCCAGCTCGCTAAATATCCGCAAGCGGGACCATGCCATCCCGCTTCACGCCGTCACGCGGGGTGTATCTCAGAGTGAGTTGACGGCTCGACCGATGTGCCGCGGACCGTTGTGGGGCAGAGTTTAGCCCTGACCTGTCTTTACCGGCTTGGAGCCCGCACCCCATCGGCACGAAAAGGAGCGAGCGCTTCCGCACCCTTCCCGCTTTGCGCTTGTTGCCCACCGCCCCTCCCTCAACAGACTGCGGAACCAATCTCGTGCCCGGCCCACTCATCCGCATTTTTTCCGACGTCCACTATGGCGACCGCTCGAGCCGCGTCCGCCGCCTGGCGCAACTCCGCCCACTCCTCGACGGCGTCACGCACGTCGTGTTCAACGGTGACACCCTCGACACCCGCCCCAGCCCCCGTCCCGAATACACCGTCCAGCTCCTCGCCGAGCTCCGCGCTTGGATCACCCGCTCCGGTCTCCCGACCACACTCCTGACCGGCAATCACGATCCCGAGATTTCACCCGACCACACCCTCGAACTCGCCGCCGCTCGGGTTTTCGTGACCCATGGGGACGTCATCTTCGACAACATCGTCCCGTGGGGCCGCGACGCCGCCACGATTTCAAAACTCCTCACCGCCGGTCTCGCCCACCTCCCGCCCTTCGCGCGGGACCGACTCGAAGACCGCATGGCGCTTTGGCGCCGCGTGTGCGCCCAAATCCCGCAGCGCCACCAGTCTGAACCCCACGGTCTGAAATACGCCCTCCACTTCGCCGCCGACACCGTGTGGCCCCCGCTCCGCATTTTCCGCATTCTCCATGCGTGGCACCACGCGCCGGCCCTGGCGGCCGCGCTCACCCGCCGCCACCGCCCGCAGGCCAAGTTCGTTATACTCGGGCACACCCACCGCCCCGGCGTCTGGCGCACTCGGTCCGACGTCATCGTGATCAACACCGGATCATTTTGTCCGCCTGTCGGAGGCCATTGCGTCGACGTCACCCCTGATCGCGTCATCGTGCGACGAATCGCCGCCCGCGGCGGCGAATTTTCCCCCGGTGCGAGCGTCGCCGAATTCGCACTTTAATTTGGCTGTGCGCGGAGTCCCTCCTTGCCGCACGCCGCCGCCATCCCTCTGACTGCCCCTATGAGTATCACGTTTGGTTGGTGGCACCGCGATCCCGTCGAGGGAAAATATCAGATCAATGCCGATGTCCATGGCGGCAACATCGAGTGGACCCGCCACCAAGGTCATCACACGTCATGGTTACCCCACACCCCCAGCGATGAGGACCGCGAACGCCTCGTCTACGAAGCCGAGAAACGCGTCCCGCGCCGCCTGATCACGCAAAAACAATTCGAGGAAATCAAACGGCTCAGCGAAAACGCCGGACCCGGCAAAATCTCCGGCAAACGCATCACCGGGCTCGGACCGTCCTTCACCTAAGACTCACCTCGTCCGCCGCCCGTCTCGCCTTCGCCTTGGCAAAGCGGATACGTCTCGCCGTCGCCCTGGCGCAGGCGGAATCAAAACGACCACCGCACCCGCAGCGCGTTCAGCCAATCCGTCGCCCGGTTGCCGAGCCCGCGGCTCACGCCGTAGTCGAACTGCAACGTCTTCGACACATCCCACGTCGCGCCCGCGCCCAAGCCGCCCGCAAAGCTAGACGACGTTGACGACGACACACCCAACGTCGCTTCGGCATAAACGCCGAGTGGGCCGAAGATGTGCTGCCGCACAAATCCACTCG
>CAMBVX010000004.1 GCA_945871085.1 Opitutus sp. GAS368 | reverse complement strand
CGCCCCGGCTGAGGTCGCCCCGGCTGAGCGGAGCGACTGCGGTGCGTGGGGGCTGCTTAGCTGAAGAGCCCGGGATGTTTCTTGATGTAGTCAGTCGGCACGCCGCAGATCTCTGGCGGGACGCTGAACCATTGCCCATTCAAGTGGGGAGGATTGGTGGCGCCGGTGGCCGGATTGACCCCGCAGATTTCCATCTGCTTCATCATGCGCATGTCCTCGTGATTGTTGTTGTGGCAGTGGAACACAAACGGTCCGTCAAAGGTGCGGAACTTCATGAGGATCTCGGCCGTCGTGTTGGCCTCGAGTTGGGTGTGATCGCTTTTGAATTGAAACGGGTCGCTCGGCGCCTTGCCGTTGACCCGGAGCACCTGGTGCGATTCGACGTGGATGTGGATGGGGTGCCACCAGCCTCCGCTGCTGTTGCGCAGAACCCATTTTTCGACCGCGCCCTTGCGGATCTGGGCGTCGCAGCGGTAGGCGGAGTAGAACTCGCCGTTGATCTGCCAGGCGCCGTTGGAGCGGTTGAAGTCGAAGTAGCGGGTGACAGTGGCTTCGGACTCGGCAATGTTGGTGTGCGGACGAATCGTGCCGGTCGGTAGGGAGAAATCCGGATACGCTTTGTTCACGGTTTTGCCGACGTTGAACTTGATGATCTTGACCGGATTCTTCGGATCGATGCCATCGGCTTTACGCCCGCTGGTCTGCTGCATGATGTTCTCCAGGTAGATCGTCTTCCCAGCGAGTTTGCTGAAATCGACCACGATATCGGCCCGGCGGGCTGGGTTCAGGTAGATTTGAGAGGTGGTAATGGCTTTGGGGAGCAGCCAGCTGTCATTGCCGAACTGCTGCATCGTCTGGCCGTTGCTCAGGCGCATCACGTAGTGGCGGGCGGGCGAGCAACCGAGTAAACGGAAGCGGTATTTGCGGGGCTCGACGTTGAGAAACGGCTGGGTGACGCCATTGACCGTGAAGAGGTCGCCGAGGCGGCCGTCGTGGTCCATCGGGTCCCAATGGATCGACCCGTCGGCGTTAAGGCGCTGGTCGGTGAAAGCGAGCGGGATATCATACAGGCCCTGCTGGGTGGCACCGGCAGGGGTGAGCATGAGCTTGCCGGCGCTGTCCCGCAGATCGACATCGGGCAGGTAGCGATTTTTGATGAAATTTTCCTCGAGGGTGTCGGTGAGCAGGCAAAAGCCGGCCATCCCCTGCGTGACGTTGTGGGCCGTGACATCGTTGCCGTGATCGTGATACCACATCGTGCTGGGGGCCTCGGTCACGTCCTGGACGCCGTTCACCTTGGGCGCGATGTGCGGGTAGAAATAGTCGCGCTGCTGATTCGGGAAGACGTAAAAGCAGGGATGGCCGTCGGCGTGCGATGGCGTGTGCCCGCCGTGCAGGTGCAACGATGTTTCGGTGTCCGCGAGTTCATTCTTCGTCCGGATCACCATCGGCTCGCCCAACCGGGCCCGGATAGTCGGCCCGGGGGTGGAGCCATTGTAGCCTAAGATGGGCGTGTTTACGTTCGGGAGAATTTGCGCCGTGCCGCGACGGAAGTTGAGGGTATGCCGTTTTTCGGCGAAGGGTCGGCCGGTCTCGGGATCGTTCAGCACCCAGCTGGCTTTGTTGAAAGAGTGGGATGGATTGTACTCGGGCGCGATGCCGTGGTACACCCCGGGCGAACCGACCGCCGCTGCGGACGATCCGGGGGCGGGGTTCAATACAGCGGGAGCCAGGCGGCCGGGAATCGGCAGTGGGCGGGTGAACGGGGTAAACCGGAACGGGGTCGCGGGCCCCGCGTTGGCGAACGCGCTGGGAGTGAGCCGCAGGTAGGGGCCGATACCGGCCGCGAGGGCAGCAGCAATACCGCCGCGTTGCAGGAACGAGCGGCGGGTGAGGTCTGGAGTTTTCGGGCTGGTCGTTTTCATTTTGTATAGATCGGTGGAGGAGACGTTTCGTTTTTTGGGACTATCGGCAGGAATCGGACGTCGCTTTCTAATTGCGACTAAACTGGCACCGACTCCGTTTACCTTCTTTTATCAAAAACCTGTTAAGTTCGTTTTCCGAGTTCGCGGCGTTGACGACTTCTTGTCGCGAGCCCCGACCTTACACGTCGGTCGGTTAGCCCAAGTTCGTCCGTGCGGGCAGTAGCCGAAAAAAGTTTTTCAGAGGTGAGGCGTCCCCGGCGAAGGTGTGCCGGCGAGGGAACCGAAGGCGTCCGGACTAGGTAGTGCCCCCCCCTCCCCTTGTGCGGCGCGGCGGATTCCGCGATCATGCCGGCCGGTTTCTGCGGCGGAAAATAAAAAGGCGCGGTGCGGCGGTTACATTTACTGGCCGCGGTGCGAGCCGGTGCGCACCGCGCGGGGGCCGCGCCAGCGGGTGGTGGCTTCGCTCGCCCGGCAGGACACGGCGGAGGTCGCGGGACTGCGCGGCGGCGGGGACGATCCGACCGCGTGGCTCCGCGGCGCAGCGCAGAGCCGGCGCGCCGGCCGCCCGCGCGGACCGCCGAGTCACTCGGGAGCA
This sequence comes from Opitutus sp. GAS368, assembly GCA_945871085.1. GTDB lineage: Bacteria > Verrucomicrobiota > Verrucomicrobiia > Opitutales > Opitutaceae > GAS368. The sequence goes on along the minus strand of CAMBVX010000004.1, from coordinate 52,123 downwards.
TCGGCGTTTAGTATCAGTGTGAGTATTACTCTATTATATAGGGCCCGGATTCACCCCCCGATTTCAGAGGGAGTGTAACGTATTGGGTTACACTCCGCGCCGGGTGATTTTCGCGAGGCAAGTGACCGAATAATAGCAATCGCCCGAATGATTCAGACGTTGATTTGCCGGGTAGCCGCGAGCGCCAGCGAGTGGTGATCCGTCCACTCGCTGGCACTCGCGGCTACCGAAAAGTCCAGAGTTCAACGGACGTTGGTCTGAGGTCCACTCGCTATTGATCGGCTCGCTGGCGCTCGCCGCTACGGGGGCTGATGAGGCGGACGTTATATCAATCGCCCAAAAGATTCAGACTTTGATTTGCCCGGTAGCCGCGAGCGCCAGCGAGTGGTCATCCGTCCACTCGCTGGCGCTCGCGGCTACCAAAAGTCCAGAGTTCAAAGGACGTTGGTATAATAGGAGACTGACGTTTCGTTTTGGCCGGAGCCGCGCAGGAATCGCGCAGGAGCCGCGCAGGAATCACGCAGGAGGCGGAGCGCGGGACCAAGGGTTCTGCGGCAGCGGCGAGCCGGGAGCCACTGGCCGGGCGGGAACCTCGGATGGCGGAAGAAATATTTTTCACGAGCCGCCAGGCACCCCAGCGGGGTGGCGCGCGCGCCCGCCGCGGCGTTGGGCGGCGGGCGCCCAGGTGATCTCGATCCCCTTCGTGCCGAGGTCGCCCGCACGCACAAGACGGCAGCTGGCGCAGGGGTTTTCCGGAAAACAATTCCCGTCTTATCCGCCATGTATTTATATCCACGTCTCGTGATATTTGGACGATAGTCGAAACACGCCTCGCTCACGCGCGTCGCTACCAGCAGTCAAAAACTCAAATGACGTTGGTATTAAATCACTTGCATCGACCCCAAACCCAAGCGCGGTGTCTGACCCTCAGCCGCAGTCGTTGGCGCAGCGAAGAACCAAAATACTTCCAGCGCGCCACGGCCGACCTCTTCATTCTCACCGTTCACGCCCGCGCCAAAAAAAACTTCTGGTGTGACGTGGGAACAAATTCTGTGGGCGATCCAGCCGTGGCGGCTGAGATCGACCGGCTCCTGCTTTATTTGGCCATTGCGTCAGTGAACGCTAACTTGGCGAGGTTCGGCGGCCCCGTCTGCGTCCGCACAGCGGGTGGGTGGTCAGAAACCTCGGGCTTGGATTTGCACGTTTAGGCCGAAATGGCTCTCGCGGCGGGGGCCCGAGTAGAGGCTGACAAGGTAGGAAACCAGCCAAGTGTTGCCAAGATTTTGGGAGAGCCCGTAGGCCTGCTCGTTGAAGCGGCGTTTGCGGGCGTCGTAGTGCAGGCGGGTGAGCGCGTCGTAGGTCTCGTTGAGCCGCAGCCGAGCGTCGAGTTGGTAGTCTTGAATCTCGTGGCGCAGAAAATTATTGGAAAAACGCGCGGACCACACGTCGCCGTCGCGCAGGGTAATGCCGGTGTTGAACTCGCGCAGGGTGAAGGTCTGCGGTGCGAAGCTCTGATACAAGTCGACCGACACCCAGGCGGCGGGTGCGAGGGCGAGTTCCGTGTGGACTTCCGAAACGCGGCGCTCGGGGCCGGCGGTGGTGGCGTTGCGCTTGAACCGAAAATCGTTGGCGACGTTCAATGTGAGGAGGTCGCGGGAGCCGTAGACCGGGTCGCGGGTTTGCAGCGTATTGTCGAAGCCGAGACGGAGAGTGTGGGTGGCGGTGAGATCGTCGAGGTTACGTTGGTCGCCGAGGCCGAGGGGTTGGAGGTAGGTGGCGAAGGTGCGGCGGTCGATGGCAGGGATGCGGCCGGTGCCCTGGCTGGCCTCGGGAATATAGCGGTAGCTCGCCCGGGGCGTGAGGAGATGACGCAGACCGTCGATCTTCCAGCGGGGATTCTTGTAGTTGAAGGTCGCGCGCGAGTTGAGTGCGGCGTCGAAACCGATTTCGCCGAGGGTGCGGGTGGAGTTGCCGGTGCGGGTGAGGCCCGTGGAATTGGCGTAGTGGGTTACTCGGGCGCCGGCGACTGGACTGAAGGAAAAGTAGTCCCGATAGGAGAACGGTCGTGCCAGCGAGTAATAGGCATCGAGCCGGTGGGAGCTGAGCCGTGGGCCACCGAGCGGGGTATCTTCACGCAGCACGGCGGCACTCGCACTGAAGCGTTCGTAAAAACCATTGCCCACCGCGAGTGGCAGCAGGTCGAAGCGCACCTCGGGCAGGCGTTCCTGCACGCGCTGAAATGAGTTCGGTTGGAAGCGAGCGAACAGCGACACAAAGGTGTTCGCTCCCGCGTGGGCGGCTTCGACGAACGTGTCGGGCTGTTGCACCGGGAAGAACGCGCGAGGGCGGAAGTCGCGGAGAATCTCGGAGTCTTTCCACCAGTTGAGTTGCGCGGTGAGGGTAAGATTTTCCGCGAGCTTCTGCTCGTGCTGCCACTCCACGTAACCGCGATGCTCCGGCACGGGACGGCCCAGCGTGTCGAATTTCTTGTCTCCGTGGTCATTGATGTAACCGGTGCGAAAGGAGCCGCGAAGCCCAGGGTCGGACGCGAGTCCCGCGGTGCGGCCGTAACTGCCCGAGGGGCCAAACATCACGCCGCGGGCCGAGTAGAGGCCAAGATCGCCGCCGAGGCGGACGTTCGCCGCTGTCGGGAGTTGCAGGCCGGCTTCGGCGAAGACGCCGAGCGAGGAGCGGTAGCCGCCATTGAGCGTCGTGAACCCGGGGAAGGGCTGCCTGAGATCTTGTTGTAAGCGAGGGAAGGGCAGGGGCTGCGCGTGGCCGATGCCGGCGCGGGCGTTTTCCGTCCGGAGGCGTTGACCAGGAGCATAGATGATCTTGTCGGCCCGAAAGGTCGGCTGCCAGGGGCCGGGTTCACCGTAAGTGACGGTCGCCTGGGTCAGGGTGATTTCTTGGAGGGTGCCGGAGGCGGATTCGCCCTCGGCGTAGTAGGGATGTGCGCCGAACCGGACGCGTTCGGCGGTGAAGCTCTGGACGCGGCGCTGGATGACAATTTTATCGGCGAGCAGGCGGATTTCGAGCCGCGTGAAGACCGCGTGGCCGATCGCGGTGATGGTCTCCGTCTCGCTGTTATAGCGGATTTCGTCGGCCGTGATCAGGGTGACACCGTCGGCGACGCGGGCGTGGCCGCGGAAAACATTTTCTTTGGTCTTAGCATCGACTTCCAGGACGTCGGCGTCCGTGACAAGCGGTTGCTGCGCCCGCAGGCAGGGCGCAGCGGCAGCAAGGAGGACGAATAGGGCGAGGCGGCGAATCACGGGCGCAGCAAAGGCGGCGCATTCGGGCCAAGCAAGCTTCCGCGCCGCGGGGCGGCGGCGCATCGCGTCGTCGCGAAGTGGAAGGACGAGGCGATTCGCGGCAGTTCAAAATACGGGCTAGACCGCGCCCGACTCCCGGCCCACGTTACGCGCGGCCCAGTCGCCCAACCCTTTCGACCGCGTGATTATTTCCAAAGCCGACCTCTCCGCCCTGCTGCAAGCGAAACATGCCACGCCGCACTCGGTGCTCGGCATGCATCCCCTGATGCGGAACCGGAGCCAAGGGGTCGTCGTGCGGGCGTTTTTGAGCGGGGTCGCGACCTGTGAAGTGATGGAGCTCGACGCGCAGCCACCGAAAGCCCACCCGATGAAAGCGGTGGCTCCCGAAGGCGTTTTCGAAGTTTTTATTGGGAAACGACCGACGGTCTTCCGTTACCAATTGCGCGCGACCTACGCGAACGGCGAGATCCGGCAGTTCTTCGATCCCTATTGTTTTCTGCCCACGCTCGGGGACCAGGACCTGTTCCTCTTCAATGAGGGGAATGAACATCGCATCTACAACAAGCTGGGTTCCCACCTCCGGTCGCTCGGCAACGTGCCGGGAGTTTCGTTTGCCGTCTGGGCGCCGTCGGCGTCGCGGATTTCGGTGGTGGGAAATTTCAACCGATGGGACGGTCGCTTCCATCCGATGCGTTCGCTTGGCGCGTCGGGCGTGTGGGAGTTGTTTGTGCCGGGGCTCGGCGAGGGCGAACTCTACAAGTTCGAAATTCGCGACCAGCGCGGCGGCATTTTGCTCAAGACGGATCCTTATGGCACCTACTTTGAGCCGCCGCCGAACAACGCCGCGATTGTCTGCAACACCGCGAAATTTCACTGGAGCGATGGCGCGTGGATGGATCAGCGCCGCGCGCAAGCCGGTCAGCTCGACCGGCCGATGTCAGTCTACGAAGTCCACCTCGGCTCGTGGAAACGCAAACCCGAGGACGCCGACCGTCCCCTCACGTATCGTGAGTTGGCGGTGCAGCTCGCGGATTACGCGGTCGACATGGGCTTTACGCACATTGAGGTGATGCCGTTGGCGGAGCATCCGTTTGACGGCTCGTGGGGTTACCAGGTCACCGGCTTCTACGCGCCCACGCACCGTTTTGGGACGCCCGAGGATTTTGCGTGGTTCGTCGACCACCTGCACAGCCGCGGGCTGGGGGTGATTCTCGACTGGGTGCCCGCCCATTTCCCCCGCGACAGCTTTGCCCTCGCGGAATTCGACGGCACCCACCTCTACGAACACGCCGATCCGCGCCAAGGTGCGCATATGGATTGGGGCACGCTGATTTTTAACTACGGACGCAATGAAGTTCGCTGTTTCCTGATCGCCAACGCGCTCGCGTGGCTGGACCGCTATCACCTCGACGGTCTGCGTGTCGATGCGGTGGCGTCGATGCTCTACCTCGATTATTCGCGCAAGGAAGGCGAGTGGGTGCCGAACAAATTTGGCGGCCGCGAAAATCTTGAAGCGATCGACTTCCTCCGACGGGTGAACGATCTCGTGCATCAGTATCATCCCGGTGTGTTGACGATCGCGGAGGAGAGCACGTCATTTCCCGGGGTGAGCAAGCCCTCCCAGGAGGGCGGGCTGGGCTTTGATCTGAAGTGGAACATGGGCTGGATGAACGACACGATCCGGTATTTCGCGAAAGAAGCCGTCGTCCGTCGCCACCACCACAGCGACCTGACGTTCGGTATGCTGTATCAGTATGCCGAAAAATTCGTGACCGTATTTTCCCACGACGAAGTGGTGCACGGAAAGGCTTCGATGCTGTTTAAGATGGGGGCATGGCACATCGCGGAGAAAGCCGCACACCTCCGCTCGCTCTACGCGCACATGTGGGCGTGGCCCGGCAAGAAGCTGCTTTTTATGGGCAACGAATTCGCGCAGTCCCGCGAGTGGGCCCACGACAAGAGCCTCGATTGGCATCTCTGCCACTATCCTGATCACGAAGGGGTCCGCCTCTTGGTCCGCGATCTGAACAAGCTCTACACGAGTGAGCCCGTGCTCGGCGCCAATGATTTTAATCCCCAGGGCTTCCGTTGGCTTTCGTGCCACGACAGTGACGCGAATCTGATCGCCTATCTGCGTTCGGACCCGGCAGAGCGCACGCTCTTCGCTGTGGTGGGGCACTTCGGGGGCGCGACGCGCAACTATCGCATCGGAGTTCCACGCCATGGTTTTTGGCGCGAGGTCTTAAACACCAACAGCGAATACTACGGCGGAAGCGGTCTCGGCAACGACGGCGGGCGCAACACCGAGGACGTGGCGCGCGACGGCTTCAGTCAGTCGTTCAACGTGACCCTGCCCGCCCATACGACGGCGGTCTTCAAGTGGACGGCGGAGGCGTAGCGTTGGATCGGTTTCCTGGTCCGAGTTATTTTTTCCCGACCTTCGCGTAGTCCGTGTAGACGAGGGTCATCTCCGCATCGAGCGACTTCACGAGGAAGGCGCGCCCCCGGAGGAGCGTGGTGACTGTGAGCGGTAGGCTCGGAGTTCCGTGGGAGGGGAGGCCGTAGGTCATGACGGTTTTCATCTCGGCGATTTTAACGCCAAACGTCGGACTGAATTCGCCGGTGCTAGAAATCTCGAGCGACTCGATGCAGTGAGTCGATTTGTCCACGACGAGAGTCACGCGGAGAAACGCGGCCGTCTTGTCGCCGGCTTCGCCGGGCTTCAGGCGACAGCGGTAGGTGGCGCGTCCGGGAGTCTCGGAAACGGTCTCAGGATTGGAGAGATCCAACTGCTCGGTGAGCAGCGGCGCCGTGCGGTTACTGGAGCGACGGGTGAGTTTTTGTTGGTAGTCGCTTTGTTCTTCGTCGCTTGGAGCGCGACCGTCTTGTTTGAGCAACGTCCAACGGTCGAACTCAGGCCGGGCGGCGTCGAATTGCTCCACGCGGCTTTGACCTTGTGCGTGCGTCGTTTGGATGAACGACCAGCCCCGCGGTGCGTCGGTGCGAAACGTCTTGAGCGCGCTCGCCAAATCGGGCGGCACGCTCGCCCACGTCGCGCTCGCGATCACACAGAGAAGAAAAAGAAAACGCATCGCGCCGAGGAAGGGGATGGATTGCGTCGGTGCAATACCTCAGGCGGCGCAGGTTTCGGATCTAAGAAAAAAGCCGCGGGCGCGTCGGAGGCGTTGGAACAGATCAATCTCAAACCCGTTACCCCCATGGACCGTCAATTTATGGTCTCAGGCACCATCGCAGCGGCCCTTCATGCCGGACTGCTGCGGGGTATTGGCCCGTCGAAAACCGACGGTGTAGTCACCGATGTCGTCAAACCGCCGCCGATTGACTTCATCAAGTTTGACCCGGACTCACGCTCGAGCCGCCGCCGCCCGACGTGAGCGAAACCAAAATAAAGCAAGGCGCTCCGGACACTGCGCCGCCCGTCTTGCCCGAACCGCCGACGGCAACGGCGCTCACCGACTTCGAACTCAAAATTCCCGCGGTTCCCGTCTCGTCGAATCGGGTGCCATACGAGAGAGTTCCGCTCGGTCCGATCGGGCTTCAGACCGGGAGCATTGCAGGGGCGAATTTTAATCCGGGCGACGGGCTCGGCCGCACGTTGCTGGATCGCTCCCCGCGCACGCGGACGCCAACGCCGCCTGCCTGCGCATTCGAGGCCAAGCAAGATGGTCGGTCCGGCACTGTAGCCGTTGAGTTCCTCGTGGACGAAATCGGTTCGGTGGTTTCGCCCCGGGTGACGGATTCGAGCGATCCGATTTTCAATGAATCGGCCGTGCGGGCGATCGCGCGGTGGCGCTTTGAACCTGGCCGGAAAGACGGGCGCGTCGTGCGTTTTCGGAGGGCGGTGCCGATCGTCTTTACCCTGAACGGCGATTGATCGATCGCCCCTGCGCTCGGCGGTGCGCCTTATTCTACCGTCAGAATCTTATGCCCGGTCGAGGCGCCGCTGCGACCGGGCATCTGCACGGTGTCGCCGACGCGCTTGCCGAGAAATTGGCGGCCGAGGGGCGATTGCGGAGTGAGGACGAGGATGTCGCGGCCTGCGACGCAGAGTTCAATTCCGCCGGCCCGAGGGCCGAGGAAATACCAGGAACTGCGGCTGCGCGTGGCCAGTTCGATGACGGCACCCAGCGCAATCACGCTGTCCGGTGCGAAAGCGGGCAGGGGCAGGCCGGCGTAGAGTGCGAGGCTCGTTTCAATTTCTCCGGCCAGCTTGGCTTGTCCTTCGGCCAAGTAGGCGGCCTCTTGCCCATGCGTGTCGTATTTACTTTCGGCCCGGCTCTCCTCGCTGATGGCCTCGTCGCGGGCCATTTGGGCGGCGCCGGCTTGGAGCGCAAGTTCGGCGCGGAGTTGAGCGAGGATGGCGTCGCGGATGGCGGTTTTGTTCACGCTAAGAAAATATTGGGTAAAATGGGCCGCAACCGTTTTTAACTCGCGGCGCACAAAAGTGTGACGCATCGTCCGCTTCGTCCAGTCCCGCCTGTCACGGACTATTCTGTATGGCCCGAAAAATCAGCTTCATCAACTACAAGGGAGGCGTCGGCAAGACGTCTTTGATCGTGAATACGGCGGCAGCCCTCGCCAAATTGGGCAAGCGTGTCCTGCTTTGCGATTTCGACACCCAGTCGAACGCGAGCATTTGGCTGCTGCGCCTCGATCGTTGGAATAAGATCAACGCCGCTGGCGAGGGTTCGGTCTATTCCATTTTCGATCCCGGCCGCGCGCGGGTCCGGGAGTTGGTGATCAAGGACGTGGTCGAGGGGAAGACCGGAGAAAAACTCCTGCCCGGCCTCGATTTGGTGCCGACGACGTTTAATCTCGTCGACTTGGAGAACGAGTATAACGGCGACCCGAAGCGCCCGCATTATTTCGTGTTTCAAGAGCAGCTGGCCGCGATCGAGGCCAACTACGACTTCATTCTTTTCGATTGCCCGCCGAACATCCTGCGGGCGTCCCAGTGCGCGGTGTTTTCGTCGAACGAGATCTACGTGCCGGTGAATCCGGACGCGCTCAGTTTGATCGGCTTCACGCTGTTGATCGAAAAACTCTACAAGTTTCATCAACTCTCCGCCAGTTTCAGGACTTCCGCGATGGGCGGACCGGCGCAGGTGCAGGGTTTGATCTTCAATTCGATCAAGACGGGCGTAGATATCGAGGTGCCGAAAATGCGTCTGCAACTCCGCCTGAATCAATTTCGCACGGCGAAACGGGCGGCGCCCACGGCGAAGATCTTGGACACGCAGATTCGGGACGCGATGGTCGTGCGTCGCGCGGTCGCGCTGGGACTGCCGGTCGCGCTCGTCGGTAGCGAGGCGGCCGATGCCGGCCCGACGGGCGATAATGTGATCAACGACTATCGCCGGCTCGCCGGGGAGATCATCCAACAGGGCGCGAGTTAAACCCGTCGGTTTCGGCCACCCCTTTTATCTATCGCATGAAATCCACCGCCAAAGATTGGGATGAGGCGCGCACCGCCTTTTCCACGTCCATTATGGTCGACACGGCGTTGACCAGCCTCGCGCAAAACTTGGACGCGGCCGATTGGCCGATCAAGGGCAAGGACGAGACGCCCTCGAAATACATCGATCTCAGTTTTGATGAAGTCGTCGAGTTGCTGCAGTTGAAGGGCCAGAAACCCGAGCGCGTCGATCAACTGGTGAGCATTCTCAAGGAGACCCTCGCGTTCGACAGCCCCTTCGGTGAGATGGTCACGCAGGCCGAGGCCTCGTCGGCGCGGGAAAACCAGCTGCTGAAGAATTTGGCGAAGCTCGGCATTCCGGAGAATTTTCCGGTCGCGTTAGCGGCACTCGAGCCGGGCACGTTGGAATTCTGTAAATTAGAGAAACTCTCCACGCTGGGTGAGTTTGCCGTATTCGCGCAGAGCATGGCGCAAAACGTGATCGTCGGTGGGGATTTTAAGAAACTACTCAACGCGCTGTCGCATGTGGACGAGGCTGCGCTCACCGAGGTGCTTCCGTTTCGGCGTGGAGTGAAGGGGCTGCACTTGACGGAGTCGCTCGGCCAGGCGGCGCGGGCTCCCGACGCGGAGGCCCGGGCCGAGATTGCGTCGACGTGGTTTCGCGACGATCTGGCGGTGATCGAAAAAGATGTCGTCGGCGGCGGTTCTTTGTTGCGGCATTTTGTCACGCTGGGCGATCACGACTTGGAGAAACGTGCGGCCGGATTGATCCGGCCCCATCTGCGGCTGCCAGTGGGTCGCACCGCCGTGGTCGCGGAAAAGAAGTCCGGCTTGTTTGGTTGGTTGTTTAAGAAGAAGTAATCCGCCTCCGCGCTGTTTCGAATCTATGCCTGAATTCAGCCCGCCTCGCCCTGCCAACGTCCGGCCTCCCGGCATGGCGGCTCCCGGTCTTTCGCTGCCCCGGCGGCGCCCGCTGACGCGCTCGCCGTTTGATCTGTCCGAAAAATCGGCGGCCACGCGCGAACAGATACAGGCGTTTCGCTCCGCCACCCGCCCGCCGTTGCCGGGCAGTGTGACCGCCGTTTCCAATTCGCAAGCCGCCGAAGTCGAGCGGGCCCTGCGCCAACTGGAGCTTTCCCTGGCCGAGCGGGAACGGGCGATCGCCGAGACCGAATCGCGCCTCGCCGAACAGGAGCGTGATTTGGCGGAGAACGAGGCGTTGTTGCGGGCCCGGGAGAAGCTCATCTCGGCATCCCGCAAGGCTGCGCCAGTGCAGGTCGCGATTTCACCCGAGGAGAAGATCGCCTTGGAGCAACTCCGTGCGGAATTGGAGCGCCAAGAGACCGGGCTCAAGGAAGCCAAACAGGCGCAGCGCGAGCGGGAACAATTTCTCGACGAGAGCGAGACGAAGCTGTTCGAAAAAGTGCAGGCGCAGCAGGAAAAGGAAATCGAGCTTGAGCAACGCGAGGAAGATCTGCGGGCCCGTGAACGTCGTTTCCGTGAACGCGAAGCCGCCGCCGATCCTCAGCTCGCCGCCGCTTTGAAAGCGGAAGACGCCGCGGCAAAGAAACACGACGAGTTTAACGAGTAGTGGCCGCGTGCCGGCCGAACCGTGCATTTCAGGGGGTGGGAACCGTGTGACGGTTCCCCCCTATTTCACCGGTGATGAACCGAAATGGTATGCGGCCGCGCTTTAGCTCGCGGTCGGCGCACAAGGGGAAATCGAGCCGCCGGCTGAAGCACCGCGCTACCCTGCACCACCGTCGCCGCGGTAAATTGGAAAAGCCTTCCCTCCGGGGGTGATCTATTCCGGCTCGTATTACGCTGTCACTTACCTCGCGAAAAGCACCCTGCACGGAGTGTAACCCAATAGGTTACACTTAATCTCAAATCGGAGGGTGAATCCGGGCACAATATACCAGAGTAATACTAGGTGGCGGTCGGAGGGGTGATGCGAAATTACGGTTCGTTGACGGTTCTCGGCGAGGTGCGTCATTTCGGGTTCTGTCCGACTCTTTGGTTGAAATTAGAACATCGGTAACGTGCTCCATGTTAGTGCGAACCGGTGTGATGTCATAATTTATTGGAAAATCCCGCATGAGTTTCATGCACGGCATCGATTTTGCTCATAGCGGTTAGCGTCCAACCATATGAAAACACTTCGCATCAAACCCCTCAGCTCGCTCTTCGCGGCATGTCTGGCGCTCTTGGCCACCGTGTCTGCTTTTGCCCAAGCTGCTGCTCCCGCAGCCGCTACGCCGCCTCCGCTTCCGGCTCCAACGCTGGAACAGCGCATCGCCGGTCTCGAAGCCTATCTCGGCAATGGCGACCCGACAGCGGTGTTGAAGGTCGGTCCGAAAGACAAGGACGGCAACATGACCATCCCGGCCGGCCTGACGACCCCGTCCGTGGGAGTTGCCGGTCCCGGTCACAACGCCTGGATGATGACGAGCGCAGCGCTCGTGCTCTTCATGACGTTGCCCGGTTTGGCCCTCTTCTACGGCGGCTTGGTCCGCACGAAAAACGTCCTCTCGGTCATGGCGCAGTGCCTGAGTCTGGCGGGCCTCGTCACCATTCTGTGGTGGGCGTTTGGTTACAGCTTGGTTTTCGGGAAGAGCTTCAATAGCCCCTTTCTCGGTGGCTCGGAGTTCTTCTTCATGAAGGGTGTCGATAGCGCGCCGAATACGGACTACGCCTTTTGGGTTTCGCAGAATGTTTTCGCGATGTATCAGATGATGTTCGCGATCATCACGCCCGCCCTGATCGTCGGTGCGATCGCCGAGCGCATGAAATTCTCCGCCATGATCCTCTTCATGACCGGCTGGATGTTTTTGGTCTACTTCCCGCTCGCGCACATGGTGTGGGGCGTCAATGGCTTCATGAACGGAGTCTGGAATGCCGGCGCGAGCATCAAAGCCATCGACTTCGCGGGTGGCACGGTGGTCCACATGTCTTCCGGTTGGTCGGCCCTGATTCTCTGCTTGCTCGTGGGTAAGCGCCTGGGCTTCGGCAAAACTCCGATGCCTCCCCACAGCCTCGTGCTCTGCATGATCGGCACCGGGATGCTCTGGGTCGGCTGGTATGGGTTTAACGCCGGTTCCGCCCTCGCCGCCGATGGTGTCGCTGCCAACGCGTTTACCACCACCACGCTCGCGACCGGCGTCGCGGCCTCGGTCTGGGCCCTCCTCGAATACGTCACCCGCAAGAAGGCCAGCGTCCTTGGGCTCTGCTCCGGAGCCGTCGCCGGTCTCGTCGTAGTGACGCCCGCTTGCGGATTTATCGACAGCACCTCGGCCATGTGGGTCGGTATCCTCGCCGGTGCGATTCCCTTCTTCGCGGTGACGAAGCTCAAGGCGATGATCGGGTACGACGACGCGCTTGACACCTTTGGCGTGCACGCGGTGGGTGGCACCCTCGGTGCGTTGCTGACGGGTTTCTTCGCGACGCCGGCAGTCAATGCCAACCTCAGCACGAATCTCAAGGACGTCGTCGGCAAGTCGCTCTGGATCGAGCAAATCAAAGCGATCGGCGTCACGCTGGTGCTGGCGGTCGTGGCGACCGTGATCATCGCCTTCATCGTCAAGGCTCTCGTCGGACTACGTCCTACGGTTGAAGCCGAGCAAGAAGGTCTCGACCTCAGCGATCATGGCGAAGAAGGTTATATCTACGAGTCGAAGTCCTGAGCGCACTGACCAATCATTAACCCATTTTTTCCATGAAACTGATCATCGCTATTATCAAACCGTTCAAACTCGAAGAAGTGAAAACCGCCCTCGCCGAAGTCGGTGTGGAAGGTATGACGGTCACCGAAGTCAAGGGCTTCGGTCGTCAGAAGGGTCACACCGAGATTTATCGTGGCAGTGAGTATACCGTCGATTTTCTCCCGAAGGTGAAAATCGAAATCGCCGTGACCGACGATGCCGTCGGCAAGGCGATTGACGCGATCGTGGCCTCGGCCAAGACGGGCAAGATCGGTGACGGCAAGGTCTTTGTGCTCCCGCTGGAAGGCGTCGTGCGCATCCGCACCGACGAACGTGGCGACGCGGCGATCTAAGGCGTTCGGAAACGAAACTGTTCTGGCTCTCAAACCGGCGTCGCGCCTGCGATGCCGGTTTTTTTGTCAGCTGAACTCGGGTTCACGGCCTTCAAATCGTGGTGCGAGTTCCGCCCGCACCGTCGACTACATGCGGGTGAGCGAGCGGAGCCCGAGCAGCTGAAGGCCGGTTTCGAGCGTGAGCAGCGTGCGGGCGCAGAGCATCAGGCGACGGGTGCGGAGGACGGGATCTTCTACGAGCACTTTGTCGGCGCTGTTGAACGAGCTGTATTCGCCCGCGAGTTCGAACAGGTAGAGACAGAGAAAGTGCGGGCGCAGGCTCTCACCGGAAATCCGGAGCGCATCGGGGAATTTGGCGAGTTTGCGCGCCAGCATGATTTCGGCGGGCGTCGCTGGTGCGGTGGCGGCGGAGTTGAGCGCGAGGTCGGCGGGAGTGACACCGGCTTTGCGGAAGATCGAGTGGATGCGCGCGACGGCGTAGAGCAGGTAGGGCGCGGTGTTGCCATCGAGGGCCAGCATTTTGTCCCACGAGAAGACGTAGTTGCTGCTGCGATTTTGTGCGAGGTCGGCGTATTGGACGGAGGCGATGCCCACCGTCTGGGCGATCGTGCGGCACTCTTCCTCGGAGAAGCGATCTGGCTCGGGGCGCTCGATATTTTTGGCGGAGACGATCACGTGCGCGCGTTCCTCGGCTTCGTCGAGCAGGGCTTTGAGTTTAATGACGCCGCCGTCGCGGGTTTTTAGCGCCTTGCCGTCCTCGCCCGTGACCGCGCCGAAGGTGACGTGATGCAACTCAGGCAGGCGGTAATTTTTTGCCGCAAACCATTTTTTCACGGTGAGGAAGAGTTGCTCGAAGTGGTCCGCTTGGCGGAAGTCCGTGACGACGACGATGCCGTCGGCCTGGAAGTGCTCGGTGCGGTAAAGCGCGGTGGCGAGGTCGGTGGAGGCGTAGTTCGAGGCCCCGTCGGCTTTCCGCACCAAGAACGGCTGCGTCTTGAAGCGTGGGTGTTCGGCATGAAAGACGACGAGGGCGCCCTCGCTGATGGCGGCGAGCGGAGGCGTGGTTTCGGTCAGTTCGCGGTAGATGCGTTCGACCTGGTCGTTGTAAAATGATTCGCCGAGGTGGTGGTCGAAGCGGATGCCGAGGCGGTCGTAGATCTTTTGGAAAGCGGCGAGGCTGACCTCGGAGAATGATTTCCAGAGCGCGACATTGGCGGGGTCGCCGTTTTGGAGCGCGACGAGTTCGCGGCGAGCTTCGGCGAGTTCGGGCGAGTCATCGGGGGTGGCGGCGTGGCCGAGTTTGTAAACGCGTTCGAGTTCCTCGATCGCGTCGGTCGCGAGCGCCTCGGGGTTTACCCAGTGTTTGTAGCCATAGATGAGTTTGCCGAACTGGGTGCCCCAATCGCCGAGGTGGTTGTCACGGATGACGCGCGCGCCGGTAAAAGACAGGAGACGGCAGATCGCTTCGCCGATGACGGCCGAGCGGAGGTGGCCGACATGCATTTGTTTGGCGGTGTTGGGTGAAGAGTAGTCGACGACCCAAGTCTGACCGGAGTGAGCGGCGGCGGCACCTTCGGCGAGGGCTTCGTACGTTGAAAAAGCTTGGAGCCAAGCGAGGAGCGCGGCGGGTTTGAGGGTGAAATTGATGAAACCGGGGCCCGCGATGCTGACCTCGTAGGAATCGCGAACGGAGGCGGGGAGGGCGGCGACGAGTTGCTCAGCGGTGGTGCGGGGGTTGAGTTTGCGGGCCTTGGCGTAGCCGAGCGTGCCGTTGGCCTGAAAGTCGCCGTGCTTGGGGTCGGCGGTGCGAACCTCGGGCGTGAAGGCGGCGGCGTCCGCCAGTCCGGCCGTGGTGGCGGCGGTCTTGAGGGCCGTGTCGAGGTCGACGGCAAGGTGGAAGGCGACGTGCATTTGGTGAGGAAACGAAATCGCGCGGCGGGCGCGCAAGCGTGGAGTTGGATCAGGGGGAGTTCGATATTGGCTTGGCATCAAAAGCGCTTGAAGAACGATGCCGACGATCGATGGACGCTCACCTCATGGAATTTATCAGCCTGCTGTTACGCTGGCTGCACGTCATTGCAGGTATCGCATGGATCGGTTCGTCGTTTTATTTTGTCTGGCTCGATAATTCCTTAGGTGCGCCGGCTGCGGGTTCCGACAACGCGAAGAAAGGGGTGGCGGGCGAGCTGTGGGCCGTGCATGGCGGCGGGTTCTACAATCCGCAGAAATACGCGGTCGCGCCGGCGTCGCTGCCGGAAAAGCTCCACTGGTTCAAATGGGAGGCCTACACGACCTGGCTCTCGGGCACGGCGTTACTGGTCGTGGTGTATTGGTTGCGGGCAGGGACGATGATGATCGACCCGACGATCGCGACCTTGAGTGGGGCGCAGGCGGTCGGGATTGGGGCGGCGAGCATGGTGGGTGCGTGGCTGATCTACGACGGACTTTGTCGCTCACCGATCGGTAGAAACGATACGTGGGTAGGAGGAATTGTCTTTGGGTTGCTCACGCTTTTGGCGTGGGGACTCGGGCAGATGTTGAGTGGGCGGGCCGCGTATATCCATGTCGGCACGGCGATTGGCACGATCATGGTGGCGAACGTGTTTTTTGTGATCATTCCCGGGCAGAAAAAAATGGTCGAAGCGATGCGGGCAGGACAGGCGCCCGATCCGATTTACGGCCAGCGCGGCAAGCAGCGCAGCGTGCACAATAACTATTTTACGCTGCCGGTGCTGTTTATCATGATCAGCAACCACTACGCCTCGACCTATGCGCACAAGCATGCGTGGGCGGTCTTGGTGCTGATTTCGGCGGCGGCGGTTTCGATCCGGCATTTTTTCAACCGCCGGCACAAGGGGGTGATCGAGTGGCGTTATCCCGTCATCGGTGCGTTGCTGCTCGGGGTGGTGGCGTGGTGGACGGCGCCGCGGATTTTGCCGCTCCCGAAAGTGAACGGCCCGGTCACATTCGATCAAGTGCGGGCGATCATGGGGCAGCGTTGTGCCACTTGCCATGCACCGACGCCGACTTTTGCGGGCATCCCGCAGGCTCCCGCGGGAGTCGTCCTCCACACGCCGGAGGCCATCGCGGCCAGCGCTCAGCGGATTTACCAACAAGTGGTGGTTACCCGCATCATGCCGCTTGGAAACATCACGCAAATGACCGACTACGAACGTGCAGTCGTGGCGGCTTGGATCGCAGATGGGGCCAAGATAAAGTAACTGCCTGGTGCAGAAATGGTCGGGTGCTAGCTGCGCAGTCAAAACGGCACTCCGCACTACGCAACTGAGGGAGATTCGACCGGCGCCGGCCCGTTTTTTCGGCTGTTTCGGCTGGAATTCCAGAGGGAATTTTGGCTCGACTTCCGCCGTGAACTCCATTGGCTCGCAAACTTTTCCGCGCTGCGGGCTCAGCCCGTTTCTCCTTCCACATTACTCATGACAAGCAAACGAAACATCCCAACCCGTCGGTTTATCAAGCCAACTTTCGAGTTCTTAATCGAAAAAAAGCGTGACGGCGGTGAGTTCAGTCAGGAAGAAATCCGCTACATCATCGACAGCACGTTGGATGGCGAAATGCCACAGCACCAGTTGGCTGCGTTGGCTATGGCGATCTATTTCTCGGGCATGTCGGCGCAGGAGACGGCTGATCTCACGGAAGAAATGATGCTGTCTGGCGAAGTCATCGACCTCTCGCTGATCGCGAAGCCGAAGATCGACAAATACTCTACGGGTGGCGTCGGCGATAAAACTTCGCTCGTGCTCGTGCCCTTGGCGATGGCGGCGGGCGTCGTGGTTCCGATGATGTGCGGCGTCGAGCACGATTACGTCATCAATACCTTGGAAAAACTCGCGGCGGTGCCCGGCTTCAAGAGCCACCAGACCAACGAGCAGTTTGCCGCGCAGCTCGCCAAAATCGGTGGTGCGATCATCGCCCAGACCGAGGATCTCGCTCCCGTCGAAGCTAAGTTCTACGCGCTGCGCAAAGAGACCGGCACGATCCCGAGCCTCCCGCTCATCACCGGCAGTGTGCTTTCGAAGAAACTCGCCGAGGGATCCGAGGGCCTCGTGATTGATGTGAAGTGGGGTAATGGCTCGTTCATCAAGGATCTCGAACAGGCCAAGCAGCTCGCCCGTTCCATGACGCGAGTCGGTCGCTCGATGAAGCGCCGTTGCGTCGCCTTAGTTACCGATATGAACCAGCCGCTTGGTGATACCGTAGGCACTTCGCTTGAGGTGAAGGAAGCGATTCAACTCCTCAAGGGCGGAGGTCCGGAAGACATGAAGGAGCTCGTCCTTAAGCTCGGTATGGAGATCGTCCGCCTCGCCGGCGTCGCGGGATCCACGCTCTCCGCCAAGCAGACGGTCTTGCGCCATCTGACCGATGGTTCGGCGCTCGAAAAATTCAAAGAACTCATCAAAGCCCAAGGTGGCGACACGACGTTTATTGATCATCCCGAAAAATTCCCGGCAGCGAAACATATCCGCAAATTGCCCGCGCCAAAGCGTGGCTATGTCCATACCATCAACGCCGCGATGATTGCCCACGGCGTGCATATTCTTGGGGCGGGGAAAAACGCGGCCGGCGATAAGGTCGATCATTCCGTCGGTGTTTCCGAAATCAGAAAGGTCGGCACGCAGGTCAAGCAAGGCGAGCCTCTCATGATGATTCACTACAACGACGAAGCGAAGCTGGAGCAGGCGCTCGATCACTTCAAGAACGCCTACCGGCTCGCTCCGAAGCGTCCGACGCCCCCTCCTCTCATCGTCGAGCGCGTGGCTTAATTGCGAGCGCGGCTCTTTGTCCGCTCAAATCTCCAAGGGCCGACCGGAATTTTCGGTCGGCTTTTTTATGCCTTCCGGCGAGCGAGCGCGAGGACGAGGGCGTAGGCCGCCGAGGCGGCCGCAACCACCAGGGCCGTCAGAACCGCAGGGTCGAAAAAAAACTTCCCACGGGCGAGAGAGTCGCGAGCACGGGAGACCAACTCTCGCTCAATTCACCCTACGGTGAATCTCCGACGAATGCGATCAGGCTACTCAGGAATGCCGCAGTCGTGAGGCATGCGGGACGGAAGCAGAGTGCACGGGCCCACCTCGGTGGCGGTAGAACGGCGAGCACTCGCACGGAAAATCCGTCGTCGGGCAACGCTTGGTTGGGCCCACGGAGCAGGGCCTCAAGGCGGGCCTCGTCGTGGTCGGGGACTGGATTTAGGTTGATGGGTTCCCTACGGCGAGGAGCTGACGGAGGCGCGCTTTTTCGCGGGCGAGATGAGTTTTTACGGTGCCGACAGGCCAGTTAAGGAGCGCGGCGATTTCACTGTGCGACAAGCCCTCTTGATCGTTCGGGTGGAGGGCGAGGCGTTCGTAGGCATCGAGGTGTTCGAGTGCGGCGGTGAGGTCATGATGCAGGTCGGACTGGACGGTGGTGGCGGGCACAGTCGCTTCGCCGGGCCGAGATTCTTCCAATGTGCTGCGCCGGCGTGAACGTCGCTGGGCGTTGCGCCAGTGATTGTGCGCGATGCCGAGGAGCCACGTGGAAAACGCGGAGCCGCCGCGGAAGCGAACGAGGCCCCGCCAAGCTTGAAGAAAGGTTTCCTGCGCGAGATCGTCAGCGAGCGCGGCGTCGCTGCGCGTGAGGTGACGTAAAAAGTGGCGCACGCCGGATTGGTGGCGTTGCACCAAGAGCCCGAAGGCGCCGCGATCATCCTCGGTGATCGCACGAGCGATCAAATCTGGGTCGGTCACGAGCGCGCCGGAGGATCTTGGGGCCGCGGCTGATCTTTGCGCCGAAACATCGCAGCGAGCAGCGCGTCGAGGAGAAGCGCGACGCCGATAAAGCCCGGGATGGCTCTGATGTAACGGAGCCGGTCGGACATACTGCCGAGCATGAGCCACAGCCCGGCTCCGACGGCGGTCTGCACCATGCCGCCGCGCACGCCGTGGTTGGCCTCATGAGGTGTGGACTTCTTGTCGTCTCCGTCGTCGTGTCCCAGTGGTGGCCGGGGTTGGCCCTTCTCCAGGGCGATTCGGGCGGTCTCGTGCCACATTTCGCGGCGACGGTTGTGAAAATACATTCCGCTGACCGTGATGATGCCCGCGAGGATGATGCCTGCAATCGGGATGACGACGCCACTGATTTGGTCCGGGCTGAAGCCGAAGATTTCGGCGAGAATCGGAGGAGTGCGGGAGTAGTGCACCGGGAGCTTGTTCGGTGAATGAGTGTCACCCGGGTGCCGTTTGGATTCAAAATCTTTGGATAAAATTTGCCGAGTGCAGCCGAGACCTTCCCAATGAGCCGGATGACTGACGACTTCCCTCCCGAGGAGAAACCCACCAAAGCCCCCCCTCCGGTCATCGACCGCTCCGCGTGGCCGAAACCGTGGGCGCAGTTGAAATACTTCACGTTTCAGCCGGCGATTTTCCCTCGGCTCTTGGGCCAGTGCTCTGCCGACGCGCGCCCCGGAGACTTCGTCAATGTCTACGACAAGAACGGCAATCTCACGGGCGGTGGCCTCTTCAATCCGCGTGCGAAGATTCCGCTGCGCGTGGTCTGTCACTCGACCGAGCCGGTCAATGAGAGTTATTTTGAGGAAGCGATTCGTCGCGCGGTCGCCTTGCGACGGGACCTCTTCAAGCTGGATGAGACGACCGACGCCTACCGCCTCATCAGTTCCGATGGTGACGGATTGAGCGGCCTGACAATCGACCGCTACGGCGACACGTTGCTGTGCGAGATTTATTCCCTCGGCATCGCCCAGCGGCTGCCGAAATGGCTGCCGCTGTTGCACGAGTTGGCGGGGACGAAGTTCGCGCGCGTCCACGTCGATCACGACCTAGGCAGTCTCGAAGGCATCAAGCCTTCGTTGTTTAAGGAAACCAACGCCGCGGCACCCACGAAAGTGAAAATTCGCGAGCATGGCGTGCGCTATGAGGTGGATTTCGCCGAAGGCCACAAGACCGGCTTTTTCTGCGATCAACGCGACAATCGCCGGGCCGTGGTCCGATTCGCCAAAGATGCGCGGGTGCTCGACCTGTGCTGTTACTCGGGTGGTTTTTCGCTCAACGCCAAGGTCATCGGCGGTGCCGCCGAGGTCACGAGTGTCGACCTTGACGAGGTCGCGCTCGAGCAAGCAAAACGGAACGCGAACCTCAATCAAGTCCGCCTGAAATTTGTCCACGCCGACGCGTTTGCCTATGCGCGCCAGATGCAACAAAACGGGGAAAAATGGGATGTTGTGGTGCTCGATCCGCCGAAATTTATCTTCACCCGTGATGCGGCAGGAAATTGGGAAGGGCGCCAAAAATACGAGGACCTCAACCTGCTCGCGATCTCGCTCGTGAAGGCGGGTGGCATTTTCGTGACGTGCTCTTGCTCCGGGCTGCTGTCGTTGGAAGATTTTGAGGCACACGTCATCAAGGCGGCGCATCGGCAGAG
The DNA here is from genome assembly GCA_945871085.1 of Opitutus sp. GAS368. GTDB lineage: Bacteria > Verrucomicrobiota > Verrucomicrobiia > Opitutales > Opitutaceae > GAS368. Next base: position 31,923 of record CAMBVX010000004.1, on the reverse strand, counting down.
TCGGCGACTGCAGTTTTTTGATCGCACCGGACCCGGGGTCGACCATCCGGTTTATTCCAACTGCTTGGAAAGCCGCTATCTGAAAGTCCTTTGGGCGCGGGTGGTTTAGGCCTGTGCTCACGCAATCGCGTCATTGCCTTGGCCCGGTTTTCTATCCAACTTTTCCACCTTATGCCCTGTCTTTCAGCGAAAACCAAGCGAACGAGCTTCGCCTTGTTCGCGCTCATCGCCGCACTTTCTGCTGGGGCCCAAGAGAAGGAGAAACCGGCGTCGTTGATCGGGATTTCCAAGGAGGAGGTCTATGCTCGGCTCGGGGAACCGAGGAGCCAGATGAAGGCGGGCGCGCGTGAGGTCATTTTTTTTTCCAAGATAAAGGTGACGATTAGAAATAACGTTGTCGTCGAGACCGAGCCCCTGTTCGACGACGTTCAGCCGAAGCGTCCGGTTGAGTCTGCGCCGGCGGGGGCCTCGGTCGCCGCTCCAGGGGAGGGGGCCGATGCCGCCAAATCCGCCAAATCCGGCGCGGTCCAGCCCGCTGCAGCGGTGGGTGCCAGTGCCGATCCGGCGCCTGCGCCAGCGGCGAAATCGAATCCGGCACTGACCGAAATCAAACCGGTTGCCGCGGTCGAGCCCCAAGGTTCGCTCGAAATTAAATTTGTCCGTGCGCCCGGAAAAGCCCCACCCCGTCCGGCCGCGAGACCCCCAGCGCCGGCCGCCGTCCCCCTCATTCCCGCGGTTCTCGCACCCGTGTCCGTGCCCGTGACTGCCGCGCCAGCCGCGAATTTCCCCGCGCCAATTCGCCCCCCCGTCCAGCCCTCCGTGGCCTCGCCGGTATCCGCAGCCCCGTCTCTTCCGCTGACGACGGTCGCAGCGTCTTCGGCCAGTTCGGCAAATACCGAGAAGGCCGCTACGTCGCCGGAGGTGGCTTCGACCCCGCCGGTTGAACCCGCAGATGGGGCGGTCGAGTTAGATGGCGCTCAAAAGCCAAAGGCCAAGCTACCGCCGCAGCGGTTTTTTCGCACTCGGGTTGAGGCGGAATCGGAGCTGCCAGAGGTGCCGCTGTTCTCGGCCCAGACCTATGTGCTGGGCGTTGGTGTGGTGGGTGCCGTGGTGTATCTTTTTTGGCGAAGGCGCCAGAGGCAACTAGACTTGGCGGCCTCGTCGGTTTCCAGCACCCCTTTCGAAGAACCGTCCGCAGTGGACAGCGCGGCCCTGTTCACGAGCGATTTTCTTGGCAAACTCGAGTGGAAGCACTTCGAAGAATTGGTCGCCGCCTACTACGTGAAGACTGGGGTGGTCGCAGTCCGGACCAAAACAGGGCCCGATTCGCCGGTGCACCTGAATATTTCGTGGAAAGGCGAAGCGAAGCCGTTCGCGTGTGTGCAATGTCACGCCAGTCCCGTTGGGCTCATCCGGATGGGCCCGTTGCAGGCCCTGCACACCGCGCTCACCGTGGCCGAGATTCGCCGCGGATATGTCGTGACGAACGGTAAGTTCAACGTTGAGGCGCGTGACTTCGCCGAGGAAAAACATTTTACGCTCCTGTCGGGCGATCTATTTTTGGAGAAACTGAACGCGCTCCCGCCCGCCGCCCGCATTGATCTAATGCAAACGACTTCGGCCAGCGACTTTTCTACTCCGACTTGTCCCAAGTGCGATGTGCGGATGGTGCGGGCGGAAGGCGCTGGCTGGCGTTGCCCGAATCGACCAAAATGTGAGGCGACGATTCCGGCGGCGCCCGCGTAGTCGTCGCAGTGAGTGGCCGGCGCGCGGGCGCGGCAGTCTGCGGGATTGACGGTGGACATTTTTCCCGGTGCGAAAACGATCTCGAAGGCATGAATACCCTTAATCACCTCTTTGAGCAGAACAAGGCGTGGGCGGACAAGATTCGTGCCCGCGATCCGGATTTTTTTGAGAAGCTTTCCCGCCAGCAAAATCCCGAGTATCTCTGGATCGGCTGCTCGGACAGTCGCGTGCCGGCTAACGAAATCATCGGCCTGCTGCCCGGCGAAGTCTTTGTGCACCGTAATATTGCCAATGTGGTCGTGCATACCGACCTGAATTGCCTTTCGGTCATTCAGTTCGCGGTGGATGTGCTGAAGGTGAAGCACATCATGGTCGTGGGGCACTATGGTTGTGGTGGTGTGCGCTCGACCATTCGCTGCGAGCGGGTCGGCCTCGCGGACAACTGGTTGCGCCATGTGCAGGACGTGCGTGAAAAACACGACGCGTGTCTGTGCCGGCTGCCCACTGAAAACGCGCAGAGTGCGCGGTTGTGCGAACTCAACGTCGTTGAGCAAGTCGCGAACGTGACGCAGACCTCCATCGTGCGCGATGCGTGGCTGCGCGGGCAGGATCTGACCGTGCACGGCTGGATCTATGGTTTGCGCGACGGTCTCCTCCGTGACTTGGAATGCACCGCCAGCACTCAAGCCGAGGCGGCGGTGCGTTACAAATCGGCGATCGCGGCTCTGACTGCGTAGGCCCCCGTCGTAAGGATAAAAAAAGCCGGCGGATTTCTCCGCAGGCTCGTCAGTCGAAACAATCCGGAAATGCCCCGGTAAGAACTCAGTTAGGCGCGACCGAGGTAGCTGCCGTCTTCAGTGCTGACCTTGATGATTTCGCCTTCTTTGATAAAGAGCGGAACTTGCACGACGAGACCGGTTTCAAGCTTGGCGGGTTTCTGGACGTTGCTGGCGGTGTCGCCCTTAATGCCGTCCGAGCTTTCAACCACTTTGAGTTCAACAGTCGAAGGCAATTCGAGGGTCAAAGGTTTATCGTCCACGAAGAGCACGTCGCATTTGCCTCCGGCGGTGAGGTAGTGTTTCGAATCACCAAGCAGCTCCGCGCTCAGTTCGATTTGGTCAAAAGTGTCCGGATCGATGAACGCGAAAGCGTCACGGTCGGCGTAGCTAAACTCCAAGGTGCGCTTTTCCGTCGCGAGGACTTCGATGGTGTCGGTCGAGGCGAAACGTTGGTCCAGCGCCTTGCCGTAGCGAAGATTGCGCATCTTGACCTGCACAAACGCCCGCAGATTTCCCGGCGTGCGGTGTTGGGTTTCCATGACGAGGTGCGGCTCGCCGTTGAATTTAATAACTTGGCCTCGGCGGATATCGTTGGCTGCTGGCATGACGGGATTCGGTTCAGTCGGAGGGTTTTTGAGTGGTGAAAAGGTTCACAGTGAGGAGTCGCGTCACCGGCTGTCAAGGCCGTGGCTGACTCCACGCTTGCGCTCCGCCCAGCGTGTTTCCGAGACTGACCTCTAACCGATATGAAACAACGCACTCTCGCGCGGGAAGTCTCCATCAAGGGCAATTCGCTGCACACCGGCGACGCCGTGACTTTGACGCTGAAACCCGCGCCGGTTGACCACGGTTTCGTCTTTCGTCGGGTCGATCTCAGCGGGGCCCCTGAGCTGCGCCCGCGGATCGATTTCGTCACCGATCTCGTACGCGCTACCACCATTCAGGTGGGCCACGCGAAAATCCAAACGGTCGAACACGTCCTGAGCGCGCTGAGCGGCTGCGGCATCGACAATGTCATTCTGGAAATGGACGCGTCAGAGCCGCCGATCCTCGATGGTTCGGCCAAACCCTTTGTCGACCTGATCATGCAGGGCGAGCCCATGGAGCAGGACAAGGATCGCGAATATTTCACGCTGGATGCCGCAGTCTCCGTCACGAAAGGCCAGTCGTCGATCATCGCGTTGCCGTCTGACGATCTTCGGATCTCCTGCACTTCGGCCGATGATCGCGGCATCCACACGCAGCATCTTTCGCTGCTCATCGATCCGGACTCTTACATGACGCAGATCGCGGCCGCACGGACGTTCACGATTTACGAAGACATCGAGGAACTCCTGAAGCTCGGGAAAATCAAGGGAGGTTCACTCGACTGCGCGGTCGTGATCAAGGGCGATAAGATTATTTCGAAGGAGGGCCTGCGGTTTAAGGACGAGTTCGTGCGCCACAAGATTCTCGATATCATCGGCGACATCACGCTGCTGGGCCAGCCGTTGAAGGCGCATATTATCGCGACGCGCCCCGGGCATGCCATCAACGCCGAATTGACCAAAGCGCTCGCCGCCAAGTTGGAGGAACGTAAGAAGGGCCCGAAGAAAAAGCCGCGTCCGGCGATGGTCATGCCCGACGAAACCGCGCTCGATATTCGGCGCATCCTCGACACGTTGCCGCATCGTTATCCATTTGTGATGATCGACCGCGTCGTCGAATTCGTGGGCAGCGATGCGCTGGTCGCGATCAAGAATGTGAGCATCAACGAGCCGTATTTTCAGGGCCACTTTCCCGGAAATCCGGTGATGCCCGGTGTGCTGCAACTTGAGGCGATGGCGCAGGCCGCCGGCATTTTGATGCTCCGCCGCGGCTCGGCCGAGGGCAAAGCCACGCTGTTCATGAGCGCGGACAAGGTGAAGTTTCGGAAGCCCGTGCGTCCGGGCGATCAGCTTATCCTCAACGCTAAGCTCACCAAGACCCGCGGTGAGAAGCTCGCCGCCGCCGAGGTCACCTGCACCGTGGATGGTCACGTCGTGTCCTCGGCTGATCTGATGTTTGCGATTATCAACAGCTCCGAAATGGACTGAGCGCATGGCCGCCAAGATCCACGCCACCTCCATCATCGAATCCGGCGCGCGACTCGGCCCCGACGTCGTGGTCGGTGCTTATGCTTACGTCGGTGCGGGCGTCACCTTGGGTGAGGGCACCCACCTGCACCACCACGCGTCGGTCGAAGGCAACACCCAGCTGGGCAAGGCCTGCGAAGTGTTTCCTTACGCGTGCATCGGCGGAAAAACCCAGGACCTCAAGTTCGCCGGCGGCAATCCCGGCTTGCTTATTGGCGACCGCAACGTCTTCCGCGAATACGTCTCGATCCATTGCGCCACCAATGACGGCGACTTCACCCGGATTGGTGATAACAATGTCCTCCTCGCGACCTGTCATGTCGCCCACGATTGCGTGCTGGGTGACAATATTATCATGAGTAACGGGGCCGTGCTGGCCGGCCACGTCACGGTCGAGAACCACGTCGTGATCGGCGGCTATGGCGGCATTCACCAATTCTGCCGCCTCGGTGCGTATGCTATGCTCTCGGCGACGGCCAAACTTGTGCACGACTTGCCTCCGTTTTTCATCGCCGATGGCACGCCGGCGGAGGTTCGCGCGATCAACCGCGTCGGCCTCGAACGTAACGGGTTCACGGCCGAACAGCTCGACCGAGTAAAACAGATCCACCGGCTCCTCTACCGTGACGGTCTCAATCGCTCGCAAGCGCTCGAAAAACTCGCCGCCCACCCGCAGGCTGCGAGCGCTGAGTTCGCCCGGGTGCTCGCCTTTGCGCGGGCGAGCGAACGCGGGCTGGCCCCGGGTGGACGATAGCCGCGGTCGGACGTCGCAGCGAATTCCGTTGCGGTCGATTGACCCGCTCGGGCCAGCGCAGCCGCGTGGCGCTAGGCGAATCTTGCTCCGCGTTTCCGCCCTGCGCGTGCCGTGCCTCGTAGCACTTCGCGCTCAGATACCATTCGAGGTCCTCGTCAAGGATACCGACGGCAAGAACTCATCCCTCGCGGCCGGCCTACAAGTGCCGCGTGCTCCTCATCGTCAATGTCGCTGCCGAATCTGGCGACACGTCCCACTACGAAGGACTCGAGCGTCAGACGGCCTACCCTTCCCCTTCGCTTCAGGGACAGCTCAGGAGGTCTGACGCGAACGATGAAAGCGAATTAGAATCAGGACGTGGCCAGTCGGCGAAACGAAAGATCACCTACAAGCCCGCCGCCTCCCTCCCTGGCGGTCAAGCTCACTATGAAAACGGACGGGAATTAGCCTCCGCTGGCGGCGGTGAGCGGTGGGCGATTGCTGGCCCAGTGCGCTTTGTTGCTGCCGAGGCTCACGGCATCGTTCACGACCCGCAGCGTCTCCCGGAGATGCACGTCGTTTTTGATGTAGGTGTCGTTTTCCTCTTCGACGGCATCTTCGTCTTCGACGTCGTCGTCCTCCTTGTCGGCGGCTTTCTTGGGAGCTTTGATGCGGGGTAGGGCGGGCGGGCCGAGACGAAATTCTTTGAACGTGTAGTCGTTCTTAGCCAAAAGTTTTTTCTCGGCATTCATTACTTTGCGGAAAGCGTCGTCGGTTTCCTTCTGCCGTTTTCGTTCGTCGAGATTGACCGAAATCAGCTTCTGCTCCTGGCGGGCTTTGAACCACTCGATGTTCTTCCTTAGGTAGGCGAATTCTTCGAATTTTGCCTGACGCTCAAGACTCGATTGGCGTAGCGGTGTGAGAACTTTCGCATCGAGCGGGGCACCATCGAATACGCTGGTGGGAATCTTGTCCCACACGAGCGCGTGCGGGAGGTCGGCCTCGCCTATCCCGGAGATCAGGTTGCTCACTGACGGCAGCACGATGTCGGGCACGACACCTTTAAGCTGCGTGGAATCGCCGCTGGGTAGGTAATATTTTTGGATGGTGAACTTCGCGGCGCCAGTCTTGGCGGGAGAGCCGTCCTTGTTCCTCGCGTAGGCGAGCGTGCGGTCGACCTGCTTCATTTCGACGACTTGTTGCACGGAGCCTTTGCCGTGGGTGGAATTATCTCCGATGACGACGGCACGGCCGTAGTTTTGCAGCGCGCCGGCGACGATCTCGGAAGCCGACGCGCTAAACCGATCCACAAGGACGGCGAGCGGACCAGAGTAGGCAATTTTCTCATTGTTGTCGGTGTCCACCTGAATCTCGCCCGCAAAATTCTTCACCTGGACGACCGGACCTTTTTTGATGAAAAGTCCGGCGAGTTCGATGGCTTCCGAGAGGTAGCCGCCCCCGTTGCGACGGAGGTCAAGCACGAGGCCTTGGATTCCTTGTTGTTTCAGTTGCTCGATCAGTCGGGCGACATCTTTTGACGCCGTGCTTTTTTCCTTATCGGTATCGCCATCATCATCCGCGTAGAAGGCGGGCAGCGTAATGACGCCCAAGGAGCGTTCGGTGCCTTCCGCGCCGGGAACTTGAAAGACGGCGGCGCGGGCGCGGGCGGCGTTCAGTTTCACGAAGTCCCGCGTGATCACGATCTCCTTGCGAACCGAAGGATCGGTGGCATCGGCAGGCAGCACTGAAAGATGAACCACGGTGTCTTTTTCGCCGCGGATCATATCGACAATTTTACGGAGCTTCATACCGATGATTTCGACGGGCTCTTTACCCGTCTGAGCGACGGACATAATCTTGTCGTTAGGCTTCAGAATGCGACCCAAGTCAGCGGGGCCACCTGCGACGATCTCTTTGACGACACAGTTGTCCTCTTCGAGTCCGAGGACGGCACCGATACCGCAGAGCTTGAGCTTCATCTGGATGGCGAAATCCTCGAAGGTATCCGCGGAGAAGTAAGTTGAATGAGGGTCATAGAGGTGCGCGATGGTGCTGAGGTAGAGTTCGGCCAGATTGCCGCCGTCGATTTCCGACACGTTTTTCAGCATGCGCTCGTAACGCTTCTTGATCGTCACCTTGGCCTCTTCGGCGGTCTTCTTGTTCAGAATTTCACCAACGAGTTCAAACTTCAGACGCTTGCGCCACAGGTCGTCCGAAGCCGCCGCGGTGGAGGGCCATTCGGACTTGGTCCGGTCGGCGCGGTAGGTTTCCGGCACAGTCAGGTCGACTTCTTTTTTCAGCTCTTCGAGGATCCAGTTTACGCGCCCTTCGACCCGGCTTTGGTAAACATTAAAGATTTCGTAGGCGGCGTCGATATTGCCCAAGAACCCGGTGTTATAGTAGACGCTTTTTCCGTATTTTTCGGTGAACGTGGCGCGGTCACTTCCGAGGAAGAACAAGTGCTGGCCGTCGAGTTCGGCCATATAGTCGGGAACGACTTGGGCGAAATCGGCGCTGCGGACGCTATCGTGCGCATAATGCATCTGTTCTAGGAGCTTAACCAACGTAGTGGCCTCAGTCTTGAGCGTGTCGGAGGTCGAGAATTTTCGATCAGGAGCCGAGGAGGCCGTCGCGAAGGCGCAGGCACAGACGAAGACGGCTACAAGGCGACGGGCGGTAGAGACGCGAATCATGGGGTGATAAGAGTAGAATTGCTGCGGAATGTTTCACGCAATCGAGCGAGATTCAAGGCGTGAGGGCATTTCATTTGGCCAGCAGGGATTCAGAGCAGCCGGCGGCGGTGGGAGGGCGGAGCGCGGGGTAGTTCGGCGAATAGGGGGCCTCGGCGACCGGGGGGGGAGGCGACTTTAGGGACGGCTCAGCAAGTCCTTGGCCTCGTCGAGGACGCGTTTCTCGGCGACCGTCAGGGAGCCAAAACCGTGGCTGTTGATCTTGTCGAGGATGCGATCCACCTCGGCCCGAAGACCGGCGCGATCGTTGGACGCAAGGCGGGGGGCTGGGGCCGTCGCCGGGGGAAGCGTGGCCGCGGGCTTCGGCGAGCCTTTCAGCCATGGCGGTAAACCAACTCGCAGGCGTCGATTGAATCCATTGCGGTGGGACTCGTGAACGTAGCGGAAGTAAAGCCACCCGGCGGCCATCGCACCCAAGTGGGCGGAATGTGGGACGCCGGTGTGAAGGGTTCCGGCGGAAGTTTCGCTCAGGAAGAAGCCCACGAGGTCGATTCCGACCGCCAGCCATGCAAGATACTTGGGACGCGTCGTGACGGGAAAGAGGAAGAAGAACAGGAACGAAATTTCTCGATTGGGAAAAAAACAGGCGAAGACGATCAAGTAACTGCAGAGAATCGGGCTCGCCCCCACGACGCTGCCCTGGTGACCAGCGTGGACGGCGAACCAGAACAGAGCGCCGCCCACGACTGCGGCTGCGGTGAGCCAAGCGAGGCGGCGCTCGCCGATGATCGGCATCAGCTCCCGGCCAAGGAAAAACACGCCGAACATCACCAGAAAAAGGTGCAGCACATTGCGGTGCACGAGCGGGTAGCTGACGAGGGTCCAGAGTGCACCGTGCCCCAAGCTCTCAGTTGAGAGAGCGCACAGTTGCTCAAACGCAGGGCTCTCGAACCAGAGGCCGACGACATTCTGGACCACAAAACCCGCGATGACGGCGGAGAGGAGCCAAAGGAGGAATGAGGTCCGCTCGGTCTGATAGTCGCCGCGCAGATAGGGACGGTCGGAAAGCATCGGCGGGAAGTTAAGGTCGAGCGGGGCAAAGACAAGCCGGCTCCCCGCTCTTCGGCAGGCAGACCTTTTCGGCACTGGCAAACGCGCGAGCGAGACTGATCCGCCTTCGTACGGACCGGCTTTCGGCGGCAGGAGTGCGGCCGACAAGGCAAGTCTACCCGATCCGCGCCGCGGGCAAGAATGCGGGATGAGGCGGCGCCCGGAGGCGCACGGTGTGCCCGCTTGACAGCCCTGCAAAAAATTTCCTTTGTTCGGTTCTTCTATGGCAAACAAAGCTGACAAGTGGGCCCCGAACGCAGCCGGAAAGTTCTTCGTCGATCAACAGTGCATCGACTGTGACCTTTGCCGTGAAACCGCTCCGGCATTCTTTACGCGCCACGACGACGGCGGGTATTCTTATGTGCACAAGCAGCCGACGACCGAAGAAGACGTGGCGCTGTGCATGGAGGCACTTGAAGGTTGCCCGGTTGAAGCCATTGGGAACGACGGCGAAGAGTAAGCGTCGTTTTCAGGGCCGTCCGCGAACCTCGGATTTACTCCGGGGTTCTTTTTTTTGGGGGAGTCCGCGACCTTGTTAAGGCAAGACGAAGGAATTGAAAACAGAGGTCTTGTTTTCACTGAATAGGCTGCTACCGAGTCACGAGATGAAATCTGCGATTTTTCTTCTCGGTGCCGGGGTGATGCTGACGGTCTGCGCGCAAGATGTCCCGGTGAACATCCCGGGAGTGGCGGTCTATTCGACGCGGGTGGCGAATCAATCTCCCGTGGGAACGTTTGCGATGCCGGTCTCGGTGTTGCGGTTCGAGCCGCGTCTCGACATCGCGGCACGCAATCTCGCGGAGGCGCAGGCCGATGTGACGATCCGCGGCGGAATTTTTGAGAACACCGGGTTTCGTCTCGGCGCGGTATCGGTCTTTGATCCCCAAACGGGCCACTATCTGGCGGAGATCCCGGTGGCACCGCCGATGCTGGGAGCGCCGGAGATTCTCACCGGCGTTGACCATGCCCTCCACGCCGCGAATTCCACGGTGGGTGCCGTGGCCTACGGATGGCGGCCGATTCGTTCCGGCGGCTCACTGGCGCTCGCGGCCGGGCAGTATGGCTTGAATCGCCAGGAAATTTATCAGGGCTGGTTGAGTGACGCCCGCGTCGGTGGGCAGCGGTTGGGCGCGGATGTCGCGTGGGCGCGTTCGGAGTCGAATGGCTCCGTGCCCTTCGGCGAACAAGACTTCGACCGGATCAATGCGCGCGTGCAGTTGGCCGGCGCGACCGCCCAAACGGACCTCTTTGCCGGCTACCAAGCGAAGTTCTTTGGATGGCCAAATCTCTATACGCCGTTCAATTCTAACGAGACCGAAAATCTCCAGACGCAGTTGTTCGCGCTGAATCATCGGGCGGAGTTGGGCGGCGGCGACTTCGTCGAAGCGGGTGCGTGGTATCGGCGGAATAAGGACGACTATGCCTTTAACCGCTTCGCGCCGGTGGGACCGGTGCACCCGTTTCAACACACCACGTGGGCGCAAGGTGCGGCCGTCGGCGGGCGGAAAACTGCGGGGGACTTGGCGGTTAATTTCCGCGGCGAAGTTCTGGCCGACGAACTCAAGTCGACGTCGCTCACCGCGGGACGATTTCTTTCACGCACTCTGAGCAAACTCTCGTTGGTGCCCGAGAAAACGTGGACCCCGGTCCTTGGTGAGCGGGTGGTCGTGAAGGCCGGGGCCGGCTTCGACGATGGTAATCGCGGGGGAGGAAAAGTGTCTCCGATAGTGGAGATCGCCCGCGAACGTCCATCGTCGGCGCTGAAGCGGATCCATTTCAGTTTCGCGCAAACGACACAGGTGCCGACCTACACTGCGCTGAACTCGAGTGCGGTGGCCGGGCTGTTTCGCGGGAATGCGAATCTGGGCCGTGAGACTAGTCGCAACCTCGAACTCGGGGCGAGTTTCGCACTGGCGGGTTGGTCGGGTCAGGCGGCGGTTTTCTATCGGCGCGATGACGCGTTGGTGGACTGGACGTTTCGGCGTGGAGTGACCGCGCGTGCAGCTAATGCGGTCGACATCGACACGACCGGCGTGGAGCTGGTTGCGCGGCGCGCTTGGAGTGCGGTGGATCTGGTCTTGGGCTACACGGCCTTGACCAAAAATGCCGGCTATCGCGGGGCGGTGGTCGATGCCAGTTTCTACGCGCTCAACTACGCGCGGCACCGGCTGACCGCCGCGATCACGGGTCGTCTCGGCGGGGGCTTTGAGGTGCGGATGGACAATGTCGCGCGGATCCAAGCGGACAATCTCCTGCGGGTGATCGGCGGCGACTCGACGGTGACGAGTTCGCTCGGGCTGGTCTATCGTCCGCGCGTTTGGCGGGGCGTCGAATTTTCCGCGATGGCGGACAATTTGTGGGACGATCGTTTCCAAGAAGTCCCGGCGGTGCCAGCGGCGCGGCGGCAGATATCGTTGGGCGCGAGTTACGCGTGGTGAGATTTTGCCCGGTGAGGTTTTGCGGTTTGACATCGCCGGTGTGCGGCTGGTCTTTCGCGGCATGTCCGCCAATCCGTTTCTAGATCCTGCGTTTCACATCCGTTGGTCCGAGCTTGCTCCTGAGCAGGTGGCACCGGCGATCGAAGCGGCGCTTGAGCAGGCCAAAGGTGCCGTCGACGCGATCGCCGCGCGCGACCTTGGGGCGTTGACTTACGCGAACACGTTTCTCGCGCTGGAAACGGCGACGGACGCGTTGCATCTGGCGTGGGCCAAAGTCACGCATCTGCAATCGGTCGCGGACTCGCCGGCGTTGCGTGACGCGCACAATGCGATGCTGCCGGGCGTCTCGGCATTCTCTGCGAGCATTCCGCTCAACGCAGGATTGTGGATACGTTTGAAGGCGGTCGCGGCGACGGTGGAAGCGCGCGCGTTGACGGGGATTCATCGGCGGTTCCTCGACGAGACGGTGGCGGATTTTCAGCAGGCGGGAGCGGATTTGCCGGCCGCGGCGAGGACTCGGCTGGAGGCGATCCAGACGGAACTCGCGCAGATCACGCAGAAATATTCCGAAAACGTGCTCGATGCCACCAACGCGTGGCAGCTCGTGGTGACCGAGGAGGCGCGGCTCGCGGGACTGCCCGCCCACGCGAAGGCGGCGGCGCGACGCGGGGCGGAGGCGAAGGGCCTCGCGGGTTGGCGCTTCACGCTGCACATGCCGTCGGTCGAGCCGTTCATGACCTACCTCGCCGATGAAGCGCTGAGGCGCGAGCTGTGGACGGCGTCGGCCGCGATCGGAGCCACGGCCCCGCAAGATAATGCACCGCTGATCGGGCGCATCCTGACGCTGCGGGCGGAAAAGGCGGCGGTGCTGAACAAGGCGCACTTCGCCGACTTAGTGCTCGAGCGGCGCATGGCCAAAACGGGCGCACGGGCGCTCGCGTTTATGGAGGATATGGAGGCGCGGGCCAAGGGCGCTTTCACGCGCGAGTGTCAGGAGTTGGAGGAGTTTAAGGCGCAGCAGACCGGTGGCGAGGCGGCGCGGCTGGCTCCGTGGGAGTTGCTCTACTGGTCGGAAAAACTTCGGCAGTCGCGCTACGATTTTGACGAGGAAATTTTGCGGCCGTATTTCCCGATGGACCGCGTAATCGCGGGCTTGTTTGAGCTCGCGGGGCGGGTGTTTGGTTTGCGAGTGGTCGAACGAGGGGCGCACGAAGTCGAGACGTGGCATCCGGAAGTGAAATTTTATGATGTGCGCGATGGGCGCGGTCGGCACGTCGGGTCGTTCTACGCGGATTGGTATCCTCGTGAATCGAAACGCGGTGGGGCTTGGATGAACTATCTGATTACCGGCGGACCGCGCGCCGATGGTTCGCGGGTGCCGCATCTCGGACTCATGTGTGGCAACATGACGCCACCGAGCGAGGGGAAGCCGGCGCTGCTCAAGCATCGCGAAGTGGAGACGGTGTTTCACGAGTTTGGGCATCTGCTCCATCACCTCCTGGGCGAGGTGGAAATCAAGTCGCTCAATGGGGTCAACGTCGCGTGGGACTTCGTCGAACTACCCTCGCAAATCATGGAAAACTGGGCGTGGGAGCGCGAGAGCTTGGACCTGTTCGCCCGGCATCATGAGACAGGGGCGGCGATCCCGGAGGAGATTTTTCTCAAACTCACGGCCGCGAAGAATTTTCGCTCGGCCTGTGGGACGATGCGACAAGTGGCGCTGGCGAAGATGGACCTCTTGATGCACATGCGGACGGCCGAATTCGCCGGTGAAGCCGACGTCGAGGGAAAGGCGCGCGCGGCGGTGGCGAACTGCCTCGCGCCGACCGAGCCGGCGGCGCCGACGGTGGTGAAGAAATTTACACATATCTTCTCCGATCCGGTGGGGTATGCCGCCGGTTACTACTCCTACAAGTGGGCGGAGGTGCTCGATGCGGACGCGTTTACGCGGTTCAAGCGCGAGGGGATTTTCAACGCGAGAGTCGGAGCGGAGTTTATCGAGACGATTTTGAGTCAGGGCAATGCGACCGATCCGGCGGAGTTGTTTCGTCGGTTTATGGGGCGTGATCCCGACCTGCAGGCGCTGCTGGTGCGGTGTGGTCTCGCGGCGTAACGCCAAAAAAAGTTCGCGCCCGGCCGAGGCTCCCACAACAAATCGGCCACTATGATTATCGCCGATCTCGCCAAACTGCCCGGTGGCACCTTTCCCGCGCGTCGTTGGGGCCGTGGCCTCGTCGGCCAACTTGGCCAGCCGATTGCGGCCAAGGGATTCTCGATGGGCTACTCGATTTTGGAGCCCAAGGGCGGCCAGGTGCCGTGGCACAACCAAGAGCAGGAGGAAGTTTATTTTATCGTGCAAGGTGAGGGCGAAATTTGCGTGGGCACGGAGCGCAGTCCAATCAAGGCCGGTCAGGCGGTGTTCATGCCGCCGACCCTGTTTCACCAGCTCACCAACACGGGCGATGAGCCGATGCACATGATTTATGTTTATTGCCCGGGCGGAGACGTCGCGCATTGGCGGCAGGAGCTTAACGGCACGTTGCCGAAGGCGGGCGAGGGAGCGATTCCCCCGCTGCCCGAGGGTGCGCAATCGCAGTGCACGAAGTCCCCGGCGTAACCGGCTGACGGGAAAGATCGGCGCAGCGTGCTTCCAAGGTGTGTAATTTTTCCTCGATGGTCGTCTAGTCGGGTGGAAGGCCCGTCGCCATTAGCGGAAGCGCGTGCGGCGGTAAGGGCGAAGACACACGGCGAGGAAGCGGGTTGTCGTTCAGTAAATAAATTCGGGTTTCTCGCTGTTTTCAGCGGGTAGACCCGGCGAAAGCCAATGCTCCGGTTCCCGTGCAATTCTTGGAGGCCATGGAGTTCGTCAGGTCGGTCGAGCGGAGGGCGTCCCGGCCTGCCGGTCTTGGGGACATGTCGCCGAACCCCACAGGTACGGCGGTCTGTGGCTACCCGGGGCTAAATCGGCAACCCATCGGGAAACAGCGGGGAATCTTTTGGTCGGCGGGTGAAGAAACATTGGCGGTGAAGGAACACCCCTTGGCAAACGTGCGGCCATCTGCATCGTGGGTCTATGTTTGTTGACGAATGCACAGTGAAATTGGCGGCCGGTGACGGTGGGCGGGGCTGTATCAGCTTCCGCCGCGAAAAATATGAGCCATGGGGTGGGCCCAACGGTGGCGATGGGGGCGGTGGGGGCGATGTCGTGCTGCTGGGCGACGTGAACACGAACAATCTCGTCGACTACAAATTCCAGCCGCACTGGCGGGGTGAACGCGGTGAGCACGGGCAGGGGGCCGATTGCCACGGAAAAGATGGGAAACCGTGCATCATGCGCATGCCGCTCGGCACCGTGGTCACCGATCTGGCGACCGGAAAACCGGTCGCCGAGATCGTGGAAGACGGCCAACGCGTGGTCATTTGCCACGGTGGCAACGGCGGCTGGGGCAACACTCATTTTAAGACGTCGACGCACCGTGCGCCGAAGCGGGCCAATCCCGGCCTCGACGGTCAGCGCGGGGAGTATCGGCTGGTCCTCAAGAGCATCGCCGATGTGGGGCTCGTGGGTTTCCCCAATGCGGGCAAATCGTCACTGACCACACGCATCACCAAGGCGCGGCCGAAGACGGCGGCGTATCCCTTCACCACGCTGCATCCGCAGATCGGGGTGATCGATTATTCCGACGAGGTGAAGGGCACGAAACGCCTCCTGCTCGCCGACGTGCCGGGTCTCATCGAGGGTGCCCACGAAAATCGCGGCCTCGGCCACCGGTTCCTGCGTCACATTGAGCGTTGCGCGCTCCTGATTTTCCTCGTCGACATGGCCGGCACGGATGCGCGCGACCCGCGCAATGATTACAAACACCTCCTGAACGAACTGAAGCTTTACGACCCCGCACTGCTCAAAAAACCGCGCCTCGTCGTGGCCAATAAGATGGACGTCCCGGAGGCGGCGGCGCTGCTCAAGAAGTTCAAGACCCGCTACAAGACGGCGGAGACGATCGAGATTTCGTGTCTCACCGGCGATGGACTGGAGAAAATGAAGAAAGAATTGCTAAAGCGGGTCGTCAAGTTCCGGGCGCGTGAAAAAGTGTCGTCGGCCGCCGCAGCTTAAGTTCAAGCTTCATCCGTATGTCCAAGGAACACCGCCCTCTCCTGATGCGCGCCAACCGGTTGTTGGGGGCGAATTTCGTGGAGCACAATTTGGTGAAAATTGAGGACCTGGAGACGGCGAACGAAAAGCTCATCGAGATTGTCGCGACCGAACAGCCCCGGCAGAGCACGATCCTCGGTATTCTCGCCTACGATATGAAGGTGTTGAAGGAGGACGACGTGCTGCATCACCTCGTCGAGAGCGAGGGTGTTGGGCTGGTCGATTTGCGCGACTACGATGTGCCCGATGATTCGAAGAAAGGCCTCGACGTGGGAGCATGTTGGGCGACGTGGACGGTGCCGTTTGATCGCGAAGAAGAGTTTCATTTCGTGGCGACGGCCTACTACCTGAGTCCGGCGGTGCGCACCTATTGGGAGAAACAGCTGACCGGTCCCATCCTTTGGTTCGGCACCACGCTCGAAGGCATCGCCGACTACTTGGAGAAACTGCCGGTCGAGCACTCCGCCGCGCCGGTCCTGCCCGTCGCGCTCCCTGTGCCCGTGCCAGCAAAATAACCGACCATGCCCCTCGGAAAAATCCAGCTTCAGATCGTCACCAAACTTGTCGAGATGGGTCGCCTCGACCCCGAACAGCGCAGTGCGTTGGCCGTGCGGCCCGAGGACCTCAGTGGTGACTCGCTGGACAAGCTCTTGCAGGAGGAATTTAAGGTCACAGCGTTTCAGTGTCTCGTGGCGAAGTCCCGCGCGTTGAATCTCTCGCCCTATAACGTCGCGCATTACCGGATGACGGCGCAGACGTTTGAACGCATCCCGGAGGATTTCTGTAAGGAAAATCTTGTGCTGCCCGTCGGGCAGGTGGGCGAGATGCTGCTGGTGGCCTTCGCCAATCCCTTCGAGGTCACGCTGCCGACGAAGATTCAGGAGATGACCGGCAAGCGCGTGGTGCGGCTGCTGGCGCGGGAGAAGGACATCCGCGATAAGTTTGCCAAAGGGCAGGATCGCGGCGGCGGCGGATTTGACGACGTGATCATGCAGATCGGCGCCGAATACGGCGAGGGCGGGGGCGAAGGCGGTGAGTTAAAGGAAGATGACGTCAACGAGGAGTCCGGCCCGATCATCCAGCTCGCGAACCGCATCATCGAGGACGCGTATTTCGCGGGCACCAGCGACATTCACATCGAGCCGCAGGAGAAGGAAGTGATCGTCCGCAATCGCATCGACGGTATTTGTCACGAGAAGTTGCGCCTGCCGAAGAAGGTCGGGCCGGCGTTGATCGCGCGCCTGAAGATCATGTGCAATCTGGACATCTCGGAGCGCCGGTTGCCGCAGGACGGACGAATCGTGTTCAAACAATACACGAAAAAGAACGTCGACTTGGATTTGCGCGTGTCGACGGCGCCGCTCAATCACGGTGAAGGCG
This sequence comes from Opitutus sp. GAS368, assembly GCA_945871085.1. Taxonomy (GTDB): domain Bacteria; phylum Verrucomicrobiota; class Verrucomicrobiia; order Opitutales; family Opitutaceae; genus GAS368. The sequence goes on along the minus strand of CAMBVX010000004.1, from coordinate 14,780 downwards.
TGGTGATGCGTATTCTCGACAAACAAAAAACCACGTTGCCGCTGCCCGCGCTCGGTTTTTCGGAGGAGAATCTGGCGAAATATCGCGAGTGCATCCGCCAGCCTTACGGCATGATTTTGCACTGTGGCCCGACGGGCTCGGGCAAGTCGATGACGCTCTACTCGGCGCTCAACGAAGTGAACACGCCGGACATCGTCATCCGCACGGCGGAGGACCCGATTGAGTATACTTTGCCCGGGCTGAATCAGATGCAGATGCACCGGCAGATCGGGCTGACGTTTGCGACGGCCCTGCGCGCGTTTCTCCGGCAAGACCCCGACATCATTCTGGTGGGTGAGATCCGCGACAAGGAAACGGCCGGCATCGCCGTGGAGGCTGCGTTGACGGGTCACTTGCTCATTTCCACGCTGCACACCAACGATGCACCGACGACGATTTCACGTCTGACCGAAATGGGCGTGGAGTCGTTCATGGTATCCTCGTCCCTGTTGTGTGTGTGTGCCCAGCGGCTCATGCGCCGGGTGTGCAAGACCTGCCGGGTGGCCTACACGCCGGTGGGGCGCGAAGAAGAAATCATGCAGCGGGCGATCGGCTGGAACGGGCAGATTTTTAAGCCGAATCCCAAAGGGTGTCCGAAATGTGGCGGCAGCGGCTACAAGGGGCGCGTCGGCATTCACGAATTGATGGTGAGCAACGAGGAGTTGGTGGCCGCGATCAACAAGGAGGCGGAGTCGGCCGTGTTGAAGAAGATCGCACAGCGCGGTGGGATGAAGACGTTGCATCAAGATAGCATTCTCAAGGTGAAGGAAGGCCTCACGACGATCGAGGAAGCCATCGCCAACGTCCCGCCGGACATGTAGGGCAACGCGGAGTAAGCGGAAGCGGTGGGATGACCACCGAGAGAGGACCGACAAGGGGGGATTAAATCTGTGCAGCGTGGACGAGGGAGCCTCTGAGTTTGTAGTCCCGCCTTCAGGCGGAATCGGAAAAATCCTTCCGCCTAAAGGCGGGACTACGAACTCGGACGACCGTATTGGCGTTCAGTTCTGGATGGGTTTGATCACATGCCGACAATCGTGCGGCACGTCACTGGGATTGACGGCTGGCGGGCAACGTATCGCAATTGAGCTCTCATGATGAAGACGCGCGCATTTTTCATTCTGGTGGCCCTCGCCTCGCTGGTGGCGGCGGGCTGTAAAGCAAAGGAACCGACGTCGCTGGAACGTAAGGAGGCCGCCGCGCTGGTGAGCGAGGCGCAGTTCGCCCTGCAGCTGAAGGACTATGCCCGGGCCGAGACGCTACTCGCGAAGGCTGCGGCGCTCTGTCCGGACACGGGGAAATTTTGGGTGGACCTCGGGGCCATGCGCGTGCGTCTCGGGAAAAAAGACGCGGCGCGCACGGCCTATACGTCGGGGCTCGGGGCCTACGAAGAAGCCGCGAAGGCGGAGCCCAAGGACGCGAAGCCGCTGCTCCAACAAATCTACGTGTTGGCGCTGCTCGGTCGCACCGAGGACGCGCGGGCGGTGCTCTTGAGGGCCCAAAAGAAATTTCCCGACGATCGGGCCGTGCGGGTCTTTGCCGAGGGCAAACAGATCGACAAGATGACGACGGACCCCCGCTTCAAGGAAATCGCGCTCTGAGGCTTGGGGCGATGCACGACTATTGGGGCGAGTTTTCCAAGGTCGCGCTCGCGCATCTGCTCGCGGTGGCGAGTCCGGGACCGGATTTTGCCGTGGTGCTCAGGCAGAGCCTCGCCCATGGCCGACGCACGGCGATCTGGACGAGTGTGGGCGTCGGGACGGCGATTCTGCTGCATGTCGGATATTCGTTGGGCGGGCTGGGCTTACTGATCCAGAGCTCGGAGCGGTGGTTCGCTGTGGTGAAATATGCGGGCGCCGGCTATATCGCTTGGCTCGGAGTGCAGTCATTGGGCGTCAAGCCCCGGACGGAGGCGGAGGTTTTTGCCGGGCGAGGCGGCGTGGGCGGGGTGGATCTGCCGACGTCGCGGGCCGCGTTTGCGACGGGTTTTTTGACCAATGCGCTCAACCCGAAGGCGACGCTGTTTTTCGTTTCGCTATTTGTGATGGTGGTGAGTCCGCAGACGCCGAAACTCGTGCAGGCGGGTTATGGTGTGTGGATGGCGCTCGGCACGATGGCGTGGTTTTCGTTGGTCGCGGTTTTCTTCACCCGCGCGGACGTGCGACGGAGCTTTTTACGGTTGGGGCACTGGATTGATCGCGGGCTGGGTCTGGTGTTTCTCGCCTTGGCGGGGAGTCTGGTGTTTGCCTCGGTGCAGTGAGGCGCAGGTGGCCCTAAATTTTCGCGCGATTGTGCCGATGGCTGCGAAGGCGACCAGCCTAGCTGGCCGCCGCGAGTCGCTGGGTGACTCGTCCATCATGGCAAATATCTTACTCATCGATCCCAGTGCCGTCGCCCAGCTTGCTATGCGGGGTATGCTGCAGCGCGGACATCACCGACTGGCGATGGTCGGTTCGGCGGACGAAGCGTGGGACTTTGTGGAGCGGGTGGTGAAGGTGGATCTCGTGTTTTCGGAGCTCATCATTGAGGGTGGCGGTCTCTCGCTGGCGCATCGCTTCAAGGATGACAGTTTTCGCAAGCTGCTGCCCTTTGTGTTTTACAGCGGCAATGCGGACCGCATGGCGGTGAAGAGTGCGCTCGAAATGCGGGTGCAGAATTTTCTGATCAAGCCGTATCACGAAGAGCTTATTTACGCAGAGATTGCGAAGGCGACGGTCAACCCGTGGCGCGCCCGTCACTTCGAAGAGGAGAAGTCGTTTTGCAAACTCATGGGCTTCCCGGCGGCAGGCCTGCACAAAATGTTGGAGGAGCTGCGCGTCGCTTTGGACGTGCAGCGCGCAGGGCTGGAGCAGAGTGCCGCAGAACAGGCGGAGCAAGCGTTCCGGGAACACCTGAGCGCCCTTTCGGCGCAGGCCGAAGCGGCCGGTGCCTGGGGCGTGGTGGAATGTCTGGGGGGACTCGAAGAACTCGCGGTGCAGGGCAGCTGGCCCCAACTGACGGCGCGCCTCGAGGTGGTGGCGTTTGCCGGCCGAATTATTTTTCATCACCTCAATCCGGCCGTGATACCCGAGGAGTTTCAGGCGGCGACGGCGGTTGAAGCCGGACAATCGACCTCGTCGCGCGCACTCTGGTTCAACGCGGTGGCCGAACGAAGGTGTCCCGTCGTCACGGTGCCGCAACTGCACTCCGCGCTCGATGCGTTGACGGGCTGCCCGGTGGTCGATTCGGCCGCGGCGGCGTTTCAAATGTCGGCAATTGGCGATCCGACGGGCATTGGCCCGCTGATGGATGTCGTGGAACGTGATCCGGGCTTGGCGGCGCAGATGTTGATCGCGGCGAATCAGACGAGGAGTCCGAGCGACGAAAGTGCGGGGCGCATCGATGATCCCCAGTTGGCCGTGGGCCTGCTCGGTAAGGTGCGGCTCGTCGCGCAAGCGCGCGGGCTCGTGACGATCCCTGAGTCGCAGTTACTGGTATCGACGCAGTTCGACTGGCCAAAATTTTGGACCTATCAAAACGGGGTCGCTCGTCTGGCCCGGCAGGTGTGTCGCTACATGGAATTTCACGAGCTCGAATCCATCGCCTACACGGCCGGATTGCTCCACGATTTGGGCAAACTTCTCTTCGCGCGGCTGCAGCCCGTCGGGTTTCAAGCCGTGCTGGAATACGCCCGCCTGGAAGGGGTGCCGTTGCGTGAGGCCGAGCGGAAATTTATCGGCTGCACGACGATCGACTTGGCCACGTACTGGGCGGAGAAACGCGGGCTGCCGCGCCCCTTTGTAAATGTGATCCGTTGGATCGAGACCCCGCGGCAGGCTACGGAGGATATCGACTTGGTCGCGGTGGTTTCGCTCGCCCGCGATTTTTGCCGGCACAATCACGTCGGCAGTTGTGGCGATCCGCCGCGCACGCATCTGCCGGCGATCGTGGAATCAGAGGAGTGGCGCGTGCTGCGGGACCGAGTGTTCCCCGGCTTCAATCTGCGGAAATTTGAATTGCAGGCGCATGCGGACTGTCATGAAGCCAAGCTTTCCCTCCAGGGGTCGCTGAAGTCATACGCGATGGCGTATTGAGCGGGGGAACGCAGGGCAGGTGTAAAGTCGAATGGCGCTTAAGTAATACCGAGGAGTAACTACTCAGGAGGCTTCGCGCGCGATCGTGCATGTTCATTGAGGTCGGTAAAATGCTCAACGCCGAAGCAGGCACGACAGGAACATTCACGACAGAAAAATGAGCTGTTTGAAGGTTCACCTGCTGGTCAACCTTGCGGTTCCTTCTCATGTTTTTGTCCCGAATCTTCCTGTCGTTCTCCGGACTGACGTCAGCGTGATGACATGGTCGGCGATGATTATCCACGGCACAGCCTCCAATAGCAGATGCCGCAACCCGCATTGCGCCCGGGAGGGGGCGCCGCTCACGGTCTTACATGAAAGGTTGCGGATCCAATTTTGACGGAGGGCGCTGGGGCCGGAGGGCAAGGGAATGGGTGGCAGCGGAATAAATTCCTTGGGTTTTCATTCCCTTGCCACCCAATCCCCTGCCAAAAATCCGCGACGACCTGGTATTTTGCTAGGGCAACAACTGTCGCCGTCCGGAAAGAAACTTAACCGCCATTCGGCATAAAGCCTGCCCCACAGTAGTTCCAAATTGGCCCGACCGTTGCCACAGCTGATGCCGTCACCAGGACTCAGCTCGAATTTTTTTAAACGTAGACGCCGCCGCCGAGGAGCCGTTCGCCGTCGTAGAGCGCGAGAATCTGGCCGCTGGCGAGTCCGCGCTGCGGGGACTGAAATTTGATGAACGCGGTGTCACCGCCTTCGGGAATAAATTCAATCGGGACGCGGGGGTCACGGTAGCGGACACGGGCTTCGAGAGTGCGCGGCGCAGCGGGGACGGAGGCGGAGTCGATGTTCCATTGAAGGGAGTGGACGCGGACTTCGCGTTGGAAGAGGCCGGGGGCGTCGGGGTGATCGAAGGCGACGAGCAGGGCGCGGTCAGTAGCCCGTTTGCCGACGACGACGTAGGCTTGGTGGTCGGCGTTGGACGGAACGCCGATGCCTTTGCGTTGGCCGAGGGTGTAGAAATGGAGGCCGCGGTGGTGGCCGAGTTCGCGGCCGTCGTGGGCGCGGATGATCGGACCGGGGGCGTCGGGGACGTAGGCGCGGAGGAAGTCGGACATTTTTACTTCGCCGATGAAGCAGATGCCTTGGCTGTCTTTTTTGTCGGCGGTGCTGAGGCCGGCAGCGCGGGCGAGGGCGCGGAGCTCGGGTTTCGGGAGGTGGCCGATGGGGAAACGGGCGGCGGCGAGCTGAGCTTGGGAGAGCAGCGCGAGGAAGTAGGATTGATCTTTGTTTTTATCGGCACCTTCGAGGAGGGCGAAGGAGGGATTTCCGATTTCCGATTTCCGATTTTCGATTGGTCGGCGCTGCGCGTAATGGCCGGTGGCGACGGCGGTGAAGCCTTGTTCGCGGGCGTAAGTGCGGAACACGCCGAATTTTATTTCCCGGTTGCACATGATGTCGGGGTTCGGCGTGAGGCCGCGCGCGTAGCCGTCGAGGAGATACGCGACGACGCAGTCGCGATATTCTTGCATGAGATTTACGACGCGGAACTCAAGGCCGAGGCGGTCGCAGACGGCGCGGGCATCGTCGATGTCCTGCTGCCACGGGCAGTGGCCGATGATTTCATCCTCGTTGATCCAATTCTTCATGTAGGCACCGACGATGGGCACGCCCTGACGTTGGAGGACGAGGGCGGCGACGGAGCTGTCGACGCCGCCGGACATGGCGACGAGAATTTTTTCGGGAGCAGACAAAGGCGGAGAGGAGGGGAACGAGGTCGGGAGGGCGGGCGATCCCTGCTCTCACGAGCAGGGCGACGGCCATGGCGACGGCGTCATTTGGGTTGGAGCTGAGCTCTTGTTTCGGGCGGGAGCGGGGCGGTGTCGAGCCACGCGCGGGCGGCGGGGGCGTCGTGGAGGAGCCAGTAGGAGAATGGACCGGTGAGGCCGGCGAGCGGGAGGGCTCCGGTCGGTTGCGCGGAGGCCCAGAGCATGGCGGCGGCAGGTTCGCTCTGGGCCCACGCGGAAGCGGCGGAGACGAGTGCGGCTTGGCGGGCGGATTCGTGGGGCAGATTTTGAGCCCAGGCGATGGCGCGGGCGGGCGCGCGCGCGGCCAGCAGTCCGGCGTAGTGCGCGGCGCCGGCGTCGAGGCCGGGCCCCGGCGGGAGTTTTTCGAGGTAGGGCGCGGGCGCGGTCTCGTCGCGGCGGACCCACTCGGTCAGGATGTTGTTCAGCGCGAGACGTTGGACTTGGCTGGGTGGTAAAGTATTGAGCCAAGCCAGCGCGGCGTCGGGGTCTTTGGCGCCGAGGGCGCGGGCGACGGCGACGGCCGCGAAGGTCTGGGTTTCGCCGGGAGGTAGCAGCGGGATGAGCGTGGAAGCGGCTTGGGGATCGGTGGCCGTGAGGGTTTGGAGCGAGGCGAGCACGATGCGATCAAGCGCGGGGCCAGTGAGGAGTTTCTGCGCGGCCGCGATGGCCTGGAGCGGATCGCGGGAGAGCAAGTTGTGCAGCGTGGTTTCCAGCGCGGGAGTACGGTCGGCGAGGTCGGGCAGGGTCTGGGCCCACGCAAGTGCAGCGGGAGTGTCGGCGGTCGCCCAAACATCAGCCAGGGCGCGGAGGGCATTTTCGCGCGGCAAGCCCGGGGGCACGGCGGCGAGGCGTTGCACCGTCGAGGGCAGCTCGGCGCGGGCGAAGCGGTCGAAGAGCAGGCTGTAGAGGTTGGCTTCGTCGCGGGTGCGGACGAGTTCGCGCGCGAGGGTAAGGGCGCGATCGGGCGCGGAGCGGGAGAGGGCGTCGAGGCTGGCGATGAGGGCTTGGGCGCGTTCGGGTCCGGGCGGCAGGGTGCGGACGTAGGCGAGGGCGACTTCGGGGTCGCGGGCGAGAAGAGCCAAAAAAGTGGTGCCGAATTCTTGAGCGCGGGTGCGGGGCTCGGAGGCCGCGGGAGTCCTGGGGATGCGCGTGGGGTCGAGGGAGGGGTTTTCGGTTTTCGAGACGAGGGCCGTCGGCGCGGAGGAGGATGCGGGCGTGGCACTGGTGGTGGGCGGAGGGGAAGAGCGAGGCGAAAAAACGTAGAGAGCGGCGGCGAAGGCAAGGAGGGCGAGCAGGGGCCAGAATGTGTGGAGGAGTTTTTTCATCGCGGATCGATCGGTCGGAGAGGCAGGAGGAAAGCGCGGGCGATGGCAGGCGTAAAGCCTGCCCCGCGGGGGACGAACCTGCACTCGCTCACGCTCGCGGCTACGGGCTTAGGGCGCGGGCGAGGAGGGTGGGGCGGAGACCGCGCCCTCCTTTTTTACGGCAGTTCGTAAACTTCGAGGAGGGCGGTGCCGGTGGGGCCGGCGACACCCGTGACCTGCGCAGTGTAGGCGCCGGGAGGAAGATTGAGAATCAGGGCCGAGTCGGCGCTGGTGGCACCGAATGCGAAGGCACCCACGCGGGCAGCGGCGGCGGCAATCGTGGCGGCATCGGCCGAGGTGGACCAACCGGTGTTCTGCGCGAGGACGATGCCGGTGGCGGAGAACAGCGCGAGGGCCGGACGGGCGAGGGCTCCAGCGACGCCGAACTGGGTGAGCGACGGGCCGGCGGCGCGGATGAGCACACGTTTCGGCGCGGAGCCGCCGACGACGAGGCCGGAGATCAGCGTGCCCTCGCCGCTGCCGACGGCGGCCCGGGCGGAGAGGTTGGTGAGCTTCTGCGCGAGGGAGCCGCCGGAGAGATCGTAGATTTCCACCAGGCCGACGCCGGATCTGGCGTCGGAGGCGCTCATGAGGGCGCTGTAGGTGCCGGGCACGAGGGTGGTGAGAATCACGGAATCGGCGCTGCCGGCGGCGAGCGGGAAGGCCCCGGAGCGGGCGGCGGCGTGGGCGATCTCGGCGGCGTTGCCGGTGGTGCTCCAGCCGGTGTTGGTCGCGAGGAGGACGCCGTTGGCGCGGAGTTCGAGGCGAGGCGCGGCGAGGGCGGTCGTGACGCCGAGGCCGCGGAGGGCGGGACCGACGGCGCGTAGGAGAACGGGTTTCGATTCGAGGCCGGTGATCACAAAGCCGACGATGGCGACTTGGTCACCGACGCCGGCGGTGGTGCGCGTCGAGAGATTTACGATACGCTGCTGCGCGAGGGCGGCAGAGTTGTCGGCAAAGCCGGTGAACGTCGTGGTGGTGCCCGCGGCGGTGGTAACGGTGGCGGTGAGTGCGGTCGTGTCGGCGGCGACGTTGGCGGAGATCGTGGTGCGCGCGGCGGTGGTGACGGTGACCTTGCCGGTGGCGTCGATCGTGCCGGTGCCGGCGTCGGACGTCGTGCCGGTTTGGGTCACGACGAAGGCTTGGCCGGAAGGGCTGACGATCACGAGGGTTTGCGCGGAACTGCCGGAGGAACCGGCCTGATAGAAGCCGGCGCTGGCGGCGGTCGCGCCGGTGGCGGGGGATTTGGTCGCCGCGAGGGCGTAGGTGCTGGCAGGGGACGTGGCGAGCGAACCGGAGCCGGTGATCGTGCCGTCGAAGACGATGCCGACGGCGGCGCGGGCGGGCTCGGAGGTGGCCGGGCTGAGCGGGCGGTTGGCGACATTCACCGTGAAGCTGAAGCGGCCCTCGTCATCGATGGTGACCGCACGACTGACGAAGGCGTCGGATGAGCCGGGGAGGAAGCCGAGGAAGACGCCCGTATTGTCATCGTTGATGCGGAGCGCGAAGGAGCCGCCGTTGCCGAGGGTGCCAAAATAGGTGCCGGCGTAGCTGCGGCGGATCACGGCGAGCGTGGCGGCGGACGACGTCACCGTGCCGGCGGAGTTGGTGACGATCACGGCATAGTTGCCGATGTCGGCGGTGGTGACACTGGCAAGACTGAGGGTGGAGCCCGTGGCGCCGGAGATCGGAGCGGAGCCCTGGCTCCATTGATACATAGGTGCGGGCGCGCCAGTGGCGACGACGGTGAAGGTGGCGCTGCGGCCAGCGAGGGCGACGACGTTGCCGGGTTGGCGCGTGATCACGGGGGCGGTGGCGGTGGCGCTCACCGTGAGGCGTGCGAGAGAACTGGTGACAGAACGGACCACGTTGGTGAGGACGACGTCGTAGCCGGCGGCGTCGGCGGACTGGACGTTGGCGAGCGTGAGCGACGCGGAGGTGGCACCCGAGAGGTCTTCGCCGTTCTTGCGCCATTGGTAGGTCGGGGCGGGTGTGCCGGTGGCGGTGACGGAGAAGGAAGCGGTGCCGCCGGTTTGCGCGACTTGGGCGAGGGGTTGCGTGGTGATGCGGGGAGCGACGTCGGCGACGGGGGCGAGGGCGACGGTGAACGAGAGGTCGGCCGGGGTCGCGGGATTGTAGGTGGTGTTGCCGGCTTGAGAGGCGCGCACGACGACGGTGCCGGTGGTGCCGGTGAGGGTGAGCGTGTTGCCGCTCAGGGTCGCGGGACCGGAGACGAGGGCGAAGGTCACGGGCAGGCCGGAGGTGGCGGTGGCGCCGAGGGTGAACGGGCCGGCGGTCGAGATCTGTGCGGCGATCGTCGAGGTGAAGGCGATGGTCTGGGCGAGTTTCGCGAGGGTGACGGGGAAGGAGAGGTCGGCGGACGGCGCGGCGTTGAAAGCGGTGTTGCCGAGTTGCGACGCGCGGACGACGACCGTGCCAGCGGTGCCGGTGAGCGTGAGCGTGTTACCGCCAAGCGTCGCGGGTCCGGAGATGAGGGCGAACGTGACGGGCAGGCCGGAGCTGGCGGTGGCGCTGAGCGTGAGTGGGCCCGCGGTGGATTCCTGGGCGGGGAGCGGCGAGGTGAACGCGATGGACTGCGCGAGTTTGGCGACGGTGACTTCAAACGAAAGATCGGTGGCGGTGGCGGGGTTGTAGGTGACGTTGCCGGCTTGGGCGGCGCGGGCGACGACGGTGCCCGCCGCGCCGGTGAGGGCGAGGGTGTTGCCGCTGACGGTGGCGGGGCCGGAGACGAGTGACCACGTGACGGGCAGACCGGAACTGGAGGTGGCGGCGAGGGTGAACAGGCCGGCGGTCGAGACCTGGGCGGAGATCGTCGACGTGAGCGTGATCGTCTGCGCGAGTTTGCCGGCGGTGAGCGTGATCTCAGCGACGGTGGCGGGGAGGTAGTTGCCATTGCCCTCTTGAGCGGCGCGCAGTGTGACGGGCGACGTGGCGGCGAGCGTGATGGAATTACCGGCGACGGACGCGTTGCCGCTGACGACGGACAGGGTGACGGGGAGACCGGAACTCGCGGTGGCGTTGAGCGTGAAGGCGACGCCGGGAGCGACGGTGGCGGGGAGCGCGCCGAGGGTCACGGTCTGAGCGGCCGGCGCGATGGTGAGGAGGCCGGAGGCGGAGCCTTCGACCTCGGACGTGTTGACCACGGCGCTCACAACGTAGCTGCCGGCTTCGCTGGGCACGGTGGTGCTGCCACCATACGAAAGCACGAGCGGCAGTCCGCCGGGATTGGTGACGACGGTCGCGGATTTTGGTTTACCATCATAGGTGGCCGCAAGGTTGAGCAGCGTGAGGCTCGCGGTGATACGGTTGACGGTGAGAGTGGCGGCCCCGCTGGTGGTGCTGCCGGCGGAGTTGGTCACGATGCAGTCGTAGCTGCCGGCGGACAACGTGGTGGCACCGGCGAGACTGAGGGTGGCGGTGGTGGCGCTGGCGATGCCGGCGAGGGCGGTGCCATTCTTGCGCCACTGGTAGGTGGCCGGCGTGGCGGCGGTGGCGACGGTGAACGTGGCGGCGCCGCCGGACGTGATCGTTTGGGCGACGGGCTGGCCGCTGAGCACAGGCACGGCGGTGAAGGTGAGATCGTCGATGCCGAGGCCGTCATCGCTGCCGGCATCGTCGACGTCGGTCCAGCGGAGGATGAGGGTTTGGCCGGCAGCCCACGTCAGGCCGGTGATCGTGACGGGGGCGATCACGACGCGATTGGCGGCGAGGTTGCCGTCGAGGGCGGAGGTGGTGGCCGTGGCGATCGGGGCGGTGAAATCCAGGGCGGGAGCGGCCGTGAAGCCGCCGGTGACCACGGTGTTGATATCGATGGCGCCGGTGGCGTAGGAGAAGGCGAGTTTGTTGGGGATGAGGGCGCCGCCGTGACGCCACTGTTCGCCGGTATAGCCGAGGGTAAACGTGGAGAGGGTTTGGCCGGTGGTATTGACGAGCGCGATGCCGAAGCGGGAGCTGTTACCACCGCTGCCGAGCGAGCCGAGCGCGCGGTCGGTGGCGGTGGCAGTGCCGTAGGAATTGGCACCGCCGGAATTGCTGCCGCCGTTGTCGAACTTGAAGAGCGCGGCGGCGCCGGTGCCGGCGTATTTGGCAAAACTCCAGCCGAGCAGGCTGGTCGCACCGACGCCGCCGGGCGGGGCCACGTCGAGCGCATAGGGGCCGTTGCCGGTGAAGGTAAACGTGCCCGTGGAGGGCAGGCCGTCGAAATTCTGCGCGTAGGAGCCGCCGGTGTAGTTGGTCGGCGTGCTGGCGGGCGGGAGCGTGACGGTGAGTGCGACGGCGGTGGTGGGCGCGGCGGAGGCGACGGAGTTGGTCACGACGACGTCGTAATTGCCGGCATCGGCGGACGTGATGGACGTGAGGGTGAGCGTGGCACCGGTCGCACCAGAGATGGTGGCGGCGTTGGTGACGGCGCCATTGACGAGGGCGACGCCGCCTTTGCGCCATTGATAGGTGAAGGGAGTCGTACCGGTCGCGACGACGGTGAAGGTGGTGTTGTTGCCGGAGAGCACGGTGGCGGCAACCGGCGCGGTGGTGATGGCGGGCGCGACGGGGGTGACGGTGAGCGCGACGGCGGCGCTCGTGATGCTGCTCACGGAATTGGTGACGACGACATCGTAAGGGCCGGCGCTGGCGTCGGCGGCCTGGACGTTGGGGAGGATTAGTGTGGAGGTGGTCGCGGAGGCGTTGCCGGTGATGTTCACGGCGTTCTTGCGCCACTGATACGCAAACGGGGCGGTGCCGCTGGCGACGACGGTGAAGGTGGCGCTGGCCCCGGCGTCGGCGGTTTGGGGCGTGGGCGCGGTCGCGATGGTGGGCGCGACGGCCGCAGCGGTGGTGAAGGTCAACACGGTGTTCGCCGCTGGTTTCAGCGTGCTCGTAGCGGTGTCGGTGATCTGGGCCGCGATGATCGTCACGGTGACGGTGTCATTGTCCGTGAAGCTGACAGGCGGCGTGAGCGTGTAGGTCGTAGGACCGCCGGTGACGGTGGCAGCGATGCCACCGGTGAGAGCGCTGTTGATCGTGAACCAGCCGGTGGCGACGGTGACGGATTGGTTGAAGGTGACGGTGATCGGGGCATTTCCGGCGACGCCCGTGGCGGCCCCGACGGGAGTGGTTGCGGCGACTGCCGGGACCAACGGTGCGCCCGCGGCGGTGTTGAGCGTCACCTTGAGATCGTCGATGCGCCAGTTGGCGGTGTTGGCCCCGGGGCTGCCCGCTCCGCTGTGGCCGTAGATGCGGAAGGTGAGGGCGGTGCCGGTCGTGCCACTGACGGCGGTAAAGGCCGGCGAATGCAGCGCCCACGCGCTGTTGGCACTGATGGTGCCCGCGGCGATCGCGGTGGTGTAGTTGTCCGCGCTGGAGAAAACTGAATACGCCTGCGGTCCCGTGCCCGTGCTACGGTTTCCGAAGGTGAGGGCGGAGACGGACAATTGTTTGTTGGCAGCGGGGGTGAGGGTGAACTGGAAAAACGCCGACCCGGCGGCGGCAGGGTTGAGAGCGCCGACCCGGGCGGCGGCTCCGGCGTTGTTGCCGGCGGAAAAACCGGAGTAGGTGTTGGAGACGGAGACGGCTGTGACGAGCGTGGTCGTGCCGTTGTTGTTGCCCGAGGTAACGGTGCCGCCGGTCACGTCGGCGGGAAGACCGCTCGTGGGCGCGGCGGATTCAGTGCCGGCTCCGGCGCCAAAGTTCCAAGCCACCGTGCTCGGGGTGGCGACGGCGCTCACGGTGAGAACGGCCACTGCACTGGTGGTGTCGGGGTTGATACCGTTGGCCACGACTACGTCAAAATTGCCGGCGTCGGCGAGTTGGGTATTGGTCACGGTGAGCGTGGCGGTCGTGGCCCCTGCGATCGTGGAGCCATTTCCGGTGACGCCGTTGGCGAGATTCGCGGAGCCTTTGCGCCACTGGTAGGTGAACGGCGCGGTGCCGGTCGCGGTCACAGTGAAAGTCGTGATGTTACCGACGACGGCAGTCTGGGTGGCAGGTGGGAGGGTAATGGTCGGGGCGGCGGCCGTGACGGTGAGGGTGGCGCCGGCGCTGGTGGCGTTGGGCAGCGTGGTGTTCGAGACGACGACGTCGTAGGTGGCGGCGTCGGCGGTTTGGACGTTGGTGACGGTCAGGGTCGCACTGGTGGCGCCGGTGATGTTGGCGGTATTGGTGAGGTTGGTGCCGCCTTTGCGCCATTGGTAGGTGAGGGTGGGCGAGCCGGTGGCGGAGACCGTGAACACGGCGGTGGTGCCGGCTGTCTTGGTGATTGAGGCGGGCGCAGTCGCGACGACGGGCGGTAGGCCCGTGATGACCAAGGCGGCACCAGCGCTCGTGACGGAGCCGATGGGGTTGGTGACGACGGCGGTGTAGATCGCGGCGCTGGCGGCCTGGACATTGGTGAGCGTGAGCGTGGCGGTGGTCGCGGAAGCGTTACCCGTGATGGCATCGTCGTTCTTGAGCCACTGATACGTGAGGGAGGAGGTGCGATTTCAACGCGAACCAAAGTGACGCTAATACCTGTTTTTTAGAGGGCAATCCCGCTGAAGTCTTCAGCGAACTTGCCTGCCCGTGGCGCGAGATGTTGAAATGATCGAGGGGAAATTCCGGTTACTACCGAGGGAATTCGCGCCACTTCGGCCACCGGTGCGTCATTGACGTATCGGCGATCGATATTCGCTGGCCTTGGACGCACCATCGGGTTTTCCGGCGGCCCGGCGCATGTGGTTGGTTCGCAGGTTTGTGATTAACCACTGACGATGCGCCGAGCATCCTTGAGGAGGAGCACGAGGTGCATCGGGTAATTTGGTAGGGGCGCGAAATCGTAACGCTCGTAAAAGGCTTTGGCCGCTTCGTCCTTGGCATGCACAAGCAACGCGCGCACGCCAACGCCCTCGGCGGCGGTCAACACGCGGATAATCGCGTCCTTCAGCAACCCGGCGCCAAGTCCTTTGCCCTGCCAGGCACGGTCTACTGCAAGTCGCGCCAGGAGCACGACCGGAACCGGGTGGCGCGGTGCGCCCTTTTGCAGGCGGGTCGGTGCATCCGCATAGAGGATCTATGATGCTGCCAAACTATAATAGCCGACAACGATATGGCTGTCAGTTGTCGCCACGTAGGTCTTGGCGGTCCCGGATTGGTGGTTGCCCAGCGCGTGGCGAGACAAGAACTCGTTGAGCGCAGGTACGCCGCAGTCAAATGCAGCAACTTGGTGACGCGCTCCCAGCGGCTCAGGTCGATTGAGCGGTGCGGGCGAAGACATCGGGCGTCAGCAGAAGTTTGCGCAGGCGGGGCAAGTCGCGCGCGGGCGCGTCCAGCCGTTTCGCGAATTCATTCCACAGGCCTTTCTTGAGCGCGAACGTTTGTTGGCTCAGGAGATCGGCTTGCGCGCGCTCGACGGCTGCGCGCAGGATGTAGTCTGTCAGATTGGTGGCCCCTGAGAGTTCCGCGGCCAAGATCAGCAGTGATTTGGTCTTGGGCGGAGTGCGCAGATGGATTTGGGC
>CAMBVX010000003.1 GCA_945871085.1 Opitutus sp. GAS368 | reverse complement strand
AAGCTGGCCGCAGGTCTCAATAGTGCCGCCGAACTGGCCCAGCTTTTGAAGGATATGCCTTTTGACGGTATCGGGGTGCAGGTCGAGCGTGGTGCCGACGCCGCGATTGTGGTGAAGTCCATCGAGGTGCTCTCGCCCATGATGAGACTGACCGGCACCGGTCGCATTGACGCGAAGCCAGGCGTACCTTTTGCGACCAGCCCGTTGGCGCTCAATCTTCAGCTCGCCGCCAAGGGGCAGCTCGCCAACGGGCTCAATCAAGCACGCCAACTCGATGGAAAAACCGACGGCAAGGGCTACTATCTCATGGCCACGCCGTTCGCGCTGGGCGGCACAGTCGAAAAGCCGGATTCGTCGGATTTCTGGAAAAACCTCACATTGAATACGGCCGGCGGCTTCTTGCGGTAACTCAACGGACTTCAGTAATAGCTACGATTGTGGCCAAATCATCGAACTCGCGGGTGCATTGAATTTATGCCACGTTTTTGAGCGGCGTCGCTGCGGGCAACCTGCTCGATTGGATGCCAATCATTCCCCCATCATGGCCAAAATCTATAACGACATCACTGAAACGATCGGCAATACCCCCCTCGTGCGCCTCAATCGCACTGCCGCCGCGCACGGAGCGCAGGCGGAAATCCTCCTGAAGCTCGAGTTCTTCAACCCGCTATCGTCCGTGAAAGACCGGATCGGACACGCGATGATCGAAGACGGGCTTCGCTCCGGTAAAATCACGAAGGACACCGTCCTCATCGAGCCGACCTCGGGCAATACAGGTATCGCGCTCGCATTCGTCGCCGCCGCGAAAGGGATTAAGTTGATCCTCACGATGCCGGAAACGATGACGGTCGAACGTCGTAAGATGCTCAAGATCCTCGGTGCGCGGGTGGTGCTCACGGAAGGACCGAAAGGTATGAAAGGCGCCATTGCGAAGGCGGAGGAACTCGCAGCCAAAATTCCGCATGGCCTCATTCTCCAACAATTCTCCAATCCAGCGAACCCCGCAGTGCACCGCCGGACGACCGCCGAGGAAATTTGGCGCGATACCGACGGCAAGGTCGACATCGTCGTTTCGGGTATTGGCACCGGTGGCACGATCACGGGCATCGGTGAAGTGCTCAAGGCCCGCAAGCCGGCGGTGAAAATCGTCGCGGTCGAGCCGGATGCGTCGCCGGTGTTGTCGGGTGGCGCACCGGGACCGCACAAGTTGCAGGGCATCGGAGCGGGATTTGTTCCCGCCGTGTTGAACACCAAGATTTACGATGAAGTCATCCGCGTGAAAGAAGCGGACTCCGGCCCGGTATCGAAGCAGGTAAATTCGCTGGATGGCATCGCGGTCGGTATCTCGTCCGGTGCAGCGGTCTGGGCGGCCATCCAGTTGGCCAAGCGTCTGGAAAACAAAGGCAAGCAGATCGTCGTGATCATCGCTTCCAGCAGCGAGCGCTACCTCTCGTCGTGGCTCTTCGCCGACGTGAGCGCCGAGAGCGATTCGCTCGACGACCTTTTCCCAGCGGTGGTGGCACCGACAGCGTGATTTTAAGGCCCGCGCCCATTGCGCGCGGGGCCAAAGACTCAGGCGGGCTACTCGGGCGGCCCGCCTTCTTATCTCTTGGTATCGGCCGCGTGCGTCGCGTGGGACCAGCGAAAAAAACTCACGGCAAACGCCGTTATGGCCACGCCTAGTCCGACGGTTTTCATGGCGACGCCGGCCAAGAGTTGATCGGCACCCGCCGTGAAATTGGTGAAGAGGCGCGGGGCATATTCATACGTGGGGTAGAGGATGTCATTGGAGAACGTGATGTAGGCAAACACCGGAGTCATCCCGATCAATACAGCGAGCATGTAAAGCATCTGGGCCGCGTAGCTGATAGGAGGCAGTATCCGCGACGGACTCAGCAAAGGCCACCAGTAGAACAGCGCTGCCAAAAAAAACGTCACGTGCTCAACGACGTGGAGGAGCTTGTTTTGCAGCGCCCAGTCATAGAGCGTTGGCATGTGCCAGAGGCTCACGACCAGAGTATAGATAACGGCGCAAATGACCGGTTGCGTGAGTAAGCGGCCCGGTTTGAGACAGGCGGGGCGGCTCAGCACGGCATCGACCATCCAATGAGGGAGACCGAGCAGAAAAAAAATTGCGGCCGGGTAAATGAGCAATTGGTGCTGCAGCATGTGTGCGCTGAACAAGAACCGTTCGCCGATTTGGTCCAAGGGTGAGCCCACGGCGAGGTAGAAGACAACGAGGGCTGTATAAAACGACCAAGCCTGAGCTCGCGGGAAAGGTTCTCCGGTTGGAGCGAAACGCGCGCGCAGTGGGCCGGCGAGCACGGCCCAAAGCCAGCCCAAGAGGACGAGCCCGCCGACGAGGTAGGGTTCGTTGTGCCAGTGGCTCCAGTCGATCATGTGAAAAAAGAAAGGCGGCCCGGAGGCCGCCTGATCAAAAGGGACGTAGGCCAACCTGCTTAAATTATTACGCGGTAGGGAGAGGCAGGCTGGCCTCGACCCCGAAGAGAGCGAGGAGCGCCCACATGGTTCCGCCGGCCAGCACCAGCCCGATGAAAAACAGAATTGTGCAGAAGGGTTTGTCCCACCGCAGATGCATGAAGTAGAAAATGACGAACATGAATTTCACCGTCGAGAGCACGACAAGCATCGTGATGATCAGCCATTTCGCGAAAGGCAGATAGACGCCGATGATTTCTACGCCGGTAATCACGGCGAGGAGCATCGCGATTTGGACGTAGATTTGGTATTTACTGACGTCGTGCGAATCGTCGTGCGCGGCAGCGTGGGCGTGGGAGGAGGATGCGCTCATGAAGAATTCGGTAATGGTTTATTTCAGATACTCGAGCAGGTAGACGGCCGTGAAGATCACGATCCAGACGATGTCGACGAAGTGCCAGTAGAGGCCCATACCTTCGACGTCGATGGCATGGTGCTCGTTGAAATCGACCGGACCGGAGGCGCGGGCGAAGCTGATCAGAATGCCGCTGGTGACCAACGAGCCGAGGAGCGCGAGATACTCGGCTTTGAGGAAATGGCTGAAAGCGACGCCGAGCGTGGGTTCGACCTGGATGGCGTGGACGAGGCCCAGCGTGGCTTTGAGGGACAGGAGCAGCAGAGAGAAGAGAACGACCACGTGGACGAGGTTTTTGCTAAACCAGGCCCGGGCCTGGCCGGCGACCGGGGCAGGTTTGAACGAGCGCACATACATCAGGCTGAGCCAGATTACACCGATCGCGACGTGACAGCCGTGGGTCCCGGTAAGGGTGTAGAACGTCGTCCCGAGAAGGCTGTTCGAGAGGGTCATTTTCTTATCGATCACGAAGTGGTTGAATTCGTAGACCTGACACCCGAGGAAGATCATGCCGAAGAGAATGGTCGCAAGGAGCGACCAGCGGCAGCTCTTGACGTTGTTTTTCTGAATCGCGGTGACGGCGAGCGCCATCATGAGCGACGACATCAGGAGGATAAAGGTCGAGAATGACGTGAGCTCCGGACTGAAGACGATTTTGGGATCCAAGCCGCCGGCCGGCGGGTGGAGACGGTAGATCAAATGGGTCGAGATCAGCGCCGCAAAGAACATGCAGTCCGATGCGAGAAACGCCCACATCAGGAGTTTCTTGTTCGGAATGCCCGTGGACGTGCTCGGGTCGTGATGGTGGTCGATGGTGCCGGCGTGGCTGCTCATGTGGAAAGGTAAAGGTTTAAGCTGTCGGATCAGTGATTGGCGTGTTTGTCGTCCACGGGATTGCCGTGCTCGTCCAGGTGCAGGTGGTAGCCGGCGTTGCCTTCGATGGACCAGAAATAGATGCCGATGAAGGTCACCGCACCGCCCACTAGAACCGTGCCGAGTTTGGCGTGGATACCCGGCGACCAATCGGAATCGAAATAGGTCGCGCCAACTCCTACAATCAGCAGACCGAAGCTCGCTACGAACGGCCAGATGGACTGGTTGGGCATATGGATTCCGCCGTGATCGGCCTCCGCCTTGCCGTGTTCAGCCTGCTCTTTGGCAATTTCATCTTGGTGATGCTTCTCATACCAAAATGCGTCGCGGGCATGCACGGTTGGTATGACGCGAAAGTTATACTCGGGAGGGGGATTGGGCAGGCTCCACTCCAGCGTGCGGGCGTCCCACACGTCTTTGCCGACCTTCTTCCCCTTGAAGAACGTGTAGGCCATGACGGCAAAGTAAGTGAACATGCCGATGCCGAGGACAAACGCGCCGATCGAGGCGATGAAATTGGGGGTGTTCCAACCCATGTTGGCATCGTAAGTGAAAGTTCGGCGGGGCATGCCGTTCAGGCCGAGGAAGTGCATCGGAAAAAACGTGACGTTAAAGCCGATGAAAATAAGCCAAAAAGAGAGCTTGCCCCAGAATTCGCTGACTTGACGGCCGAACATGAGGGGGAACCAGTAGTGGATGCCGGCGAGGAGTCCGAAGATCGACCCGCCGATGAGCACGTAGTGGAAATGGGCGATGACGAAATAACTGTCTTGCTGTTGAGCATCGGCTGGAGCGGCCGAGTGCATGACACCCGAGAATCCACCGATCATAAACATCCAGACAAACCCGAGGGCAAACATCATGGGCGTACGCATCATCAAGCGACCGTTCCAGAGTGTGCCGATCCAGTTGAACATCTTTACTCCAGTCGGCACCGCGATGCACATGGTGAGGAGGGAGAACGCGGCCGTGGCGACGGCACCCAAGCCCGTGGTGAACATGTGGTGACTCCAGACAGCGAACCCGAGAAAGCCGATGGACGCACCGGAGAAGACTACGATCGGGTAGCCGTAGAGGGGTTTGCGCGAGAAGGTAGGGAGAATCTCCGAGACGATGCCCATCGCGGGAAGAATCAGAATGTAAACTTCCGGATGGCCGAACACCCAGAACAAGTGTTGCCAGAGAACGGGCATACCGCCGCCGGAAACCTCAAAGAAGACCGTGGAAAAATTCCGGTCCATCATGAGCATGACGAGCGCAATGGTGATTGCAGGGAACGAGAGGATCAGGAGGAAAGCGGTAAACAGCGTCATCCACGTGAAAACAGGCAGCCGCATCATCGTCATGCCCGGCGCGCGCATATTAATGATCGTCACAATAAAGTTGAGCGAGGCCGCGATGGAGGCGACGCCGAGGAGCTGTAGGCCCATGACCCAATAATCGATCGAGTGCTTGGGGATGTAAGTCTTGGACGTGAGGGGGGCGTAGCCGAACCAGCCGCCGTCCGGGGCGCCGTGGTTGGGGCCGGGGATGAACCAGCCGATGTTCAGGATGATTGCACCGGCGACGAAGGTCCACAGCGAGAAGGCGTTCAGGCGGGGGAAGGCGACGTCGCGCGCGCCGATTTGCAGCGGCATGATGAAATTAAAGAACGCGGCCGACAGCGGCATCACGGCCAGGAAGATCATCGTCGTCCCGTGCATCGTGAACATAGTGTTGTATTGCTGCGCGGTGAGGACGGTGCCGTTTGGGAACATGAGCTGGGCGCGGATGAGTAGCGCCTCAAAGCCGCCCACGATGAAGAAAATCAGCGCAAAGAATCCGTAGAGGAAGCCGATCTTTTTGTGGTCAACCGTGGTGAGCCACATCATGAGTCCCGTCTTCGCAGTAGGAATCCACAGCACTGTGGGCTGCGCCGAGGGCGCGTGATCGTCTTTGGTGAGAGGGGCAGAGTGGGCCAGATCCATGAGAATGTTTTTGTAAAGCGGTGCGAGAGCGGGGCTCAGAGTGAACGGTCGAGACCGGTCATTTTAGGCTTTCGAGGTAGGCGACGAGGGCGAGTTCGTCCTCCGCCGTGAGTTTAATGCCGTCGATCGGTTTCCCGTAGTAGTCCGTGCGAGCGTAGCTGAGGGCCATCTTGTTGCCGGGTTTTACCGACTCGGGATTGTTGATCCAGCGACGGAGTTGCTCCGAATTATTCTCCAAGAGACCGCCGGCAATCGTGGTGCGTGCGCCGACGTGGGTGAGGTCCGGGCCGGTGATACCCGCTGCCCCGTGGCCCCGCACAGCGTGACAGCCCAAGCATGTCTTGGCGGTGAAGAGCGCTTTGCCTTTCGCAACCAGCGCGGCGTCTTCGCCTTTTTCGGGATTCTGTTTCTCGCGCCACGAATCCAAGGGTGGGCGGGACGGAATCTCGGCATACTTATCGGTAAAACCGTATTCGTTTTGCTTGAACGCGCGGAGTGCGGCGAACTGGGTTTTTGGTGCACCGGCGATGGCTGGCTTCGGCGCGACGTCACGGGCGGGGAGTTTTTGAGCCTCGAGCCATTCGTTGAATTCTTTCGGATCAAGGGCGACGACGCGAAAACGCATCACGGCGTGGGAATCACCGCAATATTCGGCGCACTGGCCCCAGAAATAACCCGGCTTGTCGGCCTGCACCCAAAGGTGGTTCGCGCGGTTCGGAATCATGTCGACCTTGCCGGCGAGCTTGGGGATCCAGAGCGAATGGATGACATCCGAGGTGCGAAGATTGATGCGCACGGGGCGGTTGGTCGGAATCACCAGCTCGTTGCTGGTGACGAGCGAACCGACACCGTTGATCTGCTCCAGCGGATATTCGAACTTGAACCACCACTGGAGGCCGGTGGCGGTGACTTCGTAGGCTTCGCCTTTTTTGATGAGTGCGTCGAGCTGGGGACGGGTTTCTCCACCGGGGATATCGTAGGTATACCAGATCGATTTCAGCGTGGGCACGGCGATGATCACGAGGGCGAAAACCGATCCAGCAATGAGGCCGATCTCCACCATGGGGTTGCCGTGACTCTGCGGGGGTGGCTCCGCATGCTCGTCCGCCTCCGTCTTGGCGCGGAATTTCCACGTCGCGTAGGCGAGGACTGCACCGACGATGATAAAGACCACGAGGGTCACCCACACCGTGACCATGAACACATCGAGTTGCGATTTGGCTACCGGCCCATCGACGACCATGGTCGATTGGTGGCCGTCCATCCGCCAGAAGTTCAGATCGCAACCGGTGAGCAGGGACAAGCCGCCAAACGCGACGGCCGCGCGGCCCCAGTGGGCGAGTTTCGGGAGGAGGGTGGTCAATCGCATGATGTGCTGTCGTGAGAAAAGGTGGTGGGGCGTGGACGCCAAGGCGCAAGAGAGTTTGCGAACGCCTTGGCATTTCAAGCCATATTCAGAGATTTTGTTTCAGTGCTACGTGCGGCGCGCAATCTTCAGCACGATGACCGCCAAATTATTAACCGCGCTGCGTCCGACATTAGCGCCGGGCGCTTCTTTGCCTTCTGGTTTGCAAGTTGTCCGGCGGCCTCCCACGTTCCGCGTCCCATGAATATTCGTTTCCCTTTCGTTGTTTCTCTTCTCGCCATTGCTCTCTCTGGCTGCGGCCAGAAAGACGTCGCTCCTGCTGCGGCGACGTCGACCGCTCCGGTGAAGGCTGCTGCGGTCGCTGCCCCGGCGGCCGCCGCTCCCCGGGTGATTGAGATCACGGCGAATGACACGATGAAATTCAGCCTCGCGACGATCGAGGCCAAGGCCGGTGAGACGATCAAGATAGTGCTGACCAACAATGGCACCCTTCCGAAAGAGGCGATGGGCCACAACCTCGTCGTGCTCAAGCCCGGCACCGATGGCGGGGCATTTTGCGCTGCCGCCATGACTGCGAAGGCCACTGACTACATTCCTGAATCACTGAAAGGCCAAGTGGTCGCGGCGACTGCGCTGCTTGGGCCTCGCAAGAGCGAGGAGATCATCCTCAAGGATCTCAAGGCTGGCGAATATCCGTATGTTTGCTCGTTTCCCGCGCATTTCGCCGTCGGCATGAAGGGCGTGTTGATCGTCAAATAATACGACAGGGAAAACACGACGACGGCGTCGCTGTTCTCCAGTCACTGAAGCCGGGCTGCCACGCCCGGCTTTTTTATGTCTTCTGCCTGCGCGTCTTTGAATGCTCGTCGCTTGGCGGCGCTGGCGAACAATGTCGGCGGACGAGAATCTTTTTGAGCGCGAAGATTTTTTCTGCAAGCCGAGTTGGGCTGGCAAAAAGTGCCTGCCAAATAGCGGGGAGGCACGGAGGGGGAGGGACCTGGCGGGGCCAACGGGTTAGAGCGCTCTCGGCCGACACTCTCGGAGGGAGCGACGTCGGGCGGGCTGCGGCGCACCGAGGCGTGTGGTGCCGGCAGTCGCGCGGATCAGCGGGCGGCGGGCCACCACTGATAGAGGAAGAAATAGACGAGGACGCCGGTGGCACTGACGTAATACCAGATGGGGAACGTGAATTTCGCCCAACGTTTGTGGTTTTCAAAATCGCCACGAATCGCAAACAGAAAGGTGCGGGGCACAAGGTAACCAATGCTGGCGGCGAGAATAATGTGCGAGATCAGCATCGTGTAGTAAATTTTGGCGATGAGACCGTGACCACCGAAGGGCGTGTGCACGCCCTGCACGAGAATCTTGTGGGAGACATACCCGAAGAGAAAAATCACCGAGATGATGCACGCCGAGATCATCACGCGACGGTGCGCGTCTTTACGACCAGTCTTGATCAAAATGAATCCGGCGGTGAGCAGGAGCGAGGCGATGCCGTTGAGCGTGGCATTGATGGCAGGAATGTCGGAGACGGTCATGGTGGAACAGGCGAAGAGGCGAGGAAGAGATTAGTGGCAGGCGCAACTTAACGGCATGGATTGCAGTGCGCCGTCGATTATTCGCGGGGCAGTTCAGAAATTTATCATCCGGTCGGCGACGAGTGCGCCCAAGACAAGAGGGAGGTACGCGATCGAGCACAGGAAAAGTTTACGGGCGGAGACGTCCCGACCGTCGGCCCGCAGGAAAACGGCGGCGCGCCAGACGAACCACGCGCCCCCGGCGGCGGCGGCCAGGCCATAAGCGAGGGAAGCGAATCCGCAGTAGACGGGGAGCAAACTCACCACGACCAGGGCGAGCGTGTTGAAGAGCGACCACGCGGCAACTTTGCCGCCGGCTTCGTCACGCACGGGGAGCATGGGAAAATGCACGACCGAATAGTCGCGGCGGTAAATCCACGCGATCGCCATGAAGTGAGGAATTTGCCAAAAAAAGAGAATGCCGAAGAGAATCCAACCAAGAGTAGTGACGCGACCTTCACCGGCCGCCCAGCCGATGAGCGGAGGAAACGCGCCGGCGATGGCCCCGATCTCGGTGCTCCAAATGGACCAGCGTTTCGCCGGGGTATACCAGCCGAGATACGAAAAAATGGTGAGCAGCGTGAAGAGGCAGGCGGGCAGGTTTACTTTCGCGAAGAGCAGAAACAGCGAGGCGATGCACATCAACGCACCGAGGACGAATGCGGAGCCGGAGGCGACTTTGCCGGTGGGAATGGGGCGGTCAGCGGTGCGCTTCATTTGCGCATCGGTGTCGCTCTCCAGCCATTGATTTAGCGCGGCGACGCCCCCGGCGGCGAGCGAGGTGCCGATCAGTAAAAAGAATAGCTTGGAGGGATTAGACGGTGGGCGCGTGGCCAAATAGCCGACGAGCGCGGTGAGCACGGAGAGCAGGCTGAGCCGGGGTTTCGTGAGCTCGAGATAGTCCCGCAATTTCGCGGAGGCGGTGGGCGCGGCTTCGATGGTCATGGTGCGAGAGAACGTTGCTCAAGTGAATCGCGGTGGGCCGTCCACGTGAGCCAAAAAGTCGTAGCGAGGGTGAGCGCACCCACGATGACGTGAGCGGTGGTCACATCGGAGCGGCGGAAGGTCCAGATAATCTGGGCACCGAGGAAGATTTGCAGGGTGAGGAGACTGATCAGCGCGGACGCGGCGGCGCGCATCGGTAGCGTCGAGGCGCGGTCGCGACGGACGAAAATGACGAGGGCGGGCAGCGCAACGGTGAGCACAAGAGCCATGACGCGGTGAGCGAATTGGAGTGCAACGCGGAAATCCCACTGGGGGGGCAAGAGAGCGTTTTGCGCCGTGGAGTAGGGGAAGAAGGGGATGGCGAGGCCGGCCGCGTTGTGACGAATGAAGACCGCGATCACTAGCTGCACGAGCAGGAGTGCAGTGCAGACGACAGCGATGCGGCGAACGCGGGGGCTGCTGGCGTGCGGTTGCTCAATCCAGGACTTCGAGCAGGCGGCGGCGATCGCAATCAGGAGACAGACGTAAATGTGCGCCAGAACTCCGTGGGGCACGCGGAGCATCTGGCCAAGCGACATTTCGAAACCCGGGACGTGCGTGGCGTCGAGCAAGACGCGCTGGCCGCCGATAAAGCCTTGGAGGCCGACGATGACTAGGCCGACCCAACCGAGGCGGCGCAACCACGCCCGGGATTCCGTGCGGTAAAGCCAAATTGCGAGGGCGATGGCGATGAGCCCCATCGTCGCGCCCGAGAGCCGATGTGAATGTTCGGCAAACATCGCGATGTCGGTGAGCCAACCGGCGGGGTTGACCGAGCCATTCGAAAGCGGCCAGTCGACGAAGGCCATCCCGGCACCAATGCTCGTGGTGAACGCGCCCAACGCAACCAGCACAAAAACCCAAATGCTGGCGCAGGCGGCAAAGAGCGCGAGCCGAGGCTGGTGGGTGGCAGTGAGTGGAGCGTGGGAGGACGAGGCCATGAGTAAGTTGACCGGTCAGAAGAAGGTCGGGAACTGTCGTCCGCAAACCCTTTGACAAAGTTATCTGCGAGCGAATCCGTAGTGTGATGAAATCTTATGCTGCCGTCATCTGGGTCGGTGCGACATGGTCGCTCGGCCTCGTGGCCTGCTCACCAGCGGAAAAGTCGGTGCAGGTGAAAGACGTGGGCAAGACAACCACGACTGCGCCGGTGTCGTCGGTCCCGGGTCAGGGGGAGACGGAGGGGGCAACGACGGTAAAGGTGGTGGCGGCGGAACGTTATGCGCTAACCGGAGAGATCGTCTCGGTGGACTTGGCGAAAAAAGTGCTCGTCGTGTTTCATGACGAGATCAAGGGCTACATGCCGGCGATTACGATGGAGTTTTTGGTTTCGAGCGGCGATGCGGCCGGGGCGAAGCCGGGGCAGAAAATCCGGGCAGAGATGATCCCGAGCAAGGACGGCGATTTTCGCTTGGAGAAAATCTGGCCAAACGACACCGCGACGACGTCGGCGGTCGCGGCCGGTGCGATGCAGTTGCGGCAAGATACGTTTACGCGCGGCAAAAATGCGTATCGCGAGGTGGGCGAGGCGATCCCGGATTTCGCGCTGTTCGACCAAGAGGGACGCGTGGTGCAGAGCGGGCGGTTTCGCGGGAAGATGGTGCTGATGAATTTCATTTTCACCCGTTGTCCGGTCGTGACGATGTGCCCGGCTTCGACCACCAAGATGATCGCCGCGCAGAAAATGGCGGCAGAAGCGGAGGCCAAGGAAATTGAATTTGTATCGATCACGCTCGAGCCGGCCTACGATACGCCCGGAGTCTTGAAGGAGTACGCGGTGGCGCGAGGGATCGACACGGAGAATTTTTCATTGCTCACCGGACCGGAGGCGGCGGTGCGGGATTTACTGACGCAGTTTGGAGTGATCGCGGAACTCAAGGGCGACCTCTTGCAACACACGCTCACGACGTTGCTGATCGGACCAGACGGAAAGATCGTGCACCGCGCAGACGGCAGTGCGTGGGAGCCGAAGGAATTTGTAGCGAGGATGCGGAAGTGAGCGCAGCGAAGGTGACGACAGCGACGGCGGCGCTGGAATCAAAACAATGGAAGCAAATTGCGTGGATCACGTCGGGGGCGCTCGCGGTGTTTTGGGGCATGCGATTCCTGCCGACGGGCACGAATCTGAATCACATGGATTTTCGCGTGGGTGGGCAGAACGCGATCGAATTTTGCGATCCGTCAAATCCGCAGTTCATCCCGGTGGTGGCGGTGCCGTCGCCAGTCGCGATGACCACGCGCTGGGAGGTGGCTCCGATGGCCGGCCGCGAGGCCACGGGGGTGGTGGTATTACAAACGTCGAGCGGGAAATTCATCGAACCGCAGGATCTGCTTGTGGCGCACACGCGAAAGCTGCACCTGTTAATCGTCGATCCTTCGTTGACCGACTACCAGCACGTGCATCCCGAGCCGGGGCGGACGCGAGGTGAGTGGACCGTGACGTGGACGCCGCGGTTGGGCGGGGCGTATCGGGTGTTTGCTGACTTCACCCCGCTGGCGACGGGACGGGGATTGTACGCGAGCGCCGACGCGGTGGTCGCTGGGGTGGCCGCGGAACGTGGTGCGAACGGGCTGGGGTGGTCCGACGACGAGCGGCGGACTTATGCGTTTGAATTGGTCCCCGTGGTGGCACCGTTGCGAGCGGGGCAACCGACGGATTTGAAATTCTCGGTGACCCGCGCGGACGGCGGGGCTGTGCCGATGGAACCGGTGATGGGTGCGTTGGCGCATCTCGTGGCGTTTGACGAGGTGCGGAGTGGCTTCGCGCACTTGCATCCCGCCGAGGTTGATTTGGATAAAAAACCGGATGCGTTGCGCCCGGAGTTGAATTTCAAAATCACCATTCCCCGCGCGGGGAGGTATGTTATCTGGGCGCAGGTAAACTTGGGGGGCAGCGAAGTGTTCACGCCGTTTGAGTTTCAGGTGGTAAACTGAGGCGGAGTTCGCGACCGCTGGCCGGGCCGACAACCGACCGGAGAGGCGGAATACCTGGCCACCGGCCGCGCCTACAAAGGGCGACGGGCGTTCAGAACTTCAGGTGCTTTACGGTGACGCCCTTGTTGATGAGCTGCTTGAGCGAGGCGATGCCGATCTTGAGGTGATCGTTGACGTAGGTTTCATCGATCTGTTTGTCGCTTTCGGCGGTCTTGATGCCGTCGGGCGTCATCGGTTGGTCGGAAACGAGCAGGAGTGCGCCGGTGGTGATTTCGTTGTAGAAACCGGTGATGAAGATCGTGGCGGTCTCCATGTCGATCGCGAGAGCGCGGATTTTTTTAAGATATTTTTTGAAGACTTCGTCGTGTTCCCAGACGCGGCGGTTGGTGGTGTAAACGGTGCCGGTCCAGTAATCGCGGGCGAAGTCGCGGATCGTGGTCGAGATCGCTTTCTGAAGTGCGAAGGCCGGGAGCGAGGGCACCTCGGGAGGGAAGTAGTCGTTGCTCGTGCCCTCGCCGCGGATGGCCGCGATGGGGAGGATGAGATCGCCGAGTTCGGCGCGATGTTTCAGGCCCCCGCATTTACCAAGGAAGAGGACCGCCTTGGGTTTGATCGCACTGAGGAGGTCCATCACGGTGGCGGCAGTGGCGCTGCCCATGCCGAAATTGATGATCGTGATATCGCCGGCCGTGGCACTAGGCATCGGTTTATCTCTACCGCGAATCGGCACGCGGTGCCACTGGGCGAAGAGGTGGACGTAACGATCGAAATTGGTCAGGAGAATGTATTCGCCGAATTCCTTAAGAGGCACGCCGGTGTAACGGGGCAGCCAGTTTTCGACGATGTCTTTGCGCGATTTCATGCAGTGGAGGAAATCACGAAACACCCGAAACACACGAAAAAGATGAGGCCGGGCGAAAGGAGAGGGGAGGAGACGACGGAATGGGCAGAGCTTGCAGAGCGGCGGCGCGCGCGGCTCGATGGGACGAATGATTTTAGTGCGCACTGGAGGCCGGAAAGGAAATCGAACATGAATGCCCACCAACGGGCCGTGGCCGGCGGAGTGGTGTGGGCGGCGTGGACTGCGTGGCGCGTGCCGAGTTTTCAGCATGGGGCGTGGGCGCAAGCGATGTTGCTGTTCGCCGCGCTCGTCTTGGTGCCGCTCGCGTTGGAACTGACGGACGATCAGGACGAGGCCGACCGGGCGGTATGGTGGGTGGCTTGGACGCGGGTGGCGCAATTGCCAGCGGCCCTGTTGCTCGCGTGGGCTTGTGGATTGCCGGCGGGTGGAGTGGCGGCGCTCGCGGCGTTGCCGTGGGTGGTCGTGTGCGGAATGATTGCGACGGCGGGTTGGCTGCGCGCGCGGCACGGGGGATGGCGGCGATCTTTCGATCGGGTGTGCGGCGACCTCGCGTTCATCTTTCTGGGCGTAGGCGGAACGTGGGTTTTTGCGGATCGGGCGGGGTATCGACCGCTCGGGTTTGACGAGGCTATCGTGACGCTGACGGCGGTGCATTTTCATTTCGCGGGATTATTGCTGCCGTTGTTAGCCGGGCTGACGGTGCGGGCGTTTCCGGAGTCGCGGTTCGCCACTCGCGCGGCAGTCGGGGTGCTCTTGGGGGTGCCGGCGGTGGCAGCGGGTATCACCGCGAAACAGCTGGGTTGGGGGCCGGCGTTCGAAGGGGCGGCCGGATGTGGACTGGCGCTGGCGGGCAGCGCCGTGGCGGTGCTGCACGTGCGACTCGCGCTCGAAGCCAACGGAAACGCGAATGGTGCGATGGTGCAACGCGGGCTGTTTTTCGTCGCGGGCGTCGCGCTTTTTTTCGGGATGGCGCTGGCGGCGGCTTACGCGGCGCCCGGGCTTTCGGGAGCGACGATGGGGTGGTTGACGGCGCCATGGATGCGCGCCGTGCACGGCACGATCAACGCGGTGGGTTTCGGGCTGTGTGGTTTGCTCGCGTGGGGGCAAGCGCGGCGGTGATGAGCATCAACCGGGGCGCGATAGGGATTCGCCGATGAGGCGAAATGAAACCTCGGACAGCCTGGCGTTTAATCGCCTTTGGCAGCAATCGGTGGCCGAGATCAGTACCCGAAATTCGCGCGTGAAACAACCGTTGGAGAACCCAGTGCGGCCCGCTGGAAGCGGCCGCGGCCCGACTACGCCACGGAAGGCCATCGGTTCGGCGGAAATGGCGTCGTGTGTGCCAGCGTTCAGACCAAGAGCAACGCGGGCGACTCCAAGAGCGTCTTGAGCGCGCCGAGGAATCGAGCGCCAACAGCGCCGTCGAAGACGCGGTGGTCGCACGAAAGCGTGACTGTGAGCGTCTGACCGATAACGATCTGGCCATTTTTCACGACCGGTTTGGTCACGGTCGTGCCCACCGCGAGGATGGCCGCATTAGGCGGGTTGATGATGGCGGTGAATTTCGGGATGCCCATCATGCCGAGATTGGAAACGCAGAATGTGCCACCGGTAAATTCGGCGGGCACGAGTTTTTTCTCCTTGGCTTTCTTACCGAGCGATTTCGCCTCGGTGCTGATCTGGAATATGCTCTTAAGATGCGCGTCACGGATCACGGGGGTGATGAGACCGTCTTCCATGGCCACGGCAAACGCGACGTGAGCAGCACTATGGTGGCGGAGGTGCGTGGCTTCCCACGAGGCGTTGACGGCGGGCACGCGGCGCAAGGCGTCGGCGCAGGCCTTTAGGATAAAATCGTTAACGGAGAGTTTGACGCCGTCTTTTTCAAGGCCGGTGTTGAGCTGCTCGCGGAGGGCCATGAGCGGGCCAGCATCCAGCTCAATGTCGAGGTAGACGTAGGGAATCTGGGTCGTCGATTCGAGCATACGCTTGGCAATAACGCCGCGCATGGTGGAAACAGGAACGAGGCGTTCTTCTTGCACGGGGCCGCGGGCTGAGAGGTTGCCGCCGGTGAAGGTGCGACCCGCCTCGGTTTTCGCAGCCGGAGGGTTGAGCTCTGCGGCGAGGATGTCGGCGCGGACGATGCGACCACCTGGACCAGTGCCCGTGACGCGAGTAACATCGATCTTCTTTTCCGCGGCGAGCTTTCGGGCGAGCGGTGAGATGCGCACCCGACCGGAGTCCGGCTGGGAGGGGATGGGGACCAGGGGTTGCGGTTTGGAGAATGGCACGGGCGCTGGCGCGGAACTTGGCATCGGACCTGGCGCGACGGCAGCGGGCGCGGCGGCAGTTGGGGCAGCGGTCTTTGGTTCGGGAGCGGTGACGATCTCGCCGGGCTTGCCGATCGCACAGAGCGGATCACCAATGGCGACTTGGGCGCCGGCGGCGGAAAATATTTTCAGCAGCGTGCCGGAGAAGAAACTCTCCAACTCCATCGTGGCTTTGTCGGTTTCAACCTCGGCGAGCATATCACCAGCTTTGATGACGTCGCCTTCCTTTTTCAGCCACTTGACCAGCGTGCCCACCGTCATGGTGTCGCTGAGTTTTGGCATGTCGATGAGTTGGGCCATGGGAAAAAAAGTGGCTAGTAGTGGATCGCGTGCAGTGAGTCGGAAAGCCGGTGAAGCGTGCGAGATGGTCGTGACGATTTACGCCATTGCGGCGAGGACGGCCTTGATAACGCGACCGGGGTTTGGGAGCTGCTCGGTTTCGACGGGCGGGCTGTAGATCGCGGGCGCGTCAACGGTGGCGAGACGGTGGATCGGGCCGTCGAGGTCGTCGAAAGCTTCGCGCTGGATCATGTAGGCGAGTTGCGTGCCGACGCTGGCGAAGGGCTTCTGTTCTTCGACGATGAGGACGCGATTCGTTTTCTTGACCGAGGCGAGGACGGTATCGAAATCGAGGGGACGAATCGTGCGGAGATCAATAACCTCAACCGAGATCCGGTGTTCTTTTTCGAGCACTTCGGCGGCCTTCAGGGAATGGATTACACAGCGTCCATAGGTCACTATCGTGATGTCCTGGCCGACGCGTTTCACATCGGCCTTGCCGAGTGGGATGACGTATTCGCCTTCGGGGACCTCGCCCTTGTCACCGTAGAGAATGGTATTCTCGAGGAAGAAGACTGGATCATTGTCGCGGATGGCGGACTTCAGCAGGCCCTTCGCATCGTAGGCGGTGGCAGGCACGACGACCTTCACGCCGGGGTGGTTCGCGAGAACGTTTTCCGGGGTGTGCGAGTGAGTGGCACCGACGTTGGTGCCGCCATTGGCCGGGCCGCGGATGACAATTGGGCAGTTGATCTGGCCACCGCTCATATAGCGGACGTTGGCGGCGTTGTTCAGGATTTGGTCAAACGCGACGGAGTAGAACGACCAGAACATCAGCTCCATCACGGGGCGGATACCGAGCATCGACGCTCCGACACCGAGACCAATGAAGCCAGCTTCAGAGATGGGCGTGTCCACGATGCGCGTTGGCCCGAATTTCGCGAGCAGGCCTTCGGTGACTTTGTAGGCCCCGTTAAACTGGGCGACTTCCTCGCCCATCACGACAACGTTAGGGTCGCGGGTGAGTTCCTCGGCGAGGGCGTGGCGGATAGCTTCGCGGTAAGTAATCTGAGGCATCGGACGGCGGAAAGTTGAGAGCTTGTGAGTTGAGGGTGGAGAGCCGGACAGGGGCGAGCTCAGTCGAAGAAAAGGCGGCCTTCCGATTTGCGCTCGGAAGGATGATCGCTCTCCCAATAAACGTCCTTTTGGATATCGTCGGGTGTGGGGTAAGGACTCGCATCCGCGAACTCTGCGGCGCTTTCGGCTTCGGCCCGGGCTTCAGCGTCGATCTTTTCAACTAGGGCTTCGGTGAGGACGCCCTCGGCGAGGAGTTTGTGCAGGGAAACCTGGATCGGATCCTTGTTGTTCCGATACTCTTCGACTTCTGCCTTGGTGCGATAGGTGTTGTCGGGATCGGCGACGGAGTGTCCGCGGTAGCGATACGTGTCGATCTCGACCGTGCTGGGGCGGGATTTTTCGCGGGCGAGCGTCAAATGTTTGTCCATCGTCGCGCGCACTTCGTAGACGTCGTGACCGTTGCATTGCCCCCAGGCCATGTCGTAGCCTTCGGCACGTTTGGCCAGTTCACCGGCGGAGGAGCGCTCTTGGCTCGTGCCCATCGAGTAGCCGTTGTTTTCGATGACGAAGACGACGGGAAGGTTCCACAGGGAGGCTAGATTGTAGGCCTCATGCACAGCACCTTGGTTAACAGCTCCGTCGCCCATGAAGGCCATAGCGGCACCTTTCTTGCCCTGATATTTCAGCGCGTAGGCAAGTCCGGTGCCGAGCGGGATCTGACCACCAACGATACCGTGACCACCCCAGAAATTTTTGTCGGGCGCGAAATAATGCATCGAGCCGCCTTTGCCCTTGGAGCAGCCGGTGATTTTGCCGAAGAGTTCGGCCATAAGCGGTTTCGTGTCCATGCCGACAGCGATGGCGTGGCCGTGATCACGATAAGCCGTGATCACGTGGTCGTTTTTGCCCATCAATGAGCAGCAACCGACAGCCACAGCTTCCTGACCAATGTAGAGGTGAAGAAACCCACCGATGTTGGTGCCGCCGGTCGAGTTTTTGCCCTGATAAGCACGCAACGAACGCTCCTCAAACCGTCGGATCCGGAGCATCGTCCTATAAAGCTCGATCCTTTGCGTAGGTGAGAGCGAGGCGTTGATGGGCGCTAGGGCGTAGTCGGTGGCCTTGACGGCAGACTCGGCTTTTTTGTCGGCGATGGCGCTGGGTTTCTTGCTCACGGAAGGTGGTGCGGTTTTAGGAAAAGGGAAAGTGTTCGGCGGATAGCGGTGAAATCAAGCGTGGATTCGAAATGTGACGCAGGGAAGGTTCAGATTGATAGGTAACGCAATTGCGCGATCTTTCTCGCTGCACCCATTCCGCTCGTGGCGGGAGTAAAAGTGAAAGCAAGTATTTAACATATTGTTTATTGTGCGATTGTCCCTTGGGCTTAGTATGCGGGAAGAAGAACGTGTCCATGTTGCGCCAAACCAAGCTATTAGAATTCGGTGGCCCCAGACTGAAACAAGCAGTTCGGCAGGGCTGTCCCGTGGTGTTCTTGGATATTTTCGGCGCGGAATTATGTCCGCGGCGGGGGGCCACAAAAGGCACGCCTCACTTTCTGCGCGCAAGGACGTGGGCGAGGTCGCGCTCGGTCAACGCCCGCAATTGCTCCCTCAGTCCCTCTTTGCCGATCAACGACAAGCCGTGCTCTTGCGCATAGACCCGCGCTTCCGCCGAAAACCCTCCTACCGCGACAAACCACCCGGTGCCCACTTCCTCGAGTGTGATCGTGCCATACAACTCGCGCAGCCGCTTCGCCGAAACCGGTCCGGCAGCAGCAACTGCACACATCACAATCACGCTCACGCGCTCCTCGCTTGTGCGCACCAGCGACAAATCGCCTTCACTCCCGCCCGCCCTCACGACGACCTGATAACCATCGGTCTGCGCCAGCGCCCCCACGACCGCACGCAATCGACCATGTGACCATTCGGCGAGATCCACGACGGACGGCACCCCGCTGGCCGCATCCGCGACGCGCTGGGCCGCCGTGGTCACGTCACTCACCACAGTCGCCCGCTTCCGCCAAAAAAACCACAGCAACACCACTGCCAAAAACGACCCTCCACCTAGCCCCCACGTCAGCGCAAACCCCGCCGACGACAGCGATGCTGCGGTCGCGCTGCCGACCGCAGCCGAAGCTGGTGGCGTCGGTACGAGAACCTTGGCGTTCAACGTCAACGGGGTGGCTTTGCTGTCCGCACCCAATCCGGGCGCTCCATGGCCCCCTCCGGGAGAAGGGCTCAAGCTGCTGCGGACCTCGCGCACTGCTCTCACCACCTGCACAAGATAAGAATCGCCGGCCCGCAGTTTATTCAAATCCACCCGCGCCGCCAAGGCTCCGTTGGACTCCAGCACGACTAGCGCCGGATACGTCGTCACCTCAAAACGTTCCCGCAACTCCGCATTCTGATCGCGCAAATCCTTCAGCTGCGTGATCCGCGTCGGAAAGTCGATTTTTAACAACACAAAACTCCCTAAAAACGCCGTCAGGAAATCCGGGGCCTCGGCCACCTCGGTCAAAAACTGCTTGCTCGGTGGCGACCAGTCCGAACCGGTAAACACGGCCAAGATTCTCACCTGCCGTCGCTGCGCCTCGCGCAAAACCTCCGGCCAACTCGTGAACCACGAATCTCCACTGCTGGGAATGCCGGCGGTGCCCGGCCGTGCTTTCGCTGCCGGCCACGGCACCTTCATGGAAAATTCCACGACTTCGACGCGTCCTTTGTCCAGAATCACGCGGCCTTGCGGATACGTGAGAATCTCTTTCGCACCCGCCTGCGTTTGCCCGGTCGGCCAACCATACGCATCGAGGACTTCCTCCTTGGTTGCCCCCGGTCCTACCACCGGCCGCGAATCTGCGGCCATCACTCCACTCGTCGCGAACAACCCGCATATCCACCATCTCAACCACGCCACCCGCAGAGTTCGTCCGGTCAGAAATGAGCAGGGAGGAAATGAAGCCACGTCATTCTACATCGGCCACACCCACCGAATTGGCAACGCCAAGCTGCGCGCCCGGCATCTTTTCTCGGCTTATCCCAACGCCATTCGAACGGACTTTCGCCTCGCCCGACCTTCCGCTCCATGCCGCAAAATTTTTCCGTGCGCTCGCCGCACTCGCACGCCTAGGTTCTCCGGTCCATGCCCGCCGCCACGCCCGATCTCGCCGCGCTCCTGAAGCGCACCTTCGGCTACTCCACATTTCGCCCCCTCCAGCGCGACATCATCGACGCCACCCTCGCAGGCAAAGACGTGTTCGCCCTCCTACCCACCGGCGGCGGTAAATCCCTTTGTTTCCAGCTCCCGGCTCTCGCCCGCCCCGGTCTTACGGTCGTGGTCTCGCCGTTGATCGCGTTGATGAAGGACCAAGTCGACCAACTCCAAGCCAGTGGTGTCGCCGCCACGTTTCTCAACTCCACGCTCGGAGAAAAAGAAGCCCGCGCGCGTCTCTCCGGCCTCCATCGCGGCCAATACAAACTCCTCTACGCCGCTCCCGAACGCCTCCTGCTGGATGGCTGGGTCGAGAACTTAAAAACGTGGAACGTCACGTGCATCGCCATCGACGAGGCGCATTGCGTCTCCGAGTGGGGGCACGATTTCCGCCCCGAGTATCGCCAGCTCGCGAAGCTCCGCACCGCCCTCCCCGGCATTCCCATGATGGCGCTCACCGCCACCGCCACGGGCCGCGTCCGCACCGATATCATCAAACACCTTAAGTTGGAAAACCCGCAGACCTTCGTCGCTAGCTTCAACCGTCCGAATCTCACCTACCGCGTCATTCCGAAAGATCAGCCCGCAAAACAGATCATCGATTTTGTCCGCAAGCGCGAATCCGAGAGCGGCATCATCTATTGCGCCAGCCGCGCCACCGCCGAACGTGTCGCCGAAGCCCTCGCCGGTCGCGGCTTTTCCGCGCGCCCCTACCACGCCGGCCTCACTGCCACCGAGCGCGCTGAAAACCAGGAACAGTTTCTGCGCGATGACACTCGCATCATCTGCGCGACGATCGCCTTCGGTATGGGTATCAACAAACCCAACGTCCGCTGGGTCATCCACCACGACCTCCCCAAAAACATCGAGGGCTACTATCAGGAAACCGGCCGCGCCGGCCGCGACGGCCTGCCCGGCGATTGCCTGCTCCTCTTTAGCGGCGGCGACATCGCGAAGCAGACGCACTTCCTCGATGAAATCACGAACAAGCAGGAGCAGGATATCGCCCGCGCCCAGCTCCGCCAAATCGTCCACTACGCCGAGAGCTCCGGCTGCCGCCGCGGCGAACTGCTCACCTATTTCGGAGAAAAGTTTCCGCTCGATAACTGCGCCGCCTGCGACAACTGCTCCGAGCCCCGCGAGACCTACGACGGCACCCTCGTCGCGCAGAAATTCCTCTCCTGCGTTTTCCGCATCCGGCAAAATAGTCGCTTCGGCGTCGGTCTGAATCACGTCATCGAAGTGCTCGTCGGCGCCGACACCGAGAAGATCACGCGCTGGGGGCACCAGCAGCTCTCCACCTACGGCATCGGCAAAGACGTCTCACGCCCCACCTGGGCCTCCGTCGGCCGCGAGCTCATGCGCCTCGGCTACATCGGCATCGACGAAGGCGAATACGCCACGCTCAACGTCAGCGAGTCCGGCATGGCCATCCTCCGTGCCCGCACGCCGATCACGCTAACAAAAACCCTCGACCTCCCGAAAGCGAAACGCGTCACGCGCCGCGAGGGCGACGTCGAGTGCGACGAAATTCTCTTTGACCGTCTGCGCGCGCTCCGCCGTCAACTCGCCGACGAACGCAGCGTGCCCGCGTATATTATTTTCGGTGACACGACGCTCCGTGCGATGGCCCGCAGTTACCCCGACCGCGTCGAGCGCATGGAAGGCATCCCCGGCATGGGCGAAAAGAAACGCGCTGAATTTGGCGAACTCTTCGCCAACGAAATCTTCCTCTTCCTCCAGACCAACTCGAAGCAGGCCTTCGACTGATCCCGCCCCACGTGCGAATCAACGGCTGTTCGGTTAGGGCGAGGATTGAGGTTCCGCACTGTTCTTCACTTTCCGGGTTTGTCATTGCGAGAGCTCGACCAAGGCACGGCGCCTACCGATACGGACGTTTCACGCTCCGGCTACGCACGCGGCCGCGCAAGGCTTTAGCCCGCGTTCCATTACCGCGGCAAATTCCGTCCGCCGAGTAAAGCACCGCGCAACCACAGACCAACGCCGCGGCCCCTTGGAATGGAATCTCTGCTCGGTGTGAAATGTCCGCGCTCGTATTACTCTTTTACGTCCCTGTAAAAAGCGCTCAAACTCTAGTATCACTTAATACGTGACACTTTCTATGAAAAAACGCTTTTTTGGCAGAAAAATAATAGCGTAATACTAAAGCAGGAGGAGCCATGAACGCTTCACCGCTTGTCCTGGCGAAGAAGGCTTGCCGACTAGTATTACGCTGTCACTTGCCTCGCGAAAATAGCTCGGCACGGAGTGTAACCCAATAGGTTACACTTAATCTCAAATCGGCGGGTGATTCCGGGCACAACAGAAGAGAGTAATACTACGGCAATCCATCTGGCTGTGCGCCGTGGATTACCGCAGGCGCTTCGGCTCCTTCGCGAGGACAAACCCTCTGTGTTCAGTAGCGCGGCGCACAGCGACGAAGCAAGCCAGCGAGTTGGATCGCCCCGCCCTCGTTCCCCCGGGCTCGCGATGAAGCACATGAGCGTGCGCCCCATCGCGCTCGGGCAACACCGGGGAATCGGAATTAGGGACCTTCTTCACTTTAACCGTTCCCGGCGCCCACAGAAAACCGCGAAAAACCACCCTACTTTACTTCCGTCGTCAGAAACTTCAACAGCTCCACGGCCTCGCGCTCGGGGAGCGTTTCGAGCAAGCCGGGCGGCATCAGCGATTGCGGCGTGACCGCGCGAGCTTTGATCTCCGCCTTCGGAATAGTGACGGTCTCGGCCATGGTTCGGACGACCAAAGCCGTCTCGGTTTCCTTGTCCAACATCCCTGAGATCACCGTGCCATCGCGCTTGGTGATCAGATTGAGTTGGTAGTCCGCACCGACCACCGCGTTGGGATCGACAATATTTTCGAGAAAATAATCCAGACCGTTGCGCCAAGTCCCGCTGAGGTTCGGGCCGAGTTTGCCGACGGTGGCACCCTCGCTCGCATGGCAGGCCACACAGGTGCGCTCGAAAACTTTTTTACCTGCGGCGACATCGTAGGACCAAACTGGCGCTTCGTTGTAGGTCCGGCGCAGTCGAGCCACGGTCGTCTTCAGGTCAGCGGAGGACTCGGCCGTCTTACCCCAGACGCGATCGAGCAGCGCAGTCACTTCCGCATTCTGCAAGTTACGGAGCTGACGGGCGTGCAGCGCGGTGAGAACGTTCTTATCGAACGCTCCGGCCGCAACTGCGCGGAGCAGCGGCAGCGCCAGCACCGGGCGGCTCGTGAGCGTAGCGAGCGCGGCCGTGCGATCAGCGGCGTTGAGCGCGGCGAAATGCGAGATCAGGCCTGCGGCCGCGGCTGCGGAATCGGCCGCTGTTCCTAGAAGGGGAATCACCGCCGTGCGCAGATCTTTATCGTCCAAGAGGCGCACGAGCACAGCCGTGGATTCGGTATCTCCCGCGCGTTTGAGCAGGTCGAGCGCCCGACGGCGTTCGACGAGGGGCGTCGCCGTGTCGGCCAGCCGGCTGCGAATTGCGACCAGCACGGTCTTGTCGCCGAAGAGCGCAGCGAGTTGTTCGTAGGCGCCGCGCAAGGCCGGATCGCCCGCGGCGGAAAAACGCGCCGCGATCTGCGCCCAACCAGCCGGCATTTTCAAGCCCGCCTCGCTCTCTAGCGAAAAGGCCAGAACCCGCAGCGTGCGCGCCGCGGCCACTTCGGTGAGACCCGTCATGCTCGCCACCAGTTGGTCACGTCCCGCCGGTGTGCGCGCAACCAACCAGCGAATGGAGTCGGCGAGCGTGGGCAGCGCCGTCGTCGCCGCCAATGCGAGCGCCCGGGGAACATCGCTCGCGACCGCAGGTGCAGCGGCGAACCAGGTCATCTTCGGCAAATAGCGGTCGGCGGCATCTTCGCGGTGATTCGCAAGCGCCGCGACCACGGGCCAACGCTCGGCGAGCGGCAGCGCCGGGACGGCACTCGCGATGGCGAGACGGACGTGGGCGGATGGATCATTTTGAGCGAGCCGTAGCAGATCGGCCGCTGGGACCGCGACCGCCCCCGGTCGCTGGTTGGTGGTTGCGACCGAGGGCGGTCGCGCTCCACCCACGTCGGTGCCGAGCTGGACGGCCCACGCCCGGACCGTTTCCGACGAATGAGCGAGAGCGGCCGCGAGCTGGATCGGTGTCAGGTTTGCCGTGACGTGGAGCGTCCACAGCGCGCGGAGCTGCGCGACATCACCACCGGACTTTTCTCCCGCCTGGACACGCAGCGCAGTGAGCGCCGCCGCATCGAGCGCCCGGCCCGCCGCCCGCTCCTGCAGCAGCCGCCGCGCGGTGCGTACATACCATTCGCTCTTGTGCGTGTGGAGCGCGGCAAGTTCGGCGTCGGACTTCGCCGCGAGATCGACTTTCGTCGGCTTGTAGGTGGCGGCCCACGCCACGCGGTAGAGGCGGCCGTTGCTGCGATCCCAGAGTTCGTCGCGCGGGTTGTGACAATGTTGCGTGTCGACCCAATCGATCACGTAGGCGGCACCATCGGGGCCGTATTGGATGTCGACTGCCATGTAGGTCGGGTCGGGCGCGAAGAGCAGATCGTAGCCGGCGTGAAACGTTTCGTAAGCCGAGCCCATGCGGACGTTCACCTGATGGTTGAGTTGATGGCCGTGGAGATTGTGCGTAAAGAGGTGGTCGCGATACGTGTCGGGCCAGTTGTCGCCGAGGTAAATCATCGTGCCGACGTGCGAGTGCCCGCCGTAGACCGCCGTCGTGCCAGGTTTGCCGGCACCGCCTTCGCCGCTGTCGTAACGCGCGGAGGCCATGAGAAAGTTTTTCAACTCGGGCGCGAAGTCGGGCCCGCGATTCGAGATGAACGGCGCGAAACTATTGTTCGCTTGATTCCAGTAGTGGCCATTGCGCACCACGTAGCTCGTGCCACCGCCACCGTGGAAACTTCGGCAATGCGTCATGAACAGGTGGCCCGCACTGTTGAAATCCAGGCCCCATTGGTTGCTCCCGCCCGCCGCGAAGACTTCAAATTCGTGGCGTGTCGGATGGTAGCGCCACACCGCCGCCCGCACTGGCGTACGTGCGGCCGCCGGCGTGCCCGGCTTCCCGACGAGCGCGTGACTGAATACGCCATGGCAGCCGTAGAGCCAGCCGTCGGGTCCCCACGTGAAACTATTGAGCGTCTCGTGCGTATCCTGAAATCCCCAACCATCGAGGAGCACTTGCGGCGGGCCATCGGGCACGTCGTCGTGGTTCGCATCCGGAATGAATAACAGATGCGGCGCAGCGCCGACCCACACGCCGCCAAACCCGAGCTCAAGTCCGCTCACAAGATTCAATTTTTCGACGAACACTTTTTTCGTTTCAAAAACGCCGTCACCATCCTTGTCCTCAAAGATAATGATGCGGTCCTTCCCCTGCCCTTCCGGCTGGCGGTTCGGATAGCCGTAAGCCTCCGCCACCCAGAGCCGACCGCGCTCATCGATGGCCATCGCCACGGGCTGGTGGAGCTCGGGTTCGGCGGCGATGAGTTCGGCTTGGAAACCGTGCACCAGCTTCATGCCACGGACAACTTTCTGGGCGGCGGGGTTGGCGACCGTTGTGGGTTTCGCAGGATTGTCGCGCAGATGCCAAAGGACCGGGCTCGAGATGAGGCGCGTTACGTCATCGACGCCGGTGACGCGCTTGAGCGGAGGATCGCCGTTGCGGCGATAGTTGCCGATGTCGGCGGCATTCGTCGGGGCCGCGATGACGGGCGGCGCGACGGGAGCGGTCGGGGACTTCACGGCGACTGCGGGCAGTTCGGAGCGCCCCAGTTGGGTGAGCCGCAAACTACGAAACTGAATCTTCATCGGGCCGTCACCACGGTGGAGTTGGAGCGCGAGCAAGCCGGCGCGGCGCGCCGCACCCGCTTGGTGATCGTCCATCACGGAAACTCGGGTGCCATTCAGCCACACTTCAACGTGCGAGCCGCTGGCGACGACGCGGTAGTGATTCCACGCCGGCGCCGGACGGACGAGTGAGCGATAGTCATCGGGTTCGCCAAATTTTTCTGTCCAACGGCGGCCGTCGGGTGCGACTGAAAGGCGCGTGCCACGGGGTGCCAGCGTGCTGCGCCCGCGCTCTTCATGGATGTTTCCGAGATAACGCGCTCCGAGATCGATGTCGGCCTGATACCCCTTGGCGAGTCCGTCGGGCAGGC
This sequence comes from Opitutus sp. GAS368, assembly GCA_945871085.1. Taxonomy (GTDB): domain Bacteria; phylum Verrucomicrobiota; class Verrucomicrobiia; order Opitutales; family Opitutaceae; genus GAS368. The sequence goes on along the minus strand of CAMBVX010000003.1, from coordinate 32,851 downwards.
GCTCGCAACGAAATAAAATGCCGGAGTTGGCATCGGCCGGCCCCGTCAGGCGAAACTCCGCCGTGAGTTCAAAGTCGGCGACCTCGCCCTGCCAGTAAAGAAATTCGTTTTTCGCGAGCTTCGCACCCGCAGCGATCTCGCCGGTGATCGCCCCCTCCTCGACGCGCCACTCGGCGCCACCCGACCAGCCGGCGAGCGTTTTACCATCGAAGATCGCCTGCGGTGCAGGCGCGGCAGCGAGCGCAGTGGCGGGCGCGGATGAAACGACGCCGCAGGCGACTACGACGCAAAATGAAGACCAGTGAAGGCGTGGCATGGCAGCGTGGGGGTGATTCAAACGGTGGAGCGTCCAGCGGAAAGACTCCGGGTCGGAGGGATTATTTTTTCTGCGACAGCAGCACGGCTGTGCCGCGCTTGTTACCCACGACAAAATCCGGGCGACCGTCGCCATTCACATCGGCCGCGACGAGCTGCGTGCCGACGCCCGTCGTGGCTTCTAGCAGACGCGGCTCGTAGGTGGCGGTGTGGTTTGCTCCCCGGCGCAGGAGCAACGCGTAGAGCACCGGCGTGCCCGACGGATCGGCATCACCGGTCGGCCCGTGCGCCCACCACCGTTTGCCCGTCACGATATCGGGCAGGCCGTCCCCATCGACATCGCTCAACGCAAGCGCATGGAGCTGGGAAAACTGCACGCCGCCGACTTTCTCCTCGGGCTTCTCCGCGAGAATCACGTGTTCCTTGAAGCTGCTTCCGCCGCCGTCGACCGCCCGCACCTGCTCGAACCACGAGAGCCCGTAGCCGTGCGCAGCCTTGCTGGTGATCACGTCGGGCACGCCATCAGCGTTCACATCCATCACGACCATTTGCGCACCGCCCTTTGCGCTGAAGGGAAACGTATGCCGCTTCCACACCGGATCGCCCGCGAGCGACGCGGGCTGCTCCCACCAACCGTCTTTTTCCAAAATGTCATTGCGCCCGTCGCCGTTCACATCCCCAAAACCTAGGCCGTGCGTGAAGCGTTGCCAGCCGGGCATCACCGGCGAGACCGCCCGAAACGTCCATGGGCGCGCCGGGTCCTTAGGCTCGGGTGTGAAGTAGCCGAGCCGGCCCGCACTCATACACACGATCGACGGCGGGCCCTTGGCGAGCAGTTGCCCGAAGGTCGGCGACTCGTTGTCCACGGGCAGCGCGGCCACGTAGCGGCGCCACGGGCCACCCTTGGCTCCGGGATTCTGATACCACGAGGCGTCGACGCCGGGAAACCCCAATACGAGCACGTCGGGCCAACCGTCGGCATTGAAGTCGTGCGCGAACGCGAAAAAATTGTCGGAGTATTTCAGCGGATCGAAGACGAACGGAGTAAACAGCTCGTGCCGCTTCGTGAAGTCCGGCCCCGCATACCAATAAGGGCCGGAGACGACATCAAGTTGGCCATCCTTGTTGAAGTCGCCAAACGCCGCGCCCTCGCAGAAAAACTCCTTCGCGAGCGTCAGTTTTTTATAGGCCGTAGTGTCGGGCGCGCTCGGAGCGGCAGCTCGAGCGAATGCCACGAGCACGAGTGCGATTGAGAGCAGAAAGCAGCGCACGGGCGCGCTCAAGGAAGCGGGGGAAGTCATCGTCATGGAAGGGCTCAGCGGAAAATACGAACCAGTGTGGTCCGAGGGCTCCACAGCAGAAACGTTGGGACGCCGCACGCCAACCAATAAAAAATTTAACCAGCCCTTTGTCGCTCGGCGCAGGTTCCGTCAACGGCATCGCCGCGCAGGCGGCCGGCTCCACGAACCCGCCCCCGCTGCAGTCGCGTCCCCCACCAATCCACTCGATGCAGGCCGCCCCGTCCCCGCGGCGACATTGAGCGTGGCTGCCACCCTCGCACTCATCGCCGGCGGATGTTTTCTTGCAAAACGTCCTGGGGAGTCCGCGCCGCCTTTCCGCTACAGGCGGGCGCAGGGACGCTCCCGTCCACCACCGAAAAACCCGCCGCACCCCCGCCAAAGCGCAGCAGCTCGTCGCCAAAATCTGGACGCTGCTGAACGACGCTTCACTGGACCGCGCGAAACTCGAAACCGCTGACGACCTCGGTAAGCGTGCCACCTCCGCCGATCCCAACGACGCGTCCGCCTGGGCCGCGTGGTTCCCAAGCCGCTTATTGGGCGATCGATCACGGATTCGCTTAACCCGGGGGGCGCACGGAAGCGGCTGCAGCAAAGTCGTAAAGGAACACACTCTCGACAGTCTCACTTTTTCGCCCCAGACGGGGACTTCATTGCGCTCGTTGCTGATGAACCGACCGGCTATCTCGCCGGCCCTGCGCCCGCCGCCGAAAATCGCCCCGACGCGGGCGTGGTCGTCCTGGCTTTCAAGCCCTGCTTGCACGCGTCGCTGCCGAATCGCGGCTCTCGCCCGACACAGCGAAGCACTCTACGCCCGCCACCCCCGCCCCCGACCCCAATTCCCTCTCCGTCCTCGCCTTCGCCAATTTGAGCAACGACCCGGAGAACGAATACTTCTCTGCGGCATCGCCGGCGAACTGCTCACCGGCCTCCGGAAAATCCCCGGCTTGCGCGTCGCCGCGCAGACCTCGGCGTTTTCCTTCAAGGGCAAGAATGACTCGGCGAAAGAAGTCGGCGAGAAACTCAACACGGCCCACGTCGTCGAAGGCAGCATCCAGCAATCCGGTAAACACATAAAAATCACCGCCCGCCTCAGCCGCGCAGCCACCAACGAGGAAATCTGCTCGGAGAGCTGCGGCCCGCTGGAGTTGACCGACGTCTTCGCCACGCAAAGCGAGATCGCGCATAAGGTCGTGGCGGGGTTGCGCGGGCAGCTCACGGGCGAGACGACAGCGAACGCGACCGCCGCCGCAGCCGTGCAAGCCGGGATCAAGGTGCAGGTGTAGGCGGCGACGAAAGGCGGTATGAAAACGCCGAGGCACACCAGCTTTACTTGCAGGGGGAATTTCGCGCCCACCAACTCTCGTTCGAATCCGCGATGTGCGCGATTGAGCTCTTGCGGCGCGCAGTGGATTTCGATCCGCAATTCGCGTTAGCCTGGGTTGCCTTGTCCCGCGCCGGCCAAGTGCACGGTAGCTTCGGAAACACGAAACGCGACTTTGACGAGGGCTACCGGCTAGCAGGCGAGGCCGCCGAGCGAGCCCTTGCGCTCGTGCCCGATCTCGCCGAAGGCCACGTGGCCCTCGGCCCCGTGCAATGCACCTCTGACTTCGACTGGAAAGGCTCCGCCGCATCGATGGCCAGGGCTCAGCAGCTCGCACCCAACGACCCCGCCATGCTCGCCGGTGCCATCATGCTCGCCGGCGCGTTCGGCGACACAGCACGGGCGAATCTCCTCTGACAATAGCTATAGCGCTGGACCCGAGAAGCCCGCTTTTGCGCCTGCAATATAATCGCCACGACGACGCGGTGGAGTTCGCCCAAACGGCGTCTTCCCGTTGAGCGAAGTTGTTCGTGCTCTCCCTCGTCCACCGTGCTCGCAACGATCGGGCTGAATCCAACGCCGACCTGAACGAGTTGAGCGCGACATCCGCGAAACAGCCGCCTACCAGATTGCCCAAGTTTACGGTTACCGAGGCGACCTCGATCACGCCTTCGGCTGGCTGGAGCGCGCCCTCTGTCAACGCGACTCGGGGCTCCTGTGCACCAGGCAAGACCCATTTTGGCGCCCCCTCCACACCGATCCCCGCTGGCCCGCCTTCCTCCGCAAGCCCGGCCTCGCCGCCGACCCGTTGAAGTGAGCAGCCAGCGCTGCGCGCGAACGCTCAACGTTTAACTTTTAACGCTCAAGTGCGGCGCGTGCTGAAATTCGAAAATCAAAGACCTGAACGTTGAGCGTTTCCCGCCCTCCCGCCGCCAGACCGCCTCGACCTCACCGGTTTCTCCGTTTTCCCAAAACTCACCGTTGCCTTGGTCGGTTCCACTCGTCTTGTCTTGCCCACGATGCGTCCCCTCCCCGCCCCCACCCGGTTCCCTGCGGCTGTCTCCCTTGCGCTCTTCGCCCTCACGGGTCTAGCGCTGTTCGCCCAGCCGTCCTCCACCAAATCCGCCGCCAACTCCGCCTCCAAGGCCGAGGCGCCCGCGACTAAGAAACAGGCCGCCCAAGTCCCGATCGACCCGCCTGCACCCTACATCCCCTTGGACATGTTGGCGGTGCCCGATGGCCTCGAAGTCACCCTTTGGTCGAAGACCCCGGATTTCCGCAACCCGTCCAACATGGACATCGATTCCGCCGGCCGCATCTGGGTGACCGAGGCCTACAATTACCGCCGCCACAAAGGCAAAGACCCCGCCGGCGACCGCATCATGGTCCTCGAAGACACCAACGGCGACGGCGTCGCCGACAAGAGCCACGTCTTCGTGCAGGAGGAAGCCCTCCTCGCCCCGCTCGGCATCGCCGTCATCGATAACAAAATCTACGTCTCCTGCGCCCCCGAAATCATCGTCTACACCGACGTTGACCGAAACCTGAAATTTGACCCCGCCATCGACAAACGCGAGGTGCTCCTCACCGGCTTCGACGGCCGCAATCACGACCACTCGCTGCACGCCGTCACCTTTGGCCCCGACGGCAAACTCTACTTCAACCACGGCAACGCCGGGGCCTTCTTCACCGACAAATCCGGCCGCACCTTCCGCGACGGCAGCCACTACGATCCCGCGAAGAGCGGTGGTGGCATCCCGACCGGCGAGCGCCGTCCGCCCGATTACGCCGGCGAGAAGAGCGACGACGGCCACGTCTACGTCGGGGGCACCGCCTTCCGCATGAATCCCGACGGCACGCAGGTCGAGCCCATCGGCTTCAACTTCCGCAACAGCTACGAGCAGACCGTGACCTCCTTCGGCGATGTCTTCCATAACGACAACGACGATCCGCCCGCCGCCCGCACGTCCTACCTCCAAGAATACGGCAATCTCGGCTTCAACTCCCGCGACGGCAAACGCAGCTGGAGTGCCGACCGCCGGCCCGGCCAGACCACGCAAGTCGCCGAGTGGCGCCAAGACGATCCCGGCACCGTCCCAGCGGGCGACGTTTACGGCAACGGCGCGCCCACCGGCATCGTGTTCTACGAAGGCGATGCCTTCGGCGACAAATGGCGCGGCCTCCTCCTCAGCTGCGAGACCTCGCGCAACGTCGTCTTCGGCTACCTCCCGCAGCCCGACGGCGCCGGCTACAAGCTCGACCGTATGCAGTTTCTGACGACCAACAAGACGCAGGACCTCGCCGGCATCGACGGCATGGCGGGCAAACTCCGTGCCACCGATTTGAAGACGTGGTTCCGCCCCTCCGATGTTGCCGTGGGTCCCGATGGCGCGATCTACGTCGCCGATTGGTTTGATCCCCGCACCGGTGGCCACGCCGCCCTCGACAGCAGCTTCGCCGGCGCGATCTACCGCATCACCCCGAAGGGCAAAAAACTCACCACACCAAAAATCGACGTGAGCACCACCTCCGGCCAAATCGCCGCGCTCAAGAGCCCCGCCGTCAACGTCCGCGCTCTCGGTTTCATGAAGCTCCGCGCCGCCGGTGCCGCCTCCATCGCGCCCGTTTCCGCGCTCCTCAACGACAGCAACCCCTACATCCGCGGCCGCGCCGTTTTCCTCCTCGCCCACCTCGGCCCCGCCGGTCTCGCGAAAACCGAAGAGCAGTTGAAGAACGCGAATCCGCTCCTGCGCATCGCCGCCTTCCGCGCCCTGCGCCGCGCGAACCACCGCGTCCTCGAACACGCCAAAGCCCTCGCCAACGACCCGTCACCCGCCGTCCGCCGCGACGTCGCCATTGCGCTCCGCGATCTCCCGCTCGACGCGACCCGCGACCTCCTCCTCACCCTCGCCAAAGGCTACGACGGCAAAGACCGCGCCTATCTCGAAGCGTGGGGCACCGGCTGCACGGGCAAGGAAGCCCAGATCTACACCGCCCTCGCCGCGCAAGCGCCCGGCAACGACGCCGCGAAGTGGCCCGCCAGCTACGCCAACTTGATCTGGCGCCTCACCCCCGTCGGCTCCGAAAGCGCCTTCGCCGCTCGCGCCAACGCCGCCGCGCTCCCCGAAAAAGATCGCCTCGCCGCCGTCACCGCTCTCGGTTTTATCCCAACCAAGGCCGCCGCCGCCGCACTCCTCGACATCGCGCAAAAAGCCTCGGGCCTCACCAAAGCCCATGCCTTCTGGTGGCTGATGAATTACAAAAATTCCCGCTGGCCCGACGCCGGCATCGATGCCGCGCTCAAAGACCGCGGCCTCTTCGATCCCGCGACCGTGAGCATCAGCCCAAGCCTCGTGCCGGAGCCGCCCGCCGAGTCGAAGTTCCCCGCCGTCGCCGTGATCGCCAAACTCAAAGGCGACGCCACGAAGGGCGCGAACACCGCCCAGGCCTGCTTCCTCTGCCACAACCTCAACGGCAAGGGCCAGGACTACGGCCCCGCGCTGGGCGGTTTTGCCAAAGCTCAGACGACCGAGGTCGTGATCAACGCCATCGTGAATCCCTCCGCCGAAATCTCCCACGGCTTCGATGGCACGCAAGTTAACCTCCGCGACGGCAGCATGATTCACGGCCTCGTCCTGAGTGCGGGCGATCCCACGATCATCCAATCCACTGGTGGCCTCACGCAGATGGTGCCCGCCGCGAAAATCCGCAACCGCCAGCCCCTCGGCCGTTCGCTCATGCTGAGCGCCGAGCAATTGGGCCTCTCGCCGCAGGACGTCGCCGACATCGTCGCCTACCTCAAGACGCAGTAGCACTTCGGTCGGGCGCGGCGCTCGCGCACCGCCGATCGCAGTCCGTGGAGTTTTTGCCCCTGGTAGCGGCGAGCGCCAGCATGCCGACCATCATCCACTCGCTGGCGCTCGCGGCCACACCCAGAGGCGAAGTCAAAAAACTAACGCTGCGGCATAACGCTAAAACGCGTCAAATCACCGTCCCTGCTGTTTCCCGTTGGGTTGGCGATTTGCCCAGCGGTAGCCACCGGCCTCCGTGCCTGGGGGGCGCGGCAGAGACGCCTGCCTCTACACCGAACTGAAGAACTCCATGGCCTCCCATAATTGCGAGGGGATCGGAGCGTGTCGGTGGTCGGGTTTACCCAACGCAAACCGCGGAGGTGCGACCAAAAATCATCCGCTCACTTGACTGCCGCCACGGTTTTCCGCCGTTCCTCGCCGACCCACAGAGGATCTGGACGCACCCGAACCTGAGGCCAGAAATTTTCGCACTTCTCACCGGTCTCCGCCTCGCCTGCAAATCAGCCACCGACCGCACCCGCCCCAACCGCCTGCAAATTTCTGTGCTCGGAATCGTCCGGCTCTGCCTCGCTGCCGACTTCGACCGCGTCGAACACCGCCCCCTCACGTCAGGTCCGCCGGTAAATAATCGAGCCGCACGGCTACCGTGACCGGCAGCCCGTGAACACCCGGCGCCCCATCGCGCCTGCCGACCCGACCGTGGTGGTCTTCCGGCCATCTAGGTGATCCACCAGACGTGAAAGATGGCGCGAAACACGCCCCACCTCACAGGCTTAATTCATCCACCCGCCATCACCGGACGAAATCCCGCTTCCCTCAAAATCTTCGCAATCGTCTCCCGCTGATCTCCCTGAATTTCGATCGTCCCATCCTTGACGGTCCCCCCGCAGCCGCATGCTCCACGCATTTTTTTCGTCAGCTGTTCCTTTTCCGGCAAGCCAATCCCGACAAAACCGCTGACGGTCGTCACCGTTTTTCCCCCGCGCCCACCCGTCTCTCGACGAATTTCCACGCGCCCGCGATTTTTCTCCGGTGCGGACTTCGCGTCTTGGCCTGTGCGACCCGCGCCCGCACCGCCGCCCGGCTTCGCCGCCAACGCCGCCGCTGCCTGTTCTAACCTGATTGCCGGTGCCACCGGCAGGCCCACTCCGCTTAGCCCCGCGAACGGATTCTGCCCCAAGCCCTGCCCACCCAGCGTCGAAACTTTATCCCCACTGGCCATACCTCAAACCCTCCCTTCCGCCGCTCCGGCCGTCTGTCCTGCCCGCCCACCGCACGCTCCCACCGGAATGAGGGTCTCTCCGCCCAAGAACATCACGGCCTTCGCGTAGCTGCGGTTCTGTAAAAAATGCCCGAGCTGCGGGTGCAATTCCCCCGAAGCCCTGCCCCGCTCCAGATATCCATCCAACCTCACCATTTCCTGCGCAATCACCTGTCCGTCACCGGCCTTAATGCCGGCGAGGAGCGCGATGAGGGATTCTTTGATCTGGGTTTCCATAGGTATCAGGCGTTAAATCTAATCCCGGAGTTACCGACCTTAAGCGCCATTGCAATCTCTCTCCCGGTCCGCCCCGCGCTTGAATTTCCCGTCGCGCCCTGTTTCGTTGCTCCTTCCTTTTCTCTCAACGCCGTCTTCACCGTCGGCTCTCACCATGTCCCGCGTTTCTTCTTCCAGCCTTTCCACCCACGCCAATTCCGCCGTCATCGAGGCGGCCTATGAATCGTGGCTCCAAAACCCTGACTCCGTCGATCCGACGTGGCGCGCCTTCTTCCAAGGCTTTACCCTCGGCAGCAACGGGACCTCCCCGGCCGCCGCCACGGGCGACACCTCGGCCGCCGCCACCACCCCGATCATCGACAGCCTGAAGCAGTCGCGCGTCCACCATCTCATCAACACCTACCGCGCGATCGGCCACTTCGAGGCCCACCTCGACCCGCTGGCCGAGTCGCCCGCACCCCACCCGAAACTTTCCCTCGCGCACTTCCAGCTCTCCGACGCAGACCTCGAGACCTCCTTCGACCTCGGCACCTACCTCGGCGGCGGCCAGATGAAACTGCGCGCCATCCTCGTGTCGCTGCGCGCTACCTATTGCGACCACATCGGGGTCGAGTATACGCACATCACCGACGTCGACGTTCGCCAATGGCTCCAGGATAAAATTGAGTCCACCCGCAACCAACCCAATTTTTCCACCGCCGAAAAAATTCGTATCCTGCGCCGCGTCCACAAGGCCGAACTCTTCGAACGTTTCCTCCACACCAAATCCGTCGGCCAGAAACGCTTCTCCCTCGAGGGCGGCGAGACTATGGTGGCCGCCGTCGACTCCATCATTGAGCACTGCCCGCACGTCGGCGTCGAAGAAGTCGTCATGGGCATGGCCCACCGCGGCCGGCTCAACATCTTGACGAGCGTCATGCGGAAAAACTTCGACGTCCTCTTCGAACAGTTTTCCGAGAACTACCTCCCCGAAACCGTCGGGGGCGACGGCGATGTAAAATACCATCTCGGCTACGAGGCCATCCTCGCCACCGCCGCCGGCAAACCTGTCGAGGTCCGCCTCGCCGCCAACCCCTCTCATCTCGAGATCGTCAATCCCGTCGTCGAGGGCAAAGCCCGCGCCCGCCAACGCATCCGCGGCGCCATGGAAGACCGCAACCGCGTCCTTCCGCTCCTCATTCACGGCGACGCTGCGTTCGCCGGTCAGGGCGTCGTCGCCGAGACGCTCCAGTTCTCCCAGCTCCCTGGCTACCAGACCGGCGGCACCCTCCACTTCGTCATCAATAACCAGATCGGCTTCACCACCGAGCCCCACGACTCTCGCTCCACGCGCTACTGCACCGATGTCGCCAAGATGATCGAAGCTCCCATTTTTCATGTGAACGGTGATGACCCCGAGGCCGTCTGTATGGTCGCGCAACTCGCCCTGGAGTTCCGCGCCCAGTGGGCCCGCGACGTCGTCATCGACATGTATTGCTACCGCAAACACGGCCATAACGAGACCGACGAGCCCGCCTTCACTCAGCCGCTGCTCTACCGGAAAATCGCCACCCATCCGCAGGTTTCCGCCGTGCTGACCCGCAAGCTCGTCGCCGAGGGCACCATCACCGAGGCCCAAGCCGACGCGATCAAAGCCGAATACAGCGATGCCCTCGAAAAGAATCTCGAAAAAGCCAAGGCCTCCGAGACGGCGAAATCCGCCAAGCGCGCCGCGGCTGCCGAAACCAAAAAATTCGCGGGCTCGACCGCCGTCTTTCAGCCCGACTTCCATTTCAAAAAGGTCGCCACCGGCGTCTCCTCCGAACTGATCGACCGCGTCGTGCGCGGTCTCGCCACCCTCCCTGTGGGCTTCAAACCCAATCCGAAAATCAAACGTTTCCTCGACGCTCGCGTCACCGCCCACCAAGACGGCGGCCCCATCGACTGGGGTTTCGGTGAAGCCCTCGCCTTTGGCACCCTCGTCCTCCAAGACAAACCCATCCGTCTCAGCGGTCAGGACTGCGAACGCGGCACCTTCAGCCACCGCCACGCCGTGCTCCATGACATGGAGACCAATGCGACCTACGCGCCCCTGAAGAACCTCGATCCGCAGCAGGCCCGCTTCTGCGTTTATAACTCCCTCCTCTCCGAAGCCGCCGTCCTCGGTTTCGACTACGGCTACTCGCTCGACTACCCTGACATGCTCTGCATCTGGGAAGCTCAGTTCGGCGATTTCGCCAACGGCGCCCAAGTCGTCATCGACCAGTTCCTCGCCGCCGGCGAATCGAAATGGCACCGCACCAGCGGCCTCGTGCTCCTCCTCCCCCACGGCTACGAAGGCCAAGGCCCCGAGCATTCCTCCGCCCGCCTCGAACGTTTCCTCCAGCTCTGTGCCGAGGATAATATCCAGGTCGCCAACATCACGACGCCCGCCAACTTCTTTCACGCCCTCCGCCGCCAGGTGCTCCGCGACGTCAAGAAGCCGCTCATCGTGATGTCGCCCAAGTCGCTCCTCCGCCACCCCGCCGCCGTCTCGAAACTCACCGAATTTACCACCGGTGGATTCCAAGAAGTCATCGACGACTCCGAATTCGGCGTCACGGCGAGCGCGAGCAAGCCGAACGGTGCAGCGGCGAGCGCCAGTGAGCCGACCAAAGCCCAGCGTCTCATCTTCTGCTCCGGCAAAGTCTACTACGACCTCTGCGACTACCGCGCTAAACACCAGATCACGGATACCGCCATCGTGCGCATTGAGCAGCTCTATCCGCTGCACAAAAACGCCCTCACGAAACTCGCCGACCACTACACCGGCACCCGCGTCATCTGGTGTCAGGAGGAGTCCCAGAACATGGGTGCGTGGAGCTACATCGCTCCCCAGCTCTCCGAAATCCTCGGCTTCCTTCCGCTCTATGCCGGTCGCGACGCCGCCGCCTCTCCCGCCGTCGGCGCCCTCGCGCTCCACCGCTTCGAACACGCCGCCCTCCTCCAAGACGCCTTCTCCCTCTGACCCTCTCGCCTTAACTTTCACTTTCACTCTCCCTTTCACTCCCATGTCCCTCCTCGAAGTCAAAATCCCACCGATGGGCGAATCCATCGCCTCCGGTATCCTCGCCAAGTGGCACGTCAAAGACGGCGACGTCGTCAAAAAAGACCAACCGCTCTTCGAGCTTGAGACCGACAAAATCACCAGCGAAGGCACCGCCGAATCCGCCGGGAAAATCACCTTCAAGGCCGCCGCCGGTGACGAAGTCAAAATCGGCCAAGTGGTCGCCACCATCGACTCCGCCGCATCCTCCACTCCCGTAGCGGCGGGCGCCAGCGAGCCGAAGTCTGCCGCAAAGGACTCGACTCCATCCCCCGCCGTCCGCCGCCTCGCCGCCGCGACCAACCTCGATCCGTCCACCCTCATCGGCACCGGTAAAGCCGGCCGCGTCACCAAGGGCGACATGCTCGCCGCCACTGCTCCCGTCGCGGCGAGCGCCAGCGAGCCGAAAGCCGCCTCCGTTGCTGGGGCTGCGACGCCCCCATCGCCTCCATCCACCCTCACCGCCTTGGTCGCCCCCATCGCCGCCGGCTCGCGTCAGACGCGCCGCAAGATGACCCCGCTCCGCGCCAAAATCGCCCAGCGCCTCGTCTCTGCCCAGCACGAAGCCGCCATGCTCACGACCTTTAACGAGGTCGACATGTCTGCGGTCATGGCTCTTCGCGCCAAATACCAAGACGACTTCGTCAAACAGCACGGTCTGAAGCTGGGCTTCATGTCCTTCTTCGTGAAGGCGGTCGTCCACGCCCTCAAAGCAGTCCCCGGCGTCAACGCGCAGATCGACGGCGATTCGATCGTCGAAAACCACTACTACGACATCGGCGTGGCGGTCTCCACCGACAAAGGCCTCATGGTTCCCGTCATCAAGGATTGCGACGCCCTCGGTATGGCCGCCGTCGAAGCCAAAATTGCTGACGCCGCCAAACGCGCCCGCGAAAGCAAGATCACCCTCGCCGATCTCGAAGGCGGCGTCTTCACGATTACCAACGGCGGCACGTTCGGCTCGCTCCTCTCCACGCCAATTATCAACCCGCCGCAAGCCGCAATCCTCGGCATGCACGCGATCAACGACCGCCCCATCGCCGTCAACGGGCAGGTCGTCATCCGCCCCATGATGTATCTGGCGCTCAGTTACGACCACCGCCTCGTCGACGGCAAACAAGCCGTCACCTTCCTCGTAAAAGTAAAACAGGCGATCGAAGACCCGACCCGCCTCATCCTCGGCGTCTAACTCAATCGTTCTCGCTCCTCGTTCTCGTAATCGTTCTCTCCTGAACGAATCCCAACCACGAAGAGAACGAGAACGATTATGAGAAAGAGAACGATCCAATCATGTCTTCCTCCACTCCCTCCTCCTTCGACCTCATCGTAATCGGCGCCGGCCCCGGCGGCTACGTCTGCGCCTTCCGCGCCGCTCAACTCGGCCTCAAGGTCGCGCTCATCGAGAAACGCCCCACCCTCGGCGGCACGTGCCTCAACGTCGGCTGTATCCCGAGCAAAGCCCTCCTCGCCTCCTCCGAGCACTACGTCTTCGCGAAAAATCACGCCGCAGAACACGGCGTCAAACTCGGCTCCGTCGAACTCGACCTCGCCACTCTGCTCCAAAAGAAGGACACCGTCGTCACCAAGCTCGTCGTCGGCGTCGCCCAACTCGCAAAAGCTCGCAAAATCACGGTCATCACCGGCACCGCCTCCTTCGTCTCCGCCCACACCCTCCGGGTAGCGGCGAGCGCCAGCGAGCCGACCGAACTCACCGCCAAAAACATCGTCATCGCCACCGGCTCCGCTCCGGTCGAACTCCCTTTCATGAAATTCGACGGCGAGACGATCGTCTCGTCCGACCACGCCATCAATTTTACCAGTGTCCCGAAAAAACTCGTGGTCGTCGGCGGCGGTGCCATCGGCCTGGAGCTTGGCTCCGTCTGGTCCCGTCTCGGTGCCGACGTCACCATCGTCGAGTTCCTCCCCCAGATCGTCGCGACCTACGACGCCGACATCATCCGCAATTTCACCCGCCTGCTCCAAAAGCAGGGCCTGAAGTTCGAACTCGGTGCCAAAGTCACCGGGTTCCTCCCTGCGCCAATTTCAAATCAAAAATCGACCAGTGCCGCGGGCACGCTGCTGGCCGAACGCGGCACCGAAAAACTCTCGTTCCCCGCCGACAAAGTCCTCGTCGCCGTCGGTCGTCGCCCCTTTACCGATACGCTCAACCTCGCTGCCGCCGGCGTCCAGCTCGACGACAAAAAACGCATCAAAGTTGACGCCCACCTCAAGACCACCGCCCCCGGAGTGTGGGCGATCGGTGACGTCGTCGCCGGCCCCATGCTCGCCCACAAGGCCGAGGAAGACGGTGTCGCCGTCGCCGAGTGGATCGCCGGCCAACATGGCCACGTGAATTGGGCACTCGTCCCCGGCGTCGTCTACACCGACCCCGAAGTCGCCAGTGTCGGCCTCGGTGAAGACGCCGCCAAAGCCGCTGGCCTTGCGATCAACATCGGCAAGTTCAACTTCGCCGCCAACGGCCGCGCCCTCGCCGCCGACGCCACCGACGGCTTCGTGAAAATCATCGCCGACGCCAAGACCGACAAAATCCTCGGCGCGCAAATCCTCGGTCGCAATGCCGGCGAACTCATCAGCGAGATCGTGACGCACATGGAATACGGCGGCAGCGCCGAAGACCTCGCCCGCACGATCCACGCGCACCCCACGATGAGCGAAGCCGTCAAAGAAGCCGCCCTCGCCGTGAGCAAGCGCGCGCTCCACGCGCTCTGATTCTTCGCTGCTTCGATCCCCGTCGGCGCGCGCCTCATCCGCGCCCTCGACGTCGGCGACGAGTAGCCAGCAGTCCCGGCTCTGCACTTGGTTGATCATCATCGTGGTTTGCAACGCATCGCCGGTCGTTACGGGAAGGTTGAGGCTTCGTTGGCGGCGAAAACGGACGGCGACATCGCCAAACTTGATCTCGTCACTCTCGCGCAGCGGGGTCGGCCGGGGCACCAACTGCCCCGCGACGTAGGTGCCGTTGCGGCTTTGTTGGTCTGTGATCACATAACCCGTGGCACCGATCGTGATGACCGCGTGTTGGCGGGAAAGCGTCTCCCCGTTCAAGACGAGATCGCTGCCCGGCTGGCGGCCGACCGTACTGCGCTCCCGGAGGTAAAACGACTTGCCGTCGGGCAGTTCGAGCCAAGCCTGGCCGGCGGGATCAGAGGAGAAAATCATGGAAAAGGTCGCTTGAGCAGCGAACCAAGCATCGCGTGGGTCAGGAACTAATCGCGTGAAAAAGCCACGCGCGCGAGGACATCTACCAATGCTGGACCGTGCCCGTCAGGATGCCCATCGCCCCGACTGCGTCGGCGAGCGTCAGATCCGCGAAATCGCGGAGCTTCACGCGCTCGGCTTTTTTCGCTTCGACGACGGCAAACCGGTCGAGCGCTTCATGCGCCGCGAGCCGTTCATCGTCGTACGTCGAACGTCCGCGCTCTCGATGTCGTCGATCTTAAGCCGTGGCTGATCGCCTCCGTCGCGTACCGCGCTCGTCTGCCCTAACCGTGCGGCTTTGACTTCGCTCCGCTCACCCACTTTCCTTCGCTCCTTTTCGCCCACCGCACATGCAACAGCTACACCCTCACTGGCGCATGGAATACATCGAAGCGCCGCGTTATCCGGCGGCGATGAAACGTCCCTTCTCGGATTTGCCCGCCCTCGGCGACGACCGCGCCGCACTCATTATCCACCGCAGCCCGTTGTCCTACCTGATCCTCAATCGCTTCCCCTATAATCCCGGCCACCTCCTCGCTGTCCCCTTCCGCGAAGTTTCCGATCTCGACGACCTCACGGTCCCAGAGCGCGCCGACCTGTTCGAAGAACTCACCTTCGGCAAACGCCTCCTCACGGCCGCGTTGAAACCCGACGCCTTCAACCTCGGCTTCAACCTCGGCGGTCCAGTCGCCGGCGGCAGCATCGACCACCTGCACGGCCACATCGTCCCGCGTTGGAACGGCGACAATAATTTTATGCCCGTGATCGGCTCCACCCGTATCCTCCCCCAATCCCTCGCCGCCACCTGGGAACGCCTCGCGGCCGCCGCGGCGGCAATGACCAATGCCTAATGCCTACCGTCTAATTACTAATTCACTCGCCCCAGCACTCATTCGCTGCCGCCCCCGACACCTCCACCTTCCCTAAGTTAGTCATTAGACATTAGTCATTGGTCATTTTCCACCCGTGCCCTCCCGCACCCTCCACTTCCCTAGTCCCCGACACCTCAGCGCTCTCTACGCGGGCCGCGAGGAAAACCTCGCTCACGCCGAGCGCACTCTCGGCGTCAAACTCATCACTCGCGACGACTGGCTGAAGATCGAACCGCCTACCGGCACCAGCGCCGCTGCCGCCGCGCCCGCCATCGCCTGCGCCGAGTCGCTCTTCAACTTCCTCAACGAAGCCCGCTCTCAGGGCATGACGATCCGCACCCCCGATTTCCACCGCATCACCGACGGCTTCGCCCGCGGCGAGGGCGAACAAATGCGCGCCCTCGTCACTGAACCGCTCGTCATCGCGACCAACCGCAAAACGATCGTGCCGAAAACCCTCGGCCAAAAACTCTACCTCCAGTCGATGCTCGCGCACCCGGTTGTCTTCGGCATCGGCCCCGCCGGCACGGGCAAGACCTACCTCGCGATGGCCGCCGCCGTCTCCGCCCTCCTCAAAAACGAAGTCGAACGCATCATTCTCACCCGCCCCGCCGTCGAAGCCGGCGAGACCCTCGGCTTCCTCCCCGGCGACCTCCGGGAAAAAATCCTCCCCTACCTCCGCCCGCTCTACGACGCGCTCAACGACATGCTCGACGCCGAGGACATCAGCCGCCTCACCGAGAAAGGCGTGATCGAAATCGCCCCGCTCGCCTACATGCGCGGCCGCACGCTCTCGCACGCCTTCGTCGTCTTGGACGAAGCGCAAAACACCACGCCCGAGCAGATGATGATGTTCCTCACCCGCCTCGGCGAAAACAGCCGCATGGTCGTGACCGGCGACATCACGCAAATCGACCTCCCGCGCTCGAAGCAAAGCGGCCTCCTCGAAGTCCGCCACATTTTGTCCGACATCCCCGGCATCGATTTTCACACCTTCAGCGGCAGCGACGTCGTCCGCCACCCGCTAGTCGGCAAAATTATCGAAGCCTACGAAAACTACCGGAACCCGATCACGAGCGGTAACGGCGCGGAGGAGAAACGATGAAAACAAGGGGTCTGATTCCGCTAGCATTCTTGGTCGGCTCACTGGGCGTTTGCCAGGGAGCCGAAACAAAAGAGGGCATATTCAGCCCCCGCCATATCGCCTTCGAAAGACGGGTGAGCCTTCCTCCCTCACAATCCCAGGCCGCCGCAGCGAACATCGCCAAGGAGGAGGTGGACTTCGAAGTTATGTTCAAACGTGTGTCAATTGATGCCGGACTTCGGGCCACAGCCATGTTTCATGCTTTTCGCACGGCGCCCGACATCGAGTTAATATCACTTGATCCGCAGCAGCAGTCCAACTCAGCACCCGTAGTGAGAACCTCCGCTCAGCCGTCGGAAATAATCGATAACTTCATCGTGCTGAGTGGCTCAAAAATATCTTCGCGCGAGACAATTATTCGCTTTGCGTCGGCCTTCGAATCCGCCGTGCGATCCAGCGACGGGCAAAGCGCGGAGTGCTTTGTCCCGCACCCCGCGTTCCGCTTTTCGACCAAACAGCTAGGGCGGTTCACCGTGGTCATTTGTTTCGAATGCACCCACGGCTATTTTCGACTTGGGGATGATCTTCAGTCGGAGGTTGAATGCTCCATCAGTTCCTCGGCTAAAGCCGAACTCGACCAGTTCTTTCCAGAGCGTGGCCTAAAAAAAGCACTCTAATCCATGTCCGTCCGCCACCAACTCAAACTCCTCCTCGGCGGCCTCAACGCCCGCCGCACGGGTGAGTCTGCGCCCGGCCACCCGCCTCACCCTGCCTCCGGTCCCGGCGACAACGCCGCACACTCCGCCACGCGCGATTTCCTCGATCGCAACCGTCTCGTTTCGGCAGCCATCTTCGTCTTCACCGTCGTCGCCATCGTGCTCATCAGCTCGGCCGGCATGACCACGTCCAACTTCGCGGTCCTCCCCAACCAACTCGCCACCGTCCGTGTCACGGCCAACGCTGCGTTCGCCTACGAGAGCGCCGAAAAAACCAGCGCCGAGCGCGCTCAATTCCTCGACCGCGTACCCCCCGTCTATCGCCTCGAAACCGAGCCGTTCCGCCGTTTCGAACTCGCCGCCCGCGCCCTCCTCACGCAACTCGACGCCTACGACGCCGCCCACCCGCCCGCCACGCCCGTTGCCAGCGGCGCCGCCCTCTCCGCCCCCAGCACGTCCCTCACGCCCGCGCCTCCACCCGCGCCTTTCAACGTCTTCGCTGCCCGACCCACCGAATTCACCGCCATCGCCGAGGCCTTCAACGTCCGCGGTCCCTACCACGCGACCGCCGAGGATATCGCCGCCCTCCTCGCCAGCGGCGACCCCAAGGCCCGCACCGCACTCTTCGAAAATGGCCTCGCCACCCTCCGCGATATTTATGCTCAGGGCGTGACCGACTCTACGCTCGCCGGCACCGGCGCCGGCACCGCCGTCGTCTTTCAAATCACCCGACCGACCGGTGATTCCGCCCCCCGCTCCGTGCAGACCATGGAAGACGCCCTCACCCTCCTCCGCGTGAGCCTCGCCACCGACGGGGTCTCGCGCCCCTCCACTCAGTCCGTCTTCCGCGTGTTCCGTTTCGGCCTCGTCCCTAACGTGGTCTTCGACCGCGCGGCCACTCAAGCCCGCGTCACCGCGGCCACGCGCACGCTCAAACCCGTTTCGATCAACGTCGCTCGCGGCCAATCCATCATCGAACCCGGCGACCGCGTGACACCCGAGCAACACGAAATGTTTCAGGCCCACCGCCGCTACCTGCTCGATCATGGCGATACCGAACTCAACGAGGGCCTCACTCTCTTCGGTCGCGTCCTCCTCGTGCTCGCCATGGTCCTCGCCTCCCTCATCTACATCCGTATCGAGGACCCCGAGACGCTCCGCTCCAACGTCCGCTGCGGCCTCCTCGCCCTCGTCGTCATCGCCAACCTCGCCCTCGTCCGCGCCAACTATTCTCTCGGCGGCGCCGAATTTTTTGTGCGCGACGGCTCTTGGGCCAGCACGCTGCCGTATGTCGCTCCGACCGCCCTCGCGCCGCTCATCGTCGCCATTCTGATCGACGCCGGCTCCGGGATTTTTATGGCCCTGCTGATCTCGATCTTCACCGGCGTGATCTACGGCAATCGCCTCGACCTCCTCGTCCTGACCTTCCTCGCCTCCCTCGTCGCGATCTACATCGGCCGCGACGCCCGCCGCCGCGCCCGCGTCGTCCGCGCCGCCGGTGCCGGCGGTCTCACCGTCGCCGCTTTCGCGGCACTCATCGGCATCGCTGACCAGACCCCCGTCGACATCCTCGCCCGCCAGATGACCGCCGGACTCGCCACCGGCCTCCTCACCGGCGTCGCCGTCGTCGGCCTCCTCCCCATCCTCGAATCTCTCTTCAAGCGCACCACCGACATCACGCTCCTCGAGCTCACCGATTACAATCACCCGCTCCTCCGCCGCATGCAGCTCGATGCGCCCGGCACGTATCATCACTCCCTCGTCGTCGCCCAACTCTCCGAAAACGCCTGCAACGCCATCGGCGCCAATCCCCTCCTCGCCCGCGTCTGTGCCTTGTTCCACGACGTCGGCAAGACCGCTCACGCCGCCGACTTCGCCGAAAACCAGCGCGACGGCCTCAATCCGCACGACGCCCGTGATCCCGCCGAGTCGGCCCGGATCATCAAACAACACGTCCCGGACGGCGTCACCCTCGCCTTCGAACACAATCTCCCGCGCGCCGTCGTGGACGTCATTCGCCAGCACCACGGCACGAGCTTGGTCCGCTATTTTTATCAGCTCGCCGTCGATCAATCGCGCGCGCCGTTCACTTCGCCCCCCCGCTCGTCCTCGTCCAAAATCCCGCCATCGAGCCCCAAGCTCTCCAACTCGGACCTCGCGAATCGCCCACCGTCCGTCATCGAGGCAAATTTCCGTTACGAGGGTCCGCGTCCCCAGTTCAAGGAAAGCGCGATCATCTCCCTCGCCGATGGGCTCGAAGCCGCCTCGCGCTCGCTCCGCCAAGCCACTCCCGCCGCCCTCCACGACCTCATCGCACGCGTCGTTAATGATCGCATCGCCGACGGCCAGCTCGACGAAGCTCCGCTCACCTTCGAGGAAATCACCAAAATCAAAAATAGTTTTCAATTCACGCTGCTCAACATGCTTCACGCGCGCATCGCCTATCCCGCCGGCGAGCAGCCTGTCAGCGCCGCCAAGGCGTAACCCCAAAAATCGTTCTCGTCCTTCGTTCTCGTTCTTCGTTCTCCTCCGAAACAATCGTTCTCGTTCTTCGTAATCGTTCCTCGTTCTCCTCCGAAAAACGAACGCCAAAAAACCCCCCATCCGCGAGAGAACGATTACGAGAATGAGAATGAGAACGATTTCGATTACGAGCACCCGCAAGACTCCCGCCCGCCTTCCTTTCCCCCTCTCTCCTCGCCCGCTATCCATGCCCGCCCGCGAAATCTCCATCGCCAATCGCCACCCGCGCCTGCGCCTCGACCGCCGCGCTGTCGCCCGCGTGGTCCACACCCTCGACGCCTATTTTTCAAAAACCCCGGCGAGTCGAAAATCGAAAATCACAAATCGAAAATCGCCCCCGCTCGCTCCGTCCGTCCCCCCCGGCGAACTCTCCCTCGTCTTCCTCACCGACACCGCCCTCGCCCAACTCCACGCTGACTTCCTCGATGATCCGACGCCCACCGACGTCATCACCTTTGCCGGCGATCCCGCGCTCGGCACCGCTGGAGAAATTTGCATCTCCGCCGCCGCCGCCCTCCGCCACGTGACTTCGTTCGCCGTCCCGGCGTCAGCCGGAATCCGACGTCCGTCCCGCGCTCCGTCGCTCAGCTCTCAGCGCCTGACTCTCAGCCCCTCCGATTCCGCGGCCTTCAGCACCGAACTCACGCTCTACCTCGTGCATGGCTGGCTCCACCTCGCCGGCTACGACGACCTCGTCCCTCAAAAAAAGCGCGCCATGCGCCGCGCCGAAGCCCGCGCGCTGGCCCTCTTACGCCAACACGGTGCCGTGCCCCGTTTCGCCCTGCCCCGCTCCAGACCACGCCGCGCCCCCACCTCGTCGTAGCCGCGAGCGCCCGCGAGTGTTCTCCGCCCGAAACCCTGCAAATTTTCCGTGCCAACGCCTGCGTCGCCTCTACCGTCCTCGCTCCATGTCTGACGCTCCGCCGCCCACTTCTCGCCTCGCCGCGATCCGCAACGCTTTTTTCACCGGAGCGCTCTTGGTCGCTCCCCTCGTCGTCACCCTCTGGGCTCTGGGCAAAGTCATCGATGTCGTCGGCGGCACCTTTCGTCCGCTCTTCGAATCCCACCTGCCCGCCTCGCTTCAAGGCCTCGCCCTCCTCTGGGATATCGTCGCGACCGTGGTCATCTTCGCGCTCGTCACTGCGCTGGGATTTTTCTCCCGCTACGTCTTCGGCCGTCTCTTCCTCCAGATCCTTGAGCGCTCCGTCCAGACCATCCCCGGCGTCAGCGCCGTCTACAATTCCGTCCGCCAAATCGTCGCCACATTCGGCACCAAGAACCGCAACCTCTACAACCAAGTCGTCCTGGTGCAGTTCCCCCGCGCCGGCACGTGGACCCTCGGCTTCCTCACCAACAAAACGCAAAGCGAAGCCCAGCTCAAAGCCGGTGTCGGCGAACTCTGGACGATCTTCGTGCCCACCACGCCCAACCCCACCGGTGGCTACCTGCTCATGTTTCCGCCCAGCGAAGTCATCGAGCTCGAAATGAGCGTGGGCGACGGCATGAAAATGATCATCTCCGGCGGCGCCGTCGTCCCCCCGTGGCCGGTCCCCAAGCCTCCCGCTCAATGAATCTTTCTCTTTCCTCTTTCTCTTAATCGTTCTCCCTCCGCTGCCCAGCTCTCCGCCCCCCCCCGCCCCTTCTCCCGCCCCGTGCCCGGCCTTCCGCTCCAGACCGACGCCTTCGTCCTTTCGAAACGTCCGCCCGCCGATACGTTTCAGACGTTTAACGTCTTCTCCGCCGAACACGGCGCGTTGCTCATTCTCCAGCGCCTCCCTAAAAAATCCGCCGCGACCACCGTTGCTCTCGATCTCTTCGACGAAGCCTCTCTTTTCCTCGAATCATCCAACCAAGGTCGCACGTGGTTCGTGAAAGAAACGCGCCTCGTCACGCGCCACGCCGATCTCGGTCGCAGCTACGAAACGCTCGTCGCCGCCTCCGCCCTCGCCTCCCTCGTCGTCCGCAACCCCGTGCACGAGGAAAGCCGCCTCGCCGTCGCCCTGCTGCTCCGCACCGCCTTCACCGCTCTCGCCACCGGTGCCCGCCCCGATATCGTGTATTTCAAATCCCTCTACTGCTTCGCCCGCGACGAGGGCTACCCGCTCAAGCAACACTGGTTTCCCCAGCTCACTGACCCCGACCGCCAGGCCGTCGCGCCGCTCCTGAACCTCCCCCTTTCCCTCCAAACTGAGCCCGCGTCCGTGGTGCTCCACCTGCAACGCGGCTTGGAGGATTATCTGCGCCGCCACACGGACATCCTGCTCGATTGAAGCTTTCAGCGTTGCCCCGCAACTTTCCGTCCTCCCGTCTCCTGCGCTTCCGTTCGTCTGTCTTCGCCTCTCCGTGCCCACCGCCGCTCCCTCTCCCAACACCAAACCCCGTGCTGCCAAGCCGGGTGTTTTCCGCCGCCTCGGCGCCGCCGGTCCCTTTGCGATCATGCTCTCCTTCTGGCCACCGCTGGGGAGTTTTATTCTATTTGCCGTACTTACGACGCTCGGACCCTGGCTCCGTAGCCATGCGGAACTCGGTCTGCTGATCTATTTTGTCGTCACGTCTCTCCTCATCGGTGTCTCGTTCCTCCCGACCTATTCCGCCGCCATTCTCGCCGGCTGGGCCTTTGGCTTTGGCGTCGGCTGGCCCGTCGCTATGGCCGCAATCACCGTGGCATCGGTCATCGCCTATGCCATCGGCCGTTGGATCGCCCGGGATCGCGTCCTCGTCCTCGTCGCGGAAAATCCCCGGTGGTACGCCGTTCAACAGTCCCTCCTCGGTGGAGCTTCTCCGCGCACCCTGCTCGTCGTCACGCTCCTCCGTGTCCCGCCCTTTTCCCCGTTCGCCATCATCAATTTGGTCTTGGCCGCCACCCGCGTGCCCTTGCGCCACTACATCATTGGCACCTGCGTCGGCATCGCTCCGCGCACCGCGGTCGCCGCTTACGCCGCCGCCCGCCTTGAACAACTCCGCTTTGAAAACATCTCCGATCGTTGGACCGTCCTCGCCGGGATCGTTGTCACTCTCGGTGTCTGCCTCGTGCTCGGCGCCTTGGCCAATCGCGCCATCCGCGCGATGTCCGCCAGCCCCGCCCGCCTCTGACGCGAGCGGCCCCGCCCATCGGCCGATTCCCCTTTTTCCGCTCCGACCATCCGGTATTCCTTCGCCCCCGCATGGAATTTTCCCTCGATGCCCGCACCGCCCGCCTGAGCGTCGGTGAGTTTTCCGCCTTCACCGTCGGCCCGCACGACGTGGGCGCCGGCGGCTCCGCCGGCCTCTGGCGCGCGCAGCTCGGCACCCACTGGCACAACGAACTCCGCGCCCAAGCCACCGTCTCCGCGCCCGCGACCGAATTCGAAGTCCCCATCGCCGGCTCCATCGTCCACCGCGGCTGGACCCTCACCCTCACCGGTCGCATCGACCAACTCCTCCGCTCCTCCGCCGCCATTTGTCACGTATTAAGTGACAACCCCTCGATGCCACCCCCGGAAACTTGTCACTTATTAAGTGACAAAGCGCCTCCTCTGTTCGCCCCGACAACCCTTCGCGAAATCAAGACCGTCACGCGCGCGCTCCCCGTCGATGAATCTGAACTCCGCCGCGACTACCCAGAGTATTTCGTCCAGCTCGCCACCTACGCCACCCTTTGGCGCCTCGGCCTCCCTTCTGCCCCGCACTCTCAGCTTTCCGCTCTCCACTCTCAACTGTGCTTCGTCGAAGCCCAATCCGGCCTGGCCCAAACCGTCGTCCTCACCTCCGCCGACGACGCCCTGTTCCGCGCCCAACTCGAACGCGTCGCCGAGTTCCTCACCCTCCGCCACCGCGCCCGCGAACGCCTCCGCCACCTCCGTTTCCGCCCGCCCTTCGCCACGCCGCGCCCCGGCCAAGAGACCACCCAACGCGATCTCACCGCCACCTTCGAGCGCCACCCGCTCGTCCTCTTCGAAGCCCCCACCGGCTTCGGCAAGACCGGCGTCCTCCTCGAATTCGCCCTCGGCCAACTCCGCTCCGGCCACTTCGACCGCGCCCTCTACCTCACCAGCAAAGCCACCGGCCAGCTCCAGGTCGTCCGCACCCTCGCGTCGATGACCGACGGCGGGCGACAGGAGACAGGAGACGGGAGACAGCAAAATTCTCCGGCACCCCGCGACGCCCACCTCCTGTCCCCTGTCTCCTCGGCTGCGCCAGCCGTCGCGGCCTGGCACGTCCGTAATAAATCCGAACATTGCATCAACTCCGTCTACCACTGCGTCCGCGAATCCTGCTCCTACCTCGACCACCTCGCCACGCGCTGGCCCACCAGCGGTCTCGCCCGTTTCTACCTCGACGAACACCACGCGCGCGACCTCGCGACCCTCCGCGCCGCCGGCCGTGACGCCCGTCTCTGCCCCTACGAAATCACCCGCGCTGCCCTCGCCTTCAACGATGTCTGGATCGGCGACTACAACTACGTCTTCGCTCCCGCCAACCGCACTCTCTTCTATAACCAACCCGGCTGGAATCCCGCCCGCACTCTCCTCCTCCTCGACGAAGCCCACAACCTCCCCTCCCGCGTGGCCGACGCTCACTCGCACGTCGTCCGCGCCGACGATGTCCGCGCCGTCCTCGCCGAACTCGACCACCTCCGCTCACCCGCCGCCCTCGTCCGTGCTTGGGAATCTTGGACGCTCCTCGTCGGCGCCCTCCAACCCGTCGGGCTGCTCGACCACGCCCTCGAAGCCGACGCCGCTGACACCCTCGCGAAGCTCGCCGACCAACTCGCCCTCTCCCCCCCCGATCCCTCCGCCCTCGGCCCGACCCTCTCCGCCATTCTCTGGCAAGCGCCCCAACTCGCCGCGTGGCTCGCCGACCCCGCGTTGAAAAAACTTCTCTGGACTCCGCGCGCCGCCGAACTCCATTTCACCTGTATCGACGCGGCTGACACTATCGGCGAAACCCTCCGCACCTTCGGCGGCGCCGTCTTCGCGAGCGCCACGCTCACCCCCATCGACGCTTTCACGAGTGCCATCGGCCTCGCCGCCACCTCCCCCACCCACCTCCGCGCCCACACTCCGTGGCGCGACGCCGCCTACGACCTCGCCGTCGACGCCCGCGTCGACACCACCTTCCACCATCGCTCGCGCCACTTCGCCACCACCACCGCCACCATCGCCGCCCTCCACGCCTCCGCCGCATCGTGCGTCGCCGTCTTCTTCCCCTCCTACGCCTACGCCGAAACCATCGCCCGCCTCCTCACCGCAGGCTTCCCTCTCCGTATCGCCGTCCAACCCAAACTCCGCGACCTCGCCGCGCAATCCGCCTGGGTCGACGAATCCCTCGCCTTCGCCGACGCCCTCTTCCTCGTCCTCGGTTCCAGTTTCGCTGAAAGCATCGACTCACTCGGTGGCCGCATCACCCACGCCATGGTCGTCGGCCCCGCGCTCCCCGAGGTCAACGCCCTCCAGCGCGCCCGCCTCGACGAAGCCACCCGCGCCGGACTCACCCGCGAGCAAGCCTTTCGCCGCGTGTATCAGATTCCCGGTATCACCCGCGTCAACCAAGCCCTTGGCCGCCTCGTGCGCGCCCCCGGTCAACACGCCCGCGTGATCCTCCACTGCCAACGCTTCCTCGAACCCAGCTACGCGAGCCTCCTCGCCCCCGAATACCAACTCGGTGCCAACCTCCTCGCCGACTCCGACCTCACCGCTTGGCTCGCACGCTAAACTCCCTCGCCCCTTTTTTTGCGCGCCGCTTCGATTTCGCTGCTCCGGCCGGTTCACTCGACCCGATTAATTTCTCTCCAACTCCCAGTTCGCTGGCCCTTTTCCCGGGTTTTCGACGCATTGAGAGCCCCGGCAACTTGCGCCGGATTTAATCTCTCTTCCACTGTCCTGCCATGCGCCTCACCCGCCTTCACTCGCTCCTCGCCGCCCTTGCATCCTGCGCGACCGCCGGACTTTCGTCCGCTGCGACTCCCCTGACGGTCAACCCGGCCTCCCGCGAAGAAGTCCGCCAGTTTTATCGCACGATTTATTCCGCCTCGGAAAACGTCCCCTTGGGCTGGACCGGCAGCTACACCGGCGCCAGCGCGACCACCGCTGCCGGTGACATCTCCACCGCGTCCAAAGACGCCGCGCTCCTCCGGATTAATTTCTTCCGCGCAATGGCCGGCGTCCCCGCCGCCATCACCCTCAATCCCACCTACTCAACCAAAAACCAACAGGCCGCGCTCATGATGAGCGTAAATCGCGAACTCCGCCACACGGGGATTCCCACTACGTGGTCGTTCTACACCGTCGACGGCAAGGACGCCGCCGCCGCCTCTAACCTCGCCCAAGGCCTCAACGGTGCCGCCGCCATCACCTCTCTCATGCAGGACGATGACGGCCGCGGCACCGTCAACCTCGGCGTAAATTTCCGGGTCGGTCACCGCCGCTGGCTACTCTACCCGTACACGCGCGAAATGGGTGTGGGCGACGTCCCCGGCAATGGGGGAAATTTCCCTCCCATCCACACCAACTGGATCGTCGATGCCAACGCCCTGCCCACCCGCCCCGCCACGCGTGAACCTTACGTCGCTTTTCCCGCTCCCGGTTTCTCACCTTATCAACTCGTTTTCCCCCGCTGGTCGCTCTCCTACCCCGGCGCTTCCTTCGTCGGCACGACTGTGACGATGACCCGCGACGGCGGAAGCATCCCGGTCCGCCTCGAAACCCAAGACCCCGCCACCATCGCCGGAGAGAATACGCTCGTCTGGGTTTACGACAACCTCGCCACCGCCGCGACCGATGGTCATCCGCGCCCTTCGTCCGACGTCACCTACCGCGTCACCGTCACGGGCATCCGCGTGAGCGGGTCCATCATCCCGCCGGTAACCTACTCGGTCACGGTGTTCGATCCGGACGTCGCTGGCCCCGACGTCGTCCCCGTCGCCATTAACGGTCCGGCTTCCGTCAGCGTCGGCGTATCCAGTAACTTCACCGTCGCCAAACCGGCCTACGCCGCCGGCTTCGAGTGGCGCACCGTCGCCCTCAGCAATTTCTCCAAATCCTACGATGCCGAGACTGGGCTCAATGGCCTCGTCGCCAGCACCACGACCGGCACCGCCCCGGTGATCCAGCCCAACACCGCCGGCTCCGCCACTGCCGTCTACCGGCTTTCCCACGTCAACCCCCGCGCCCCCCAAACCCTCACCCTCCCCGAAACCTTTCTCATCGGCAGCGGCGCGACCGTCTCTTTCCTCAGCCGCCTCGGCCTCGCCTCTGCTGTTCAGACTGCCCGCGTCCAAGTCTCCGCCGACGATGGTGTCTCCTGGGTCGACGTGTTCTCCCAGGACGGCACCTCGGCCACCGATGCAACGCAAGCCCCCACGGATCCCGCTTTCACCTTGCGCACCGTTTCTCTGGGGGCCTTCTCCGGACGCTCCCTGCGGGTTCGCCTGGCCTTCACCATTCCCCTCACCGGCCTCGCCTTCGTCACCCCCGAGCCCTCCAACCTAGTCGGCTGGTTCATCGACAATCTCACCCTCACTGGCGTGCAAACCGCCACCACCGCCACCCCGCTCTCCGTCGCCGCCGGCAGCACATTTTCGTTCTCCCCCACCACCTCCGGCGCCGTCGGCCTGCAAGCCCGCGGCGTGCTCTTCGGTGCGTATCCACTCGAATGGGGCCCCGTCGCTCAATTCAACGCGATCATCGCCGGCAATCCCGCCAACCCCGCCCGCCTGATAAATCTCTCCATCCTCACCGACCTCACTGAACCCGGCGACAATTTCACCCTCGGCTACGTCCTCGGCGGCGGCGCTCCCGGCACCGCCAAACCTCTCGTCATCCGCGCCGCCGGCCCCTCCCTCGGTGCCCTCGGCGTCCCCGGCACCCTCGAAGATCCGAAATTCGAACTCTTCGCCGGTTCGACCAAAACCGGTGAAAACGACAACTGGGGCGGCAGCTCCGCCCTCACGGCGGACCTCGCGGCCGTCGGCGCCTTTGCTTACGCGTCACCAAACTCCAAGGACGCCGCGCTCTCCGCCAGCATCACCACTCGCGACAACTCCGTCTCCGTCTCCTCCGCCAACCGCGGCACCGGCGCGGTCATCGCCGAAATCTACGACGCCACCTCCACCGCCGCTTACACCCCTGCCACGCCGCGCCTCCTCAACGTCTCCGTCCGCAAACACCTCGGCGCCGGCGTGACCATGGGCTTCGTCGTCGGCGGCACCGGCTCGAAGACCATTCTCATCCGTGCCATCGGCCCCACCCTCGGCGACTTCGGCGTCCCGGGCACCGTCGTCGATCCCCAACTCAAGCTCTTCAACAGCGCCTCTTCTCAAATCGGCGAAAACAATAATTGGGGCGGGACCACCGCGCTCACCGCCGCCTTCGGCCAAGTGGGTGCCTTCGCCCTCCCCGCCACCTCCCGCGACGCCGCCCTCCTCGCGACGCTCACCCCCGGCGGCTACACCGTCCAGGTTTCCGGCGTCGCCACCACCACCGGCGTCGCCCTCGTCGAAGTCTACGAGGTCCCGTAACCCCCGTCCTCCCCTCCGAGTTCGTAGTCCCGCCTTCAGGCGGAATCCCCAGGCTTCGTCCTCGCCTCAGATCAATCTTCGCCGCGACCACGCGTCCACCGGACCGGCGGCTTTCCAGCCGCCGTGCTCTCGACGGAACGGCGGTTTCCCAACCGCCGCTGCGTCGGCCGTCAAGCCGGGCGCTTGCCCAGCGTATGCCCCGCCCACCCACCCACTGGCAGTCACTCCCCGCCGTTCCCCGCTCCCAAACTCCGGCATGGACACCCCCTCGCCCTCCGCGATGCTCGCGCGCACGCCATGCCCGCCGCGCCCTCCATCAGCGTCATTCTCGTCTGCAAAAACCCCGGGCCCCGCGTCAAAGCCGCCCTCGGCAGCATCTGGCAACAACTCCACGTCCATCCCGAAATCATCGTCGTCGATGGCGGCTCCACCGACGGCTCCCGTGCGTGGCTCGAATCGCAGCGTGAGCGTCTCACCACGCTAATCTCCGAGCCCGACGCCGGGATTTACCCCGCCATGAACAAGGGTGTCGCCCGCGCCACCGGTGACTGGATCCTTTTCCTCGGCGCCGATGACCGCCTTGTGGGCGACATGGTCCTCAGCGAGTCGGTCAATTGGATGAAAAAAACCGAGGCCGGGGTCGCCGCCGGTGAAGTCGCCTACGACGACGGCCGCATCTACAAACTCCGCTCCCATGTGAATCCCTGCGCCCGCAACTTCGTGCGCCACCAAGGCACATTCTATCGTCGGTCCTTGTTCGCCGAAAACGACGGCTTCGACCCCGCGCTCGCCGTCATGGCCGACTACGACTTCAACGTCCGCCTCTGGAAAAACCGCGTGCGCTTCAAGCCCATCCCCCTCCGCATCGCCGCCTGTGGCGCCGGCGGCCGCAGCGACTCGGGCCGTTGGCAAGGCTACCGCGAAGAAATCGCCGTCCGCCACCGCTACTTCCCGTTTTTCCGCTGCCTGGTCTGGGACGCCCTCTCGCTCCTGCGCTTCGCGCGCCAACAATTCTCCCGCCGCCCTACCCGCTAGTCGAGCATCGCCACCCCGCTTTCGGTCTCCTCGCCCGGCCCTGCTCAAGTCACCGGCGTCGCCCTCGTCGAAGTCTACGAGGTCCCGTAGGCCGCGGGCTCTCCCGCGCTCCTCTCCCGCGCTCCGTCGCTCCTTTCACGATTTAATCCCCATTCGGTGCTACTCGGTCCAATCCCGCAGCTTGTCCGCGCCAAAAAATCGTGTAACATCCGACCAAACTCGCCGTCCCTCGTTGGACATAATTCATCGCCTCCTTCCGCCTATGCACTCCTCCTTCCGTCCCCTCTGCTCCGCCGCTCTCGTTTTTTCCCTCACCGCTCTCAGCACAACAGCCTCCTTCGCCCAAGCCGGCGGTGGCGGCGCCGGTGGCGGCGCGGTCCGCCCGACCGTTCCCGGTGCTGGCGGCGGTGCCGTCGTCATCCCCGGCATTCCGGGTGGCGGTGGTGCCGGCGCGGGCGGCGGGATCACCATTCCCGGCATCAACGGCGGCGCGGGCTTTCTCCCAGGTGGCGGCGCTAACGCGGGCGGCAACGCCGCCACGGGCCGCATCGTTGCTGCGACCGGCGTCCTCGTCGGCGACCAAGTCCAAGCCATCGCCATCGCCCCGAACCAAACCATCACGGCACCGGCCGGCGGCGGTGGCGGCGGTGCCGTCACCACCCCCACCGCCACGTTCCTGTGGACCATCGCCGGCGGTCGCATCGTCGGTTCCGCCACCGTCGCCAACATCTCCTACGTGGCCGATGCCTCGGGCACCGTCGCCCTCAGCGTCGCCATCACCGACAACGGCATCACCACCACGGCCACCGCCAACGTCACGGCGATTTCCGCCAGCCTCGCCGGCGTGATGACGGCCCCGGCCACCGCCGCCGCCACCCCGGCCGGCACGCCCAACGCCACGGCGGCGACCGTCACTATTTCCGTTCCTCCCGCCGTGAGCGCCGACCGCACCTTCCGCTGGACCGTCACCGGCGACGCCGCAATCACCACCGGCCAAGGCACCGACAAAATCACCCTCCGCCCCGGCACTCCCGGCGTAAAACTCGTCACCTGCACCGTCACCCTGCAGCGCCTCGTTAACGTCCCTCTCACGACCTACGTCGTCGTGAATGGCGACGGCCCGCCCACCGCCCTCGCCATCGCCAACGGCACCGGCGGCGGCACCTACACCGCCAACTCCCGCGTCGACATCTTCGCCAATCCGCCCCTCGCCGGCCAAGTCTTCGACCGCTGGACCGGCGACGTCGCCGCTTTCGGCGCCAACGCTCTCGTCGCCCCTTTCGTCAGCCATCTCGTGCTGACCATGCCCGCCACTCCTGTCACCCTGACAGCCACCTACAAAGCCGCCCCGGTCTGGACACCTGTCCAGACCCCTGCGTTCAACCCAATCACCCCCGCGGCGACCCCCAATAACCCCACTCCCGCCACCGTCACGACTTCGCTCGTCTCCTACCTACCTGCCAATGTGACCGGCCTCGTCTTCCTCCTCCACGAAAACGGCTCAAATGCCGGGGCCTGGTTCAACACCCCGGAAGCAGCCCTCCTCACCCGCGACCTTGTCGCCGCTGGCTACGGCGTCGCCGCCCTCAACAGTGTCAATCGCAACGCCGGCACGTGGTCAGCGCAGACCGTCCTCGCCAATAATTTGGACGTCCAGAACCACGTCGCCGCTCTGAACAAATTTATCCAAGACGGCACGTTCACCGCGACGAAACCCGTTTTCTTTCTCGGCTTCGCCGCCGGCGCCGATGCCGCCAACCGCTACGCCAACGCCCTTGCGACCGCCACCCCGGCGCGCCCCGTCCGCGGGGCCATCCTCTACGGCACCGACGGCGATGAGACCCTCGCCGTCACGTCCAAGATCCCTCAATACTACGCGAACGCCGCCAACGACGCAGCCCTCGGTCCCGTCGGTCTCACCGCCGCCCGCGCCAATTCCCAACTCATGGCCGGCCGCGGTCTGCCCACCGCCACCTTCACCAACGCCTTCTCTCCGGTTCCCGCCGGTCGCTTCCGCGCGCTCAGTGTCACCGACCCGACCTTCACCGCCGCCGATGCCACGGCCATCCACACCGCCCTGAAGACCGCGTCACTCCTCGATGTTAACAACTACGTCACCGCGCTCCCGTCCACCGCCGCTCTCACCGCCGCGCTCCCCGCCGCCTACGCCGCCCGCACCGCCGACGTCGCCGCCCAGCTCGCCGTCGCCAACGCTTCCCATGAATTCTACAGCGACGCCAACGCCCGCGTCATCGCCTTCCTCAACGCCCGCGTCGCCGGCACTCCCGGCGCGACCCCGGGCCGGCTCGCCAACCTCTCGACCCGCACCAAAATCTCTTACGTCGGCGATAGTTTCGCCCTCGGCTTCAATATCGGCGGCGGCACCGAGCGCGCGACCCTTCTCATCCGCGGCATCGGCCCCGCCCTCGCCAAGTTCGGCGTCGACACCGCAATTTCCGCCCCCCGCCTCGAGGTCAACGACAACACCGGCCGGCTCATCGCGTCCAATGAACGCTGGGACGCCCCCGGCGGCTCCGTCACGGCTGCGCAGATCACCGCCGCGGCCGCTGGCGTCGGCGCCTTTGCGCTTGCCCCCGGCGATCTCGATGCCGCCGTCCTCCTCACCAACCTCGCCCCCGGCAGCTACACGGCCACCGTCAAAGGCGTCAACGGCTCGACCGGCGATGTCCTCGCCGAAGTCTACGACGTCTCGAAAAACTCTACCCGTCTGACCAACCTCTCGACAATCGCCCAGATCGCCAACCCCGGCGACCTCCTCATTCCCGGTATCGTGATTCAGGGTACCGCGCCGCGCACCTTGCTCGTGCGCGCCGTCGGCCCCGGCCTCAGCGATTTTGGCATCCCCGCCAACGCCGTCGTCACCGATCCCCTCGTCTCCGTCCTCAACGCCGCCGGCAATACCGTCGACACCAATAATAATTGGACCCAAGGCGGCGCGGCCACCCTCACCGCCGTCTTCCCCGCCGTCGGCGCGTTCCCCCTGAAGACCACGAATCCCGGCGATGCCGCGTTGGTCACCGCCATCACCGCCGGCAACTACACCCTGCAAGCCGGCGCCGCGCCCATCAATCCAAACGCTCCCGTGAATCCCAACGCCGCCCCGGTCAACGCCACCGGCACCGTCATCGTCGAAGTCTACGAGGTCCCGTAAGGCGCATTCCGGATCGGCCCAGTCCGTGGCCCTTGGTCATTGATCCTTGGTCCTGGGTCCTTGGTGATTGGCCACCGTCCCACCCGCACCCCGCCCGGCGGCGGCGCCCAAATAAAATTGGCCCATCCCTCGCGCCCGCCATTCCGTATTTGGCAAGGCCGCTTTCGTCCTCCTAACCTCCGCCCCGTGCGTCCTCTTCTCCTCGCCCTTTTCGCGCTCTTGCGCCGCCTCCTTCCGCTCGGCTCGTTGCTCGCCCTCGCGACGCCCTCGCTTCGCGCCATGGATCACTCGGGCGCTCGCGCCTTCGATCCGCGCGTGTTTGCCACCACCGCGTCGCCCGACGGCCTGGCCCCCGGCAGCTTCATCCCCAATTTCCGTCTCACCGACCACACGGGCACCACGCGCGAACTCTACTACGAGTC
>CAMBVX010000002.1 GCA_945871085.1 Opitutus sp. GAS368 | reverse complement strand
GCAGCAGTCCGAAGACGGTGAACAACCAGCTGAGCCTCTTGAAGGACAAGCTCAACATCTTCGACTCCGTCGGGCTCGTCCGTTACGCGATCCTCCACGGGCTCGTGGAGCAGTTCTGATCCGCGCCCCGCCGACTCCGTGTTTCTCGGGCATCCGTTGCAGCGGCGAAACATCCTCCCTGACATCTCTTTCATGTCAGGGAGGGAAATTGCCCGTCACGCCGTGACCTCACGACGTTCTCGATCACGATCTTCCAAGGGACCGCTGCGGAGAAAGTGATCACTCCCTGTGGGTGACAGAAACTCCATCGGGCAACCGGGCGGTGAAACCCGGCCGATTTCCGGCCGATTGGGATCGTGCAGCAGACTGCCGCCGTCACGTCCGGTCGGTTGTCCAGCGTAGACCAAGTCACGGATCTCGTCATGACCGGGATCTGGACACGCTGCTGGCGACCAGAGCAGCGGAGGGCCCCGCGATTGTCTCGGTTCGCGCTTTGTCGAATCCGGAATTGCGTGAAACGTCCGTCAGGCCGCCCGACGGGGGTAGAGGTGAGGCAGGCCGCCGACCTGCGGAAATTCGACCACCACACCCTGCTCTAGTGTCATTTTCGGTCTTGGACTCGGGCAGTTGTGCGACAGCGAGCGATGGGGACGCGACCGGTGGTAGTCGTCGAAATAGTCCGCGAGAACTCCCTGGGGATGTTGTTCGCCGAGAATGATCACTCCATCCAGGCACTCTCGGCGCACGGTCCCGATCAGCCGTTCGGCGTAAGGATTTTTCCACGACGCGCGCGGCGCAGTGAGCTTTTCCTCGAGCCCACCCACCGCATCCAACGAATCGCTGCTCACCGGTACGTACCTCTGAACGCGACTTGGCTTGCGCGCCATTTTGGCGCAACAGCGCAAAACCCGAAGATCAAGGCCGGAATTCACCTTGGAACACCTTGTTAAAAACTTCGCCCCTGAAATTTTGCCAAAGGGCAAATACTTGCCCCTCGGACCACCCCAAAACAAACCGGCCCTCCCACTGATTAACCGCGTTCAACAATCTTCTCCGCTGAGGATCGAGCTGCTGTTAAACAGTCGGCCCCGGGTTTGGAATTAGGAATTATGGTGGACCGGAGCGGGATCAAACCGCTGACCTCGTCGTTGCGAACGACGCGCTCTATCAACTGAGCTACCGGCCCCCAAGAGCGTGTGGTATTGGGAAAACACCGGGCGCAAGTAAACACCAATTTTCCACGTGCTGCCGGTCGAAAAAATACGGACCGACGGATTCCAGCGGCGGGCATCGTCGGACCGCCGACGCCGATCCTCGCTTCACCACGAATCCCGCGGGCCTTCCCTACTCCAGATCAGCCACGTGCCGCGCAAAGATCATTTTTCCTCCCGCGGTCGGTAACACGCTGATAATCTCAGCCTGGACGCGCCGACCGATGTGCGGGCGACCACCACTCACCACCACCATCGCACCATCCTCCAAAAAACCCACGGCTTGCGTGTCCTCTTTGCCCGGTTTCACCAGATCGACCTCAACGCGTTCACCGATCATCAATTCCTGGCGCAACGACTTCGCCAGCAGGTTGAGATTCAGCCAAGTCACTCCATGAAATTCCGCCACTTTCGCGAGATTGTAGTCAGTCGTCAGCAGCTTCGCCCGCATTGATTGCGCGAGGAACACCAGTTTAGCGTCCACGTCCTCACGTTTGGCGACTTCACTCTCGATGATCCGGATATCGAGATTCTTGATCTTCCGCAGATCGTTGAGCACATCGAGCCCGCGTCGACCACGGGCCTGTTTGTGAGGATCCGGGGAGTCGGCCACCGCCCGCAATTCGTTCAGCACAAAACCGGGAATCACCAGCGCGCTGCTCAGGAACCCAGCCTCGCACACCCGTGCAATTCGTCCATCGATCAGCACACTGGTGTCCACCACGACCAGCGGCATGTCCACGTCGTGCGACACGAATCGCACATACGGGATAATCAAATTAAACTCATCTTTACCGCGCAGCGCGATGACGATCGCGAGATACGGACAGACCACGAACAACGCGAGTCGCACCAAGTAGATGACCGCCGGATCACCGGTCTCAAAAATTGGCGAAGTACCCACCATTTGAGCGATGACCAATCCCACGCCGATGCCGAACGTAATGGCCGACAGCCCACGAAGCGAAAACCCCTTCAACATCACGTCCACCAAAACAACGAGGATGCCGATGCCCAGTCCTACGCCAATCGCGATGGCACGTTGCCCGTCGCCGGCCATAATGGTGAGCGAAACGAGCCAACCCGCCGCAGCACACAGCAAGACAAAAACCAATCGGATCGGTAGGAGGGTTTTATTCACACGCAGTTTTTCTGAAATTCACTCACAAAATACGGAGCAGATAGACGATGAGGGGGGCCCCGATCATCACCACCATAAGGCCATAAAGCAGGCGCTGCACGCGTCGGGCATTCGCTTTTTCGGCATCGGTTGCATCCATTTCCGTCAGCGCACCAAAGCCGCCCGCGCATGACAATGTAATATTGCCAGCGGCACGAGCCCTTGCGCTCGTGGGGCCCGGGTTTGCGCACGCTCCGCCTTGATTAGTATCCGCGCCGTCGCCAGACACGATCTGGCCCTCATGGTCGCGCTCTATTCCGTCACCCTTTTTGTCAGTGCCGCGCTGCTCTTTCTGGTGCAGCCGATGTTTGCGCGTCTCGTGCTCCCTCTGCTCGGGGGCGCACCTTCCGTCTGGAACACGGCCATGGTTTTTTACCAAGCGACCCTGCTCGCCGGTTATGCCTATGCCCACCTGTGCACGTCACGTCTCGGTGTCGGACTCCATGCGCGGTGGCACCTGCTGCTGTTGTTGTTGCCGCTGGCGTTGCTCCCGATCGCGATCCCCCCGGGGTGGACGCCGCCCGTGCACGGCCATCCTGGCCCTTGGTTGCTCGCCCTCATGCTCGCCGCAGTCGGGGCACCGTTCTTTGCCGTTTCCACGACGAGCCCTTTACTCCAACGCTGGTTTGCCGCCTCCGGACACCGGCGCGCCGCGGACCCTTACTTCCTCTACGCCGCCAGTAACGTCGGCAGCCTCCTTGCGTTAATTTGCTACCCGCTCTGGCTCGAACCCAACATCAGTTTGGTCGAGCAGAGCCGACTCTGGCAGTGGGGCTATGTCGCCCTCGCCGCACTCATCGCTGCGTGTGCTCTCGCGCTTTGGAAATCGGCCTCGCGCGCCCCAGCCGGGGCCGTCCCGTCCAGCGCGGCACTCCCCGTTGAAAAACTCTCCGCGCGCCGCCGCCTCCGTTGGGTGCTGCTCTCCTTCGCCCCGTCGAGTCTCATGCTGGGCGTCACGACCTATCTCTCCAGCGAGGTCGCGGTCATCCCCCTGTTGTGGATCATTCCACTCGCACTCTATTTACTGACGTTTGTGCTCGTCTTCGCTTCCCGGCCGATGCTCCCGCAGCCTCTCCTCGTTCGCGCCCTGCCCCTTGCCTTTGTGGCGCTGGTCATGGTGATGAACCTCCAGGCGACGCAACCGATCGGTTGGCTCATGCTCCTGCACGTACTCGCCTTCTTCCTTGCGACGATGCTCTGCCATGGCCGTCTCGCCGCCGACCGACCCGAGACGGCCCACCTCACCGAATTTTTCCTCTGGATGTCTGTCGGCGGCGTCCTCGGTGGTCTGTTCAACGCCCTCCTCGCCCCTGTCATTTTTCGCTCCGTCGCCGAGTATACGGTCGGTCTGGTGCTCGCGTGCTTCCTGGCGCTCGCACCCTCCACCGTGGATCAAACCGCCCCGCCCACTTCCCCCGCGCCGAATCCAAGGATCAGTCTGAGCCTCGACCTCCTCTGGTCTGCGCTGCCCGGCCTGCTCATTTTTGGTCTCCTCTGGGTCGCCTCGGCCGCGCGCCTGCGTCCTGATGCCACCCTCGCCGGTCTGATCTTTGGCCCAGCTGCCCTGGTCTGCTATTTCTTTTCCCGGCGCCCGCTGCGTTTCGCGCTCGGCCTTGGCGCGATGCTGCTCGCCGGAAATTTTTTCGAAGGCGAAAAAGGCCGCGTGCTCCACGCCGCGCGCAGTTTTTTCGGCGTGCATCGCGTGACGCTTGATCCCACGGAAACTTTTCATCTGCTCGTTCACGGGAAGACGCTCCATGGCATGCAGAGTCTCGACCCCGCGCACCGCCGTGAACCCCTCACCTACTATCACCGCAGCGGCCCCATCGGCCAGGTGCTTGCCTCCGTCGCCCGCGATCCGGCCGCGAAGATCGCCGCCATTGGCTTGGGTGCCGGCTCACTCGCGAGCTATGCCCTGCCGCAGCAATCGTGGACCTTCTATGAAATTGATCCGGTCGTCGAACAACTCGCGCGCACCGAACGCTACTTCACGTTTCTCCGCGATTCCGCCGCCGAGCTGCGCGTCGTCCTCGGCGATGCTCGCCTGACGCTCGCCACCGCACCCGCCGCCGCCTTCACCGTGATCGTCCTCGACGCCTTCAGCTCCGATGCGATTCCCGTCCATCTCGTCACCCGCGAAGCCTTCGCACTTTATCAAAGCAAACTCGCGCCGCGCGGCGTGATTGCCTGCCATATTTCGAATCTCCATCTCGATCTCGAACCCGTTTTCGCCAACTTGGCGCACGACGCCCAGCTCGTTTGCCTGGTTCGCGACGACACCGTCATCTCCCCGGCCGAAGCCGCCCTCGGCAAGGCCCCCTCTGTGTGGCTTATTCTCGCGCGCAACGCTGACTACCTCGCACCGTTTTCCCGCGATTCCCGCTGGCGCCCCGCGCGCGGGAACGACCGGGCGGTCTGGACCGACGACTACTCCAGCTTGCTCAGCGCGTTTCGCTGGCGCTAATCCTCCTACATCATGAAACCAAAGAAAAACGCCCTCCCTCAACACTGGCTCGTCAAGTCCGAACCCGACGCCTACGCGTGGCTCGACCTCGTCCGCGATGGCCGCACCGCGTGGACCGGCGTTCGTAACTACCAAGCTCGGATTCACCTCAATACCATGCAACCCGGTGACCAGGTGCTTTTCTACGAGAGCGTCACCACCAAAGCCGTCGTCGGTCTCACCGAGGTGACGCGTCCTGCATTTGCCGACACCACCGCCGACGAGCCCGGCTGGGTGGCCGTCGAACTGAAAGCCATCCGCGCGTTCGCTCGCCCCGTCACGCTCGCCCAAATAAAAGCCGAGCCAGCCCTCGCCAAAGTCGCCCTCCTCCGGCAAAGCCGCCTCTCCGTGCTCCCCTTAAGTAGCGAAGAATTTGCGCTCATCGCCGCGCTCGGAGCGTGACCCGCGAGGTCCGCATATCGCCGAACACCTCCCGGCGATCCCGCCAACCTCGACCGCGCCACCTTCTCGTTCAATTCACGCCGGGCTCAATCACGATGCGAAATCCGATGTGCCGCGCGCGTTCACTCTTCTCGCCGACGGTGACTTTCAGCGTTTTTAGCGCTGCCGCCGGGTCCAGATAACTGCCGCCGGCCACCGGCGCCGTCTCACCCACCTGCAGCGGCGGCTGCAGCCACTCGGTGAGATTGCCCGCTAAGTCGTGATAACCCGCCGGCGTGGCCGGTGACTTTCCCGTCTCCCGACTGCGCCCACCGCTGTTGTCGGCCGACCACGCGCCCGCGCCGCCCGCGCTCCACGCCCGGGCAAACTCCACCTCCGACGGCAACCGCACCAACCGTCCCAGCACCCACGACAGGCGTTCGCAAAATTCCTGGGTGTCGAGCCAGCTGACGGAATCCACCGGCAACCCGCGCCCCGCATTGCGGCTCGGATTTATATTCATCACCCGGGTGTAGAGCTCCTGCGGCACTTCCGTCTTGAGCATCTGGAGCCGGGTCGTCCCCGGCAGCGGTCCGAGTCGCGTGAAAACCTGTTCCTGCAACGTATCCAAATCTCCCGTTCGCAGTGCGAGATAGGCCAGCTTCCGCTGCAAGGCCGGATCGAACGAACGACTCCGGGGATATTCCGCCGCGACCTTCTCCAAGATTTTTAGCGCCGCCCATAATTTTTCCGTGGCCGCCGAATTCTGCCGACGACGCAACGCGTCACCCAGCTCCCGATCGAGCCCCACCGCTCGCCCCAGTAGCACGGACGAAAGCACCGTCTGTCGCCGCACCTCCAGATCGTCGGCGCGCGGCTCCGAGGCAAAGCGGCTCTTCAGAAATTTCGTGTTGATTTCCCGCTGCAACGTCGCAGCCGCCGCGAAGGACGCCGCTGCCTCCTGCGCCCGCCCGGCCTGCGCCGCCGCGTCGCCTTCCCGCTCCCGCGCCGTCACCGCCGCCGCAAGCCCCGCCGCCCGCAGCGACGCCAACTCCGCATCGATCTTGTCCAACGCCGCTACGTCCGCGTGACGCGTCGCGGGAAAACGCTGGTTCAACTCCGCCTGCGATTTTCTCGCTTCCGTGTAGGCGTTCTGGGCGTCCTCCCATTTCTCCTGCGCGATTGCGGAACGCGCCAGCGTCAGGGCCGTCGCCACCGCCGCGTGCAACGGCTCCGCCTCGGCCCCGGAGACCTCCCGCGCGAGTCGCGACTCGCGCGCCACGTCCTTTACCTCATCCTTCGTCGCATTCGCGTTCGCCTCGCGTTGCAGACGCAACGCCTCCTGCATTTTCTCCCTCGCCTCGGCCCCCTGCCCTGCCTGCTGCGCCGCCAGCGCCTCTTTCTCCAACTCCCTGCTCCGCGCGAGCGCCGCGCGCGAACGCTGCGAGCCCCGCGCCCCCTCCAACCGCGCCAGCTTCGCGGCCTGCTCCGTGCTCACCGCCGGCTCAGACCGCATCAATTCGCGCTGCTTTTCAATCGCCCGGTCAAGCATCGCCGCGGCTGTTTCCGCGGACACGCCCGATTCCAGCGCGCGGCGGTAAGTTTTTTCCAACACCTCGGCCTCACCCGCCACCCGCCGCATGGCGGCCAGCCGGTCCACTTCTGCCTTCGGTGGCGCCGTGAATGATCTCGTCGATTTTTCAGGCCCGAACGTGTGCCACCCCAACCAGCCCACAAGCGCCAGCACGACCACCCCCGCGATCGCCGGACCAATATACGGCTCCGCGTCTTCGAGGCGGTCTTTCCACGTCGGCTTGTAAGGCATGTTCCGGAGAAAAGGTTGGCGCGCGAAAATTGCAACGCGTTGTCTATGGTCAGCCACCGGCCCCGTTTGCCCCCGTAGAGCTCGACACCGTCCGGCGATTTTGCGTCTTTGCCCGCCGTGCCTGCCTTCACTCAAATCACGATTCTCGCCCCCGGCCTCCTCGGTGCATCCGTCGCCCGCGCCGTCCGTGCGAGCGGTGTCGCGCCGCGCATCGTGTTGTGGACCCGCCGGCCGGAATCACGTCTCGAACTGCGCGAACAACCGTGGTGTGACGCCGTCGCAGACACGCCCAACGCAGCCGTCCGCGGCGCCGACCTCGTCGTGATCGCCGCACCCGTCGACCAGATCGTGCCACTCGCCCGCCGCATCGCCCCCGAGCTTGCACCCGGCACGCTGGTCACCGACGTCGGCAGCGTAAAAGGCGAAATTTCCCGCCTCGGACACGCCGCCCTCGCTCCCCACGCACACTTCGTCGGTGCCCACCCCATGGCCGGCTCTGAAAAAACCGGCTGGAAACA
Organism: Opitutus sp. GAS368; assembly: GCA_945871085.1. Taxonomy (GTDB): domain Bacteria; phylum Verrucomicrobiota; class Verrucomicrobiia; order Opitutales; family Opitutaceae; genus GAS368. The sequence goes on along the minus strand of CAMBVX010000002.1, from coordinate 58,944 downwards.
CGGCTCCGCTACCCTCTTCGAACGCCGCACCTGTTTCGTCACCCCGCTGCCCGAAACCCCTCCCGCCGCCACCGCCGCCGCGGTGGCGTTTTGGCATGCCCTCGGCGCTGAAGTCGTCACCGTCCCCCCGGACGAACACGACGAAATCGTCGCGCACATCAGTCACCTGCCCCAGGTCATCGCGTCGAGTCTCTGTGGATTTCTCGCCAAAAAAAATCCCGCGTGGCGCAACCACGCCGGCGGCGGTCTGCGTGACACCACGCGCATCGCTGGTAGTGATCCGCAGATCTGGCGCGCCATCCTCGAACAAAATCGCGACGAAGTCCTCCGCGCCCTGAGCGGCTTCGAAGACGAACTCCACGGCCTGCGCACCGCTCTCGCCAACCGCGACTACGTCGAAATCGCCGCCCGCCTCGAACGCGGCCAAGCCTACCGCGACCAATTCCGCCCGCTGCCGTGACGACCTCCCTCCCCGACCTCCTGCCCATCCAGCCCTTCACTCGGCCCGCCCGTGGCACCGTCACGCTGCCCGGCTCGAAGAGCCTCACCAACCGCGCGCTCCTCCTCGCCGCCCTCTGCGACCAGCCCGTCACGTTGACCGGCGCTCTCTTTAGCGAGGACACCCACCTGATGGCCGAAGCCCTGAGGAAACTCGGCTTCACCATCGCCGCCGACGAATCGCTCCACACGCTCCGCGTCTCGGATCAAGCCGCCGCTTTTCCCTGTACGTCGGTCACCGCACCCATCGACCTCTTCGTCGGCCTCGCCGGCACCGCCGCCCGTTTCCTCACCGCTCTCTGCGCCGCCGCACCTCGCGGCATCTATCGCGTCGATGGCGTCCCCCAGATGCGGAAGCGCCCGATGAAGCCCCTCATCGACGCCCTCCGCACCCTCGGCGCTGATATTCGCTGCCCGGGCGTCGAAGGGTTTTTCCCGCTCGAAATCCACGCGCGCGGACTCCGTGGTGGCCCGGTGAGCATCGACGCGAGCGAAAGCAGTCAGTTACTCTCTGCTCTGCTCATGGTCGCGCCCGGCGCTGATTCTCCCGTCTCGATTACTGTTCTCGGCAAATTGCGCCAACCCTTCGTCACGATGACGCGTAGGCTGATGGACGAGTTCGGCTTCGCCTCGGGGATCGCCCAAGCCACCGGTGCCATTTCCATCGGGGTTGGCCCGTATTGCTCCCGCGGAACCTACTTGATCGAGCCCGATGCAACCGCCGCCAGCTATTTTCTCGCCCTGCCGTTGACCGCCGGCGGCTCGCTCCATCTTCCCGGCTTTCTCGCGGCCGGCTCCGGGCTGCAAGGCGACGCTCGCTTTGTCGACGTGCTCGCTCAAGTCGGCCTCGCCCTGCGATCCCGGGTCGCCGTCCCCCACTCGCCTTCGCTACCCTCTGAATTCGGGGCACGCGCCCTCGGCATCGACAGCTCGTATGATCGGCCCACCCCCCTCCGCGGAGTTACGCAAAACTTCTCCGAATTCTCCGACACCTTTCTCACCCTCGCCGCCCTCACCCCGCTCCTCGACAGCCCGACCACGATCACCGGCATCGCTCACTCGCGAAAACAGGAAACCGACCGTGTCGCCGGCATGGTTGCCGAGCTCCGCAAGCTTGGCCAAAACGTCCACGAGCACGCCGACCAAGACGGCCTCACCGTCACGCCTGACCTCGCCGAACTCCGTCGCCGCTCCGCTGCCGCGCCCATCGAAATCGAAACCTACGGCGACCACCGCTTCGCCATGAGCTTCGGCATCCTCGGCTGCCACGACCTTCACGGCGACGGCCGCCCGTGGCTCTCGATCCGCCATCCCGCCTGCTGCGCCAAAACATTTCCTCACTTTTTTGAGTTGCTGGAAACACTGCGAAAAAACTCCCTCGCCCCGTGACGCCTTCCGTGAACGCCGCAAGCCCCCCTTTTCTCATCGTGGCCATCGACGGCGGCGCCGCCTCGGGGAAATCCTCCTCGTCGCGCATCATCAGCGAGCGTTTTAATCTCCTCCACGTCGACACCGGCTCGTTTTACCGGGCGCTCACCGCCGGCTTGCTGCGCGCCGGCGCTGCGCCGACCGATCTTGCGACCGTGCAGACGGCCCTCTCCGCCCTCCAATTGGGCACCGCGTTGAACGGTCGGTCCGCGCAGATGAAAATTGCCGGCCAGCCCATCGCCGACGCCGACATTCGCACCCCGGCCGTCAACGCCGCCGTTTCCCACTTCGCCGCAATTCCCGAACTGCGCGCCGCACTCCTCGCGTATCAGCGCGGCCAGGCCGACGTCGCCCGCGCCCACGGCTTTCGCGGCCTCGTGATGGAGGGCCGCGATATCGGCTCCGTGATTTTCCCTGACGCCGATTTCCGCTTCTTCCTGCACGCCGATCCCGTCGAACGCGCCCGCCGCCGGGCCAACGAGGGCCAGCAGGATTCCATCGTCGAACGCGACCGTCTCGATTCCTCCCGCAAGACGGCGCCGCTTTCCTGCCCGGTCGGCGCGACCTCGATCGACACGACCCACATCGGCCTTGAGCAAGTGGTGGCACTCATGGCCGCCACCGTTGCCCAGCGGTTCGCCCCTTCGCCCACCCCATGAACCCCGCCGCCTCTTTTTGGCCTTGCGAGGAGCGCAGCGACTCGGCGATCCAGCCCGTGTTCGCCGTCGCGCCACGGTTCGTCTGCTCGCTATGAGCCGCGCGTTTCCACAGGTCGAGATGCAGCCGGTCTACGGCGTGTGCCATTATTTCTTCGCGACGCTCTACGGCATGTTTTTCCGCGGCGATGTGGTCGGCGCCGATAACTTGCCGCTGTCCGGCGGATTCCTCGTCGCCGCCAATCACACGAGCTTTCTGGATCCACCTTTCATCGGCTGCCAAGTCACCCGTCAGATCGCCTACTTCGCGCGAAAAACGCTCTGGCATGGTCGCTTCTCCTCGTGGTGGTTTGATTCCGTCGGCACTATTCCCGTTGACCGCGACGGTGGCCAGGATGTGAGCGCCATCAAACGTGTGCTCAAGGCCCTCAAGGAAAACCGCGGCCTGATCCTCTTCCCCGAAGGCACCCGCTCGTTCGACGGCACACTCCAAACCGCCAAAGCCGGCGTCGGCCTGATCGCGTGCCGCACCCAAGTTCCCGTGGTGCCCGTGCGCATTTTCGGTTCCTTCGAAGCCTTCGGCAAGGGCGTGAAATTCCCCCGCCTCGGCACCCGCGTGACCGTGGTCTTCGGCCGGCCGATTCTTCCTTCCACCTACGATGTGCCCACCGCCGGAAAAGAACGCTACCAGATCGCCAGCGAACGCATCATGGCGGAGATTGCCCAGCTCCAGCCGCCGACCGTAACCGTGATCTGATTTTCCGCCGCGTCCGCTAATACGCTGCGTGACCGGCCCGCTGGTCGCAATTCACCTCAGCCCGCTCGCCTTCCGCGCCCGCCCGATCACCTGCTCCGCCACCGCCTGCGCGCGCAGTCAGGAACTCACCGTGTCGCGGTGCATCTCAATGCTCTCGATTTGGGTCAAACGAATGATTTCCACGAGCGACTCTTCGCTCGAAAACAAGAGCGATGAATTTGAAACGGTCAGAGCAACGAAATCGGGGTGCGGAATCTTGATGGCCCGCCCGCGCACCATCCGGATCGTGAAGGGATGGCCGCCATGGAGGACTTTTTTAATGTCGTCTGGCGTCACGGCGCGGAGCAAAGCCGATTTCGCAACCGTGGCAAGCCAGCGACGTAGTGCGCTCTACCTCAACCCGCTCGCCTTCCGCGCCCGGCCGATCACCTGCTCCGCCACCGCCCGCGCGCGCAGCGCGCCGTCGCGCAACACCGCGTCCACGTGATCGAGGTTCGCCGCCAACTCCGCGCGTCGTGCCCGCGCGACCGAGAAATAATTCCAGTAGTGCTCGAACAGCGCCTTCTTCAAGTCGCCATAGCCGAGCCCGCCGGCACGCAATCGATTTTCAAAATCTGCGGCAACCTCGGGTGCCGTGAAAAACTTCAGCAGCTGGATCGCGAGATTCTTCTCCGCGTCCGGCTTCGGCTCCGCCGGCGTGCGCGAGTCCATCACAATCCCCATCACTTTTTTCCGCAGCACCTTCTCGTCGCCAAAAATCTCAATCGTGTTGCCGTAGCTCTTCGACATTTTCAGCCCATCGAGCCCGGGAATGACGGCCACTTCGTCGCGTATCTCCGATTCCGGCACCACCAATGTTTCGCCGTAGGCCTCGTTAAACTTGATCGCCATGTCGCGCGTCATTTCGACGTGCTGCTTCTGATCACGCCCCACCGGCACGCGATGCGTGTCGTAGAGCAAAATATCCGCCGCCATCAGCACCGGATAGGCGAAGAGACCGAAGTTCGGCGATATCCCCTTCGCCGTCTTGTCCTTAAAACTATGCGCTCGCTCCATCAGCCCCATCGGCGCGAGCGTGCCAAGCATCCACATTAATTCGCAGACTTCCGGCACATCGCTCTGCCGCCAGAACACACTCGTCTTCGGATCGAGCCCGCATGCCAGCCAATCCAGCGCGATGCCCTGAGTGTTCTTCCGACGCTCGGCTGCATCCGTCACCGTCGTCATCGAGTGGTAGTCGGCGATAAAATAGAAGCAGTCGCCGCGTGACTGCGCGTCGATGGCGGGACGCATCGCCCCAAAATAATTGCCGATATGAAGCGTGCCCGAAGGCGTGATGCCAGTGAGTGTGCGCATGAAAAGAAAAGTGAGCTTCGGCGACCCGCCGACGCGTCGTCAATCCCGACGCGGGATCAGTTTGATCGCCGGTCGACAGTGCGCGATCGTCGCCGCCGGCAAATAGCCCGTAAACGCCATCGCCGGCATCACCAGCGCCCGCGGCCCGAGTAGCGTGCCGGGATTGAGCACCGCGTTGCACCCAACCTCGGCCTTGTCACCCACGATCGCTCCAAATTTCTTCAAGCCCGTCTCATAGGTCGCACCCGCCGTCCGCACCACGATCAGTTGCTGATCGAGCCGCAGATTGGAGCAAATGACACCGGCACCAAAGTGCGCCCCGTTCCCCAAAATCGAGTCGCCCACATAGCTGAAATGCGGCACTTGCACCTTGTCCATCAACACGCAGTTCTTGAACTCGCACGCATTCCCGAGGACGCAGCCTTCACCCACAATCACATTGCCGCGAATAAAAGCGCCCGGCCGGATCTCGGTATTCGCCCCGATCCAAACAGGTCCGATGATCGTCGCATAGGCCGGGAGCTTCACCGACGGGTGCAGGAAAACTGGGCCCTCAACGTGAACGCCCGCGGGTCGCGCCGACTCTGCCACGTCCAAATCCTGCGCCGCCAACGCCGCTCCGATCCGCTGCAGCCATTCCCACGGCGGAATGTCCGCGGGGAAATGGGCCGCAAACCTCGCGAGCGACGGTGGCAGGATAAAAAAATCAGAGGCTTTCACCCCGCGAACGTGCACCGTTTTTCCGCGCGTGGGAAGCGAGACTTCTCCGGCCATCACCCGAAACAAAAAAGCCACCCGCACCAAGGCGGGTGGCCTCACCGATCACCGCCGCCTCACGCCAGAGCGTCGCGGCAATATTTCACGGCCCGCGCAATCTCCGCCATCCGCGTGGATGTCTCAGGCACCTTATATTCAAATTCAATCGTCGCCTGGATCGGCCATTTGTTATCCCGGATCAGGCACAGCACGTCTTTGATCGGCGTGTCGCCTTCGCCAAACGGCATATTCGCTCCGTTCTTGGTCTCCTTGTTCAATTTCCGATCCTTGATATGGACATGCGAAATCCGCGCGTGGTGCCGCTTTATGAACTCCACCGGCGAGCCATTGTCCCCGGCGACGTAGTGGCCGATGTCCAGATTTGTGCCGACGAATTTCCCGAGCGTGTAGCTGTGTTCATACTGCGCCGCGGTCGTGCTCGCGTGACCGTGCAAAGCGAGCATCAACCGGTGTTTCTCGGCAAACTCACCCACCCGCCGGACATCGGCATCGACCTTCGAAATCTCCGTCGAGATCGCCCGCGCTCCGAGCACCTTCGCCATCGCGAACGCGTAATCGAGTTCCTCGGGGGTCATCGCAAAGATCCCGTCCACCTTGAGAATCTCGATGCTCACCCCGCCTTCATCATACATGCGGCGAAAATCTTTCACTCGATCCATCGTTGCCGTCTTCCGCCACTCGCGAATCTTCACGGTGTTGCCATCGGCCGCCGCGCCCGCCTTCGGCGAACCGGTCTTGGCCGCCACCACGATCGCCGGCATCCCCATAAACAACTCGACCGGCTGCGCGCGCAACTCGACCGCACTGAGATTAAGCTCGCGGCAATTTTTAAGAATCTCGTCACCGGCCATCGTCCGCCCGCCAAAACTGTAGGGCACGTTCAAGCCAATATGGACCCCCGCGACTTTCGAGTTGGGCTTTTTTTGCGACGCGCCGGCCATCTCCGCGCCACGCAACGGACTCAGCGAGGAAAACATGGCGGCTGCCGGCCAAGCCGTGAGCGCCAGTTTGGTAAACTCACGGCGAGTGGAGGAAGTCATAGTGATATTTTTTTGGATGTAACGGTGGGGGAGGATTGAGTCGAGCCAGCGGCTCGACTGGGGACACCACTAGTAGCCCTCACGCTGAAACCCGAGCAAGCCGATTCACCTCCGCACGTTCCGCCGGATCGGCGACCCGCCTGTCGCCGTGCTTCGAGCCCCGGGAAGCCGACCTTCCGCGTGAACCGCCAACGGCCTGACCGCGCCCTCCCCCATCACCAATCGCTCGCCGTGGAAATTGGCATCGCCCTTCTCCTCCGCATCCGCGTAATCAGTTTCGTTTCATGCCTGACCAAGCCATTCTCAATCACGCCGCGCAGATTCTTGCCGCGGTCTCCGCCGACCAACGCGCCGACACCGCCCTGCGTTTCTATTTCGAAGGCCACCGCTATCTCCAGCCGCCCGCCAAGCGCCTGATCAGCCACACCGTCTTTGTCTACTACCGCTGGTTCTCGTGGCTCGACCCGAAAGACCCGCCCCAGCGCCGCCTCGAACACGCCGTGGCCATGCACGAGCGGTTCACCGCCGATCCGAAATCCGTCAAGGCCGAAACCCTCGCCGTGCGCGCCGTGCCCGCGTGGCTCGCCACCGAGATGGACTTGCCTCACGACTACCTGCGACAGCTGCAACGCGACCCCGCACTCTGGCTCCGGGCCCGCCCCGGCCAAAGCGCCGCGCTCGCAAAATCGCTTTTCGCCTGCGAAAAGAGTGACCGCGCGCCCGACGCCCTGCGCTTCACGGGCACGCAGGATCTGTTCAAGACCGAACAGTTCAAAACCGGCGAATTCGAGATCCAAGACCTCGCCTCCCAACTCGTCGGTGTCGCCGCCGCACCCGTGCCCGGAGAGACGTGGTGGGACGCCTGCGCCGGTGAAGGGGGCAAAACCCTGCACCTTGCCGACCTGATGAAAAACAAAGGCGTCGTCTGGGCGACGGATCGCAACGAACGCCGGATCGACACCCTTAAGCGCCGCGCGGCCCGGGCGAAACTTTTTAACTACCGCACCGAATACTGGGACGGTGGTTCCCGCCTCCCGTCAAAAACGAAATTTGACGGCATCCTCCTCGACGCCCCGTGCAGCGGCGTCGGCACCTGGCAGCGCAATCCTCACGCCCGCTGGACCACCACTCCGGAAGACGTCCGCGAGCTCGCCGCTACCCAGCTCGCGCTCCTCAACAACGTCGTCGTCGCCCTGAAGCCCGGCGGTCGCCTCGTCTATTCCGTCTGCACACTCACCCGCAGCGAGACCACCGCCGTCACCGCTGCGTTCAGCGCCGCCCACCCGGAACTCGATCCGCTCCCGCTCCAAATCCCCCCCGGATCGAACACTCAGGCCTCCGCTCCCAGCTCCCAGCACGTCCTCTGGCCCCACGAGCTCAACGCCAACGGCATGTTCATCGCCGCGTGGCGCCGCCGTTGACGTTTCCGGCGCCTCGCCGCAATCTCCCGCCATGCTCTCGACCCACGCCCGCCCGATCACGCGTCACGAGTATGCCACGATTCCGTTCGGCGCACCGAACTACCAACTCATCGAAGGAGACCTCATCATGGCCCCGTCCCCCGGCTCGTTTCACCAAGACATCGCAGGCAAGCTGCACCTCCTCCTCGGTGTATACCTGCAAACTCGCCCCCTCGGCCGTCTGTTCCTCGCCCCGCTCGACGTCCATCTCTCGGACATCAACATTTACCAACCCGATCTCTTTTTCATCCGGCAGGAAAACACGGCCATCATCCAGGAGCACGGCATCGAAGGTGCCCCCGACCTCGCCGTCGAAATCCTTTCCAAGACCACCGAGAAATACGACTTGGGCATCAAGCGCTCCGTCTACGCCCGCACCGGCGTAGAGGAGATGTGGATCGTCGATCCCGCCCAGCGCACGCTCGCGCTCTACCGCCTGACCGAAGACCCCGCCACCCCCGCCGCCACTTATCGCCCCGGCCAGTCGTTCGGCAGCGGGCTGCTCCCGGGCTTGACGATCGCGGTCTCCGCCCTGTTTGCCACCTGACCGTCCGCCTCCTGCGTTGGAAAAGATCACCGCCGCGACCGTCCGCGCCGATTTCAACGACCTCGTCGCGGTCGTGCACTATACCCGAGCCGCCCACGAACTCGGCCTCTGGGCGTCCGAGCGTAAACTCATCGAGCGCTTTTTCCCTGATCCCTCCGCCCCGCTCCTTGAGGCCGGCTGCGGCGCCGGCCGCGTCACCGTCGCGCTCTGGGCCCTTGGCTATCACGCTCTCACCGCTTTTGATTTCGCCGACGAACTCGTCGACCAAGCTCGCAGTCTCGCCGCCGAGCGCGGCGCCGACTCGGGCCCGCACGCCGTTCGTTTCCTCTCTGCCGACGCCACTCGCCTGAGCGACTGTCACGTCATACGTGACACTCGTTTTTCCGGCGTCCTTTTTCTCTTTAACGGTCTGATGCAAATTCCCGGCCGACAGCATCGTCGCGCCGCGCTCCGCGAACTGCACCGCGTCTGCGCGCCCGGCGCGCCGTTGCTCTTCACGACTCATGATCGCAACTCGTCGCCGAGTGAGCGCGCCCAATGGCGTCTAGAAAAACTGCGTTGGTCCCGGGGCGAACACGACCCGCGCTTGCTCGAGTTCGGCGACCGCTACTTCGACGAATCAGGTGTCGGCCGCACATTTATGCACTTGCCTGATCGCGCCGAAATTCTCGCCGATCTTGCCGCCACTGACTGGACGCATGAATTCGACGGCCTCCGGCGCACCATCGCCAAAGAGTCGAAGGCCGTGCACGAATTCTCCGACGAGTGCCGGTTCTGGGCGGCGCGAAAGTAGCACCGGCCAGTCGGCCGCCACGTCTGCTCAGAATCCTGTCTGCAACGAAAACGATACGCGGCTCGCGAGCTTGTCGCCGCTGCGAATGTCCCCCGCATAACCCAACGAAGCGCTCCAGTTTTTCGCAAAGAAGAGCGTCGCCGCGCCTCCCAGTTCGAAGCCACGACCATCGCCGTCCTCGACGCTGATCGTCGTCGGACGCGTGAAATTATTCGCCAGCTTGCCGGAGACGCTCCGATTTTTATTCGTCATTTCTCCGTGCCACGCCGCGCGGAAATCGAAGTGCAGCGCGTGCGCCGCCAATTTTGTGTCCGTGCCGAGATCGACACCCACGCTCCCAGCGGAACTCCTCGCCTCCTGCCCGGCGAAATCCAACGCAACCACCGGCACGTCTTTTTCCGTGTAGCCAGCCACCTTGACCCGCTCCGTGCGCAAGCCCGCCCACGGACGAATCTGGAATCCTGGATTTTCCAGGCTCCACATCGCCTTCATCCCGGCCCCCCAATGGGAGCCACTGGTTTTTCCACTGGTCTGGAAGCCGGCGAAACCGGATGTGCGATGGATGCCCTTGAAGTCGAGCGTGCCATACGCGGCATCGAAGACGAACGTCACCGGTCCTCCGCGCCAAACCCCGTAGGCGCGACCCGTGAGATCCTCCATCGAGTAGTTGCCTCCCGCGGCGCTGAGCGCCGCGTTGAGCCGGCCACGGTTGAGCGCCGCTCCCGCGAGAAATCCGTCGCTGACTTTCATATCGGCACCCGCCGTCACGACCTGGGCGGTATAAGAAAATTTCTTCCGCCAGCCGTCCGCTGCCCGATTGCCATCCCCGTAATTGAACGATGCGTAGGCATCGGCACGACCGGTCGCACGCGTCGACGACGCGAGCTGCCCGATCCGCGTATCCGCCGCACTCGACGCTAAGGACTTCAGCGCCAGCGCGGCACTGCCCAGCGTCGCGGCAAAGCCGATCACGGGCTCGGGATTAAGGGTTTCAATGATTGCATTGGCTAGCAGCGCATGGGTCTTCGCCGTCGGATGAATGTCGTCAAAAAAAACGTAATTGTTCGGATCGCCGCCACCGCCGGCCGCTGCGGGCGCGATGACAAAGGACGTGACGTTGGTGTATCCGAGCGCCCGGTGATCGAGGATGATTCGGTCCAACGCACCCTGTAAATCGAGGTAGACCAGATTCACATCCGCCGCCGCCGCGCCGCTCACGATGGTCCGCAACCGCGACGTCAGTTCGTTGTTAAAGGCCGTGGTCGCTCGCAGACCGAAAGCCGTGCCCGTGCTGCCCGCCGCCACCGAGCGTGGCGTGGCCCCGATGTTGGGCAGACCGCCCACGACGATGTTCTTCGCCCCGAGGCCGACCAAGGTCTGCACGCCACCCGCCACCGTGACGGCCGCGTTGAACCCCGCCGTGTCGATGTTGGCCGGATTGGACGCCGTCGCCGGGGCCGTGAGCACCGGGATCAGATCGTTCGCGCCGTAGAGCACCGTAAATAAATCAGTTTTCCCCGGCGTGATAGCTCGGGCTTGGAACAGACCCAGCTGGATCGCCATCGCAGGAGGCAGGGTGCTCGACCCGCCGGCCGTCGCGCCGCCAAACGCAAAATTTAAGCTGCTCTTCACACTGGCCGGCGCGGTCACGACCAGCGCCACAGTATTTCCCAAGAGTTCGGTGAACACGCGACCGTTGGAAAACCTTCCCTGAAAATACGGCGGCGGCGGACTCGGCGCACCCAAGGCACTCGTCGCGGCAAATAGATTACCGCTATCGCTCAGGCTATCGCCAAAGGAATATTGGTTAGTAAAGGTGCGGTTTTGTGCGAACGCCGACGCCGCGAGCGTGATCGCAGCGAGGGCGGCTGCAGCGCCAGTAAGGAGTTTTTTCATGGGGGATAGCAGGGTTTGCTGTCAGCCACGAAAGGCTGTCCGCCGCCGGGCGCAAGCCGCAAGGCATGGCCCAATTTGGGCCTCCCTGCGTCACCGGCCTTGCTCCGCGCCCCACCGCCTGTAATTTCCCGCCCAATGTTTGCCGGACTCAATGATCGCGCATGGCTCTGGACTGCGGCCGGTTTTTACTTGGCGGGGTTCGTCTTGGGCACGTTCTCAATTTTGCGGGGCGGGCGTCCCTCGGGGGCGGGGATGTATCTCCTCATCGCCATTGGCTACGCGCTCCAGCTCGTCGGCCTCGGCCTGCGCGGTCGGGCCGTGGGCGGTTGCCCGCTCGGGAACAACTTGGAAATTTATCAGTTCACCGCGTGGTCTGCCATTACGCTCTACCTCGTGATCGGCGTCACCTTCCGCACCAGCCTCCTCGGCTACTTCACCTCCTGCCTCGCGGCGGCGCTCACGCTCGTGTCGCTGGCCATCCCTTCCTGGGATCCGCCGCTGCGGCTGCACATCTTCGGCGGCAATCCGTGGATCGAGCTCCACGCCGCGCTCGCGGTCTTCAGCTACGGAGTCTTCGGGCTCCTCGCTCTCACCTCCATCATGTTTCTTGCGCGCAACCGTTCGCTCAAGTCCAAGCAGCTCGTCGGCTGGGTATCGTTCCTCCCTTCCATCCTTGATCTTGATCACATCGGAGTCCGCTTGCTCGGCATGGGCGTAGCCATCCTCGCCACCTCCCTCGCCGTCGCCTCCGCCTACTGGTTTCGCGATACCGCGAGTGCGAACGTTTTAAAAATTGTCTGCACCGTCGCCGTCTGGGCGGCCTACGCGCTCACCCTTGGTCTGCGCCTCGGTGGACGCCTCCTCGCGCGACGCTTCGCTCTGACGTGCCTCGTGATCTTCCCGCTCGCGCTGTTGTCCCTCGAAGTCGTCAATTCAACCCGTCAACCCGGTGCGCTTAATCCGCCGCTCAGCGGCGCGGCCCGGCCATGAACGTCGCGGGATTCTTTGTCATTGGGGCCACTCATCATCGTGCCCCGCTGGAGGTGAGGGAAAAACTTTCCCTCGCCGTCGAAACGGCGGAAGCCCTCCGCGTGGAACTGGCCGGCGTCGCCGGTCTGCACGAGTTCGCGATGCTCAGCACCTGTAACCGTATCGAGTTTTATGGCGTAGCCTCGCACCCGGAAACCGCTGCCCGCGTCTCGGCGGCGTTTTGTGCCCGCCAAAATTTCGATGCCGTCGCCTTCGAAAAAATCCGCTTGAGCCTCCGTGGTCGTGATGCCGTGCAACACTTGGTCGCCGTCGCCGCCGGGCTCGACTCCCAGATGATCGGCGAAACCGAGATTTTCGGTCAGGTCAAAAACGCCTACGCCACGGCTCAAGCCCGCCGTTCCACCGGTCCGGTGCTGAACCGTCTGTTTCAAAAAGGTTTTCAGGCGGCCAAACACATCCGCACCACGACCGCGATTTCCGCCGGCCAAGTCAGCGTGGCCAACGTCGCCGTCGACCTCGCCCTCACCATTTTCGGACAACTCACCGAGACCCGCATTCTCCTCCTCGGCGCGGGCGACATCGGCGAAAAAACGGCCAAAGCATTTCAAAGTCGCGGCGCGGCGGCGCTCACCGTGGCGAGTCGCCGCCTGGAACACGCCATGGCCCTCGCGACGACGCTGGGTGCGAGCGCGATGCCGTTTGAGCAAACCGACGCCCGGCTCGGGGAATTCGACGTCGTGGTCTGCGCCACCGCGGCACCGGAGGCCGTGGTTTCACTCTCCGCCGCAGAATCGGCGATCCGCAAGCGCCCGGCTCGGCCGCTATTTTTTATCGACCTCGCCCTCCCGCGCGATGTCGAGCCATCGGTCGCTCTGCTCGACAACGTGTTTGTCTACAACCTCGACGACCTCGCAAAAATCGCCGAGGAAAACCGGGCCGCCCGCGTCGTCGAGCTCGTCAAGGCCCGCACCATCGTCGCCGCGAAAGCCGATGCCCTCTGGAAGCAGGTGGAGGCCCAAGTCCTTGCTTTGATGCAGGCACCTTCCGCGGACCTCGGTCCTGCCCTGCCCCGCCCCAGCCACCAACGCGCCGACTGATTCGTCGAGCGGGATCTATTTCCCGCGAGCCGCCCGCGCCCGTTCCAACGCCGCCGCGAGCTCCTCGGTCTTCATTGGTTTCGAAATGTAGTCGTCCATGCCGGCGGCGAGACAGAGTTCCCGATCGCCCTGCATGGCATTGGCTGTAATCGCGATGATCCACGGCCGATCCGCGCGCGCGGGCCTGAGGGCATTGATTTGTCGCGCCGCCTCCAAACCATCCAGCTCCGGCATCTGCACATCCATGAGCACGATGTCGTAATGCTGGCGCTTCACTGCGGCAATGGCCTCGTGACCATCCGCCGCCACATCAGCGCGGTAGCCGGCCTTCGCCAGCATCAGCAGCGCAACTTTTTGATTCACCGCATTGTCCTCGGCGAGGAGCACCGCTTCGGTGCGCGAGGCCGTCGCGGCCGCTGCGACGACGAACGGATGCGCGGAAACCGAACGCTCCGGCAACGCGTCCGGTTTGAACAAACCCGCCAGCACGCCGAACAACTGCGCCGGCTTCGCCGGCTTGGTGAGGTAGGCCGCAAATAATTCCGACTCCGCCGCAATGTCCCGCTCCCCGAGCGAAGAAAGCATCACCAGCGGCATCGCGGTCGCGCCCCGCACCCGACGAATCTCCCGCGCCAACGTCACGCCGTCCATCACCGGCATGTGCATGTCCAACACCGCGACGTCGAACAACTGCCCATCCCGCAGCCACGCGAGCGCCTCGGCCGGCGTCGCCGCGGCCCGCGACTCCATGCCCCAACCCGCCGACACATCCACCAGAATCCGCCGGTTCGTCGCATTGTCGTCGACGATGAGCAGGCGGCGGCCGGCGAGATGCGCCTGACCGGGCGACAGCCACGGACGCGGCTTCGACACGCAGGGCTCCGCCACGATGGTAAAGTGAAACGTCGAACCTTGGTCGACCGTGCTCTCCACCCACATGGAGCCGCCCATCAACTCCGCCAGGCGCTTGCTGATCACCAAGCCCAAGCCCGTGCCGCCAAACTTCCGCGTCGTCGATGCATCGACTTGGGAAAACGATTGGAAAAGCCGCGCCAGGCCCGCCGGCGGAATACCGATGCCCGTGTCGCGCACCGCAAACGTCAGCACGACCCGACCATCGTCGCGGGCCTCCGCGCGCGCCGACAACATCACTTCACCCCGCTCCGTGAACTTCACGGCATTGCCCAACAGGTTCACGAGGATTTGCCGCAGCCGGGTCGCATCCCCGCGCACATTGCCCGGCACGCCATCGGCCACTTCGAACAGCAGATCGAGCCCCTTTTCGGCCACGCGAGGGGAGAGCAGGTCGAGCGCCCCTTCGATGCATTCCCGCACGGCAAACTCGGCTTGCTCCAACTCCAGTCGCCCGGACTCGATCTTCGAAAAATCGAGAATGTCGTTGATGATCGTCAGCAGCGAATCGCCGCTATGGCGGATCGTCTCCACGTAGTCGGCCTGCTCCTGGGTCAACGCCGAGTCGCGAAGCAACGACGTCATCCCGATCACGCCGTTCATGGGGGTGCGAATTTCGTGGCTCATCATCGCGAGGAACTGGCTCTTCGCGAGATTCGCCGCCTCGGCCGCTTCCTTGGCGGTCTGCAATTCCGCCGCCTGGCGCTTGAGCGCGGTGATCTCCATGGCGGTGGACAAAAACTCTTGGCTCCCGTCCGGATAGTCCCGGCGCTGCATCGTAAAGACCACCCACACCATGACTCCGTCGGGCCGCACGTAGCGTTTTTCCATCGCGAGGAAATCGGTCCGCCCCTGCTTGAGCGCCTCCATCAGCTCGTGTTGCCGATCTCGGTCGTCGGGATGCGTGATCGCCTGAAACACTCCGGGCACCCCCAACGCTTCACGCGTCAGCCCACACAGCCGCAGATGCGCGTCGTTGATCAACCGCTCTTCCGTGCCGTCGGCCTGCACCCGCCGCCATGAGACGCCAAACGGCACCGCCTCAAAGATAAAACGAAACTGCGCTTCGGTCCGCGCCGTTCGGGCCTGCGCTTCGTGGCGGTCCGTGATGTCGACCACCGTGGACAATTCTTGGAAACCACCGTCCGAGGAATTCCGGCGTTGCTGCGTCAACACCGTCCAGACGATTTTTCCATCGCGGTGGCGGTAACGTTTCTCGATCGAAAAATGGTCGGTCTCGCCGCGCTCCAATTGCTGATAGAGCGTTTGCTGCTCCCGATATTCCTCGGGAAAGCTCACCGTCTTGAAAGCGCCCGGCTCCCCTAATTCTGCCCTCGTCAGGCCACACAGCCGCAGGTGCGCGTCGTTCACCCGCCGGATGCTCGTGCCATCCGCGCGGCTCTGCCGCCAATAAATCCCGACGGGCACCGCCTCGAAGATAAAACGAAACTGCGCCTCCGCCCGCGCCAGTTCTTCCTGGTTAAGTTTCCGCTCCGTCAGATCGAGTTGCAGCGTCATGTAGCCCGTGACGCAGCCACGCGCGTCGCGCAGCGGCTGAATATCGAGTTCCACCCAGTGCGACTGCCCATCTTTCGAGTAGTTTTGGATCTCACCTTTGAACGGCTGCCCGGCACCGCACGCCGCCGCGATCGCCGCCAGCGTGTGATCGCTGGTGCCGGGGCCGCGTAAGAGTTCGTCCGGGCGCCGGCCCTTGGCCTCCGCGAGCGTATGGCCAAAAAACTTCGTGAAACTCTCGTTCACCCATTCGATTTTCCAGTCCGCGTCGGTCAGGGTTACGGCGTTGGCCGTGTGACTGGCCACCAGCGCGAGTTTCTGCGCTTCGGCTTCCGCCCGGCGCATCCCCGCGGTCATCTCGTCCGCCAACACCAAAGCCCGCACCCGCGCATGCACCAGCGCCCACGTGAAGCCGGCGCCCAGCAAGCTCACGACCCCACTGCCGCCGAGGAGTATCCAGGCGAGCCACTCGTTTCCGCGCTCGGCAAACGCCGCCCCCGTCCGCATGCGCAGCGTCCACACCCGGCCATGCACCGGCACTTCGAGCGACGCAAACAACGTGCCGTCGCCTGCCGCTTGCAACGTCGGCCAACCCGCATCTGTGAAACTCAGGGGACTCTGCGCGTCGAAGAGGACCGTGTCCGCATTGGCCTGCCCACTCTCGAACGCTTCGAAATCCACCAGGCCCTCGCCTGCCGCCGCGACCCCGCGCAGAAGCCAATCGGGGCGTAGCGCCGCATACACCCAACCCCGCACCGCCCTCTCCCGCAAGGCGGCGTCCACGGGCATGACTCCACCACGATAAACCGGCAAAAAAAGCAAGCACCCCGGCACGGTTTCGGCACCCTCCACGAGGTTGATCCGCCGCGTGATCACCAACTCTCCCGTGCGCGCCGACTCCTCGGCCGCTGCGCGGCGCGTGGTGCCCGACAAAACGTCCAAACCCAGCACGCTCGCATTTCGCTCCCGCGGCTCGGCATGCGTCACCACGCCGCACCACTCCGCCGTGCCCCGCTCTTCGACTCTAAATTCCGGCAGACCGCCCGCCCGGACACGCGCGACGAGCTCGGGCAGCCGCGTACGTTCGACTCGCTCGATAAATCCCAATCCCACGACGCCACGGTCAAAAAAACGCGCGACCGATTTCGCATACGTCTGCCATTCCGCCTGCGCCAAAGTCGACTGCACGTCGACAAACGACCGTCCGCCATAGAGCGCCTCCGACGCCGCCTGAAATCGCGCGTTGATCGCCACGAGCACCCGTTCTTTCAATCGCTCAAATCGTGCCTCGTCCTGTCGCTGTAACTCGATCTGCACCGCGCGCCACCCCATCAACGAAAGCATCAGGCCGCTCGCCAGCACCAGCCAAGGCAACACTCGGCTGCGCCTCTGAGGGATGAGAAGGCTGCGATCAGTTCCTGACATCGGGCGCAAGAAAACCAGAAAGCAGCGCAATGACCACTCCTCTTTGGCCGTTCCTCACTTGATGGTCTCATCTCACTTTCTTGCCCCATCGGTTCAGAGGTCTCCTGTGGGGGGGGGTTATCCCCGCCATGCCGTGGCAGGCATCAAGGCCCCCCCTACACTTACAAGAACCTGAGATGCACCCTCACCGGATCATCCGCGCCAGCCATTCCGCCGCCGTGCCGGTGGCCGGCACGCTCAACAATCCCCTGAGTCGCCTCGCTTGCGCTGCCGTCCGCTCCCGTCGCGCCGGATTCTCCAAGCACTCGCACAACTGCACCGCCAACGCCGCTGGCTTCGCCGCTCCTTGGATAAACTCGGGATACATCGGCTCGTTCAAGAGGAGGTTCGCGATGCCGAGGTAGTCGACCTTCACCAATAATTTCCCCAGCCAGTAGGTCAGCGCATCCGTGCGATAGGTCACCGCACCGGGGATTCCCGCCAGCGCGCACTGCATCGACATTGTGCCGCTCGAGGTCAGCACTGCGGCGGCCTTCACCGGGTCGGCACCCTCACCCAGGCGTCGTAACACCACCTCGGGCGGCGGATTCGCCGCGCGCAGCACCGTCAAAATCCCCTCGCTGGGGTAGAGCACCACCGCCCCCCGTTTCACACCCGCCGTCGCAAACGCCTTGAGCAGCACCGGAAAAATTCGCGCCACCGACGACTTTCGACTGCCGGGCAACAACAACACGGGACCGTTCGGATCATAGGCCACCGGGGCTCGATAGTCCGGTGCCACGAAGGGATGCCCCACAAATTCCACCGCCAATCCAGTATCGGCATACACCGCCGGCTCGAACGGGAAAATCACGGCCAACCCGTCCAGCCGCTGCGCCATGCTAAACCTCCGCCCCGCCCGCGAAGCCCAGAGCTGCGGACTGATGTAGTAGAGCGCCCGCGTCGGTCCGCCTGCCTTCGCGCTGAGCCCGCGACCAAACAGCACCTTTGCGATGCTCAAATTCAACGTCGACGAATCGACAAAACACACCGCCCTCGGGCGATGCTCCGCGATCCAGCTCACGATTTCCGCCCGCAGCCTCCAAAAAAAAGCGAGCTTTCTCAGCACCTCACCCGGCCCAATCGCCGAAGACACGGTGAGATCAACCAACAACTGCGCCCCCGCCGCCGCGAGCTTCGGTCCGCCCAACGCGACCACGTGCACTCCGGGTTGCTGCACCCGCAGTTCCCGCACCATCCGCGCGGCGTGGTCATCGCCGGAATGCTCCGCCGCGATGACCAGGAGATCCACGCGCCCGCCCAAAGGCGGAGGCAGACCTACCGGCCCCGTGGGTCCGCTCATTTTCCCTCTCCGCGTTCTCCGCGTCCTCCGTGTTTCAAAATCCAGTTCATTTCTGTGCCGCGCGAATTTGCTCCGTAATTTTCATCGCGACCTCGAGCGCACTCATCCCGAGCGCCGCGCCGACCTTGGGCTGCTTCGCTTGCCCCACTGCTTCGATGAAATGCGCGAGTTCCAAGGCCAACGGCTCGCCCTTCTCGATCGGAATTTTCTTCACCGGAATCGCACTGAGGTCCCCCACCTTCACTAGCCCGAGTTTCATTTTCACTCCATACGCGATGATATCGTTCTTCTTCACGAGGTGCCCCGCCTGGTTCATGAAATCGAGCGAGAGGTAAGCGTTGCCCTGAAAGATCCGGATCTCCCGCGCTTTCTTCGTGCTCATGCGGCTCGCGCTGAGATTCGCCACGCAACCATTCGCAAACTGGATCCGCGCATTTGCGATATCCTCGCTCTTCGAGAGCACCGTCACGCCGACACTGTCGATCTTGGCGATCGGCGACTTCACGAGCGCCAGCACAATGCCAATATCGTGGATCATCAGATCGAGCACCACGCCGACTTCGGTTCCCCGCGGTTGATAAGGAGCCAGACGCTCCGCCGTGATGTAGCGCGGCTCATCGATTTCTTTCTCCAAGAAACTCATCACCGGATTGAAGTGCTCGATGTGCCCGACCTGCACGATACACGCTTTCGCCCGCGCCGCCGCCACCACCCGCTCTGCTTCTTCGAGCGAGGCACAGATCGGTTTCTCAATCAGCAAATGACAGCCCTGGGCCAGCAGCGGCAACGCCACTTGCTCGTGCTTGTCTGTCGGCACGACCACGGACACCGCCTCACACGCCGCGCCCAACTCCGCCAGCGTGGCAAACCTCCGGCAGTTAAACTTCGCGCAAATCTCCGCCGCGCGCGCGTCACTCGTCTCAAAAATCCCGGTCAACTCCGCCCCCGGCAGGGCCGCGTAAATCCGCGCGTGGTGCTGCCCCAGCGAGCCGACCCCGACCACCCCGCAGCGGATTTTTTTCTTGGGCTTGGAAAACATACGATGGTTTTGGTTCTAAAGAGGATTGCCGGGATTAACAGGCTTAACTCCGACGGCGCCCGCTCCGCGGTGCCTTGCGTCGAATCCAACGGCCCGCCGTTCCTGCCTCTGCCGAGTCACTTCGCCACTCAACTCAACGCTCCGTCACGCAGGAACAGCTGACGTCCGGTCTTCGCCGCATAGGCCGTATTGTGCGTCACCAGCACCAACGCCGTTTGGGTCTCGCGGCACAACCCGAGCAAAAGCTCGACCACCGCATCCCCCGTGTGCTCGTCGAGGTTCCCGGTCGGCTCGTCGGCCAGGAGAAGTTTGGGCGAATTCATCAGCGCCCGCGCCACCGCCACCCGTTGACGTTCACCGCCGGAAAGCTGAGCAGGCAGGTGCGTCGCACGCTCGGCCAACCCCACGCGCGCGATCAACTCTTTCGCCCGCGCCCGCTCGGCCGCGCCCGGCGCTTTGACCATTCGCGCTGCCATCAAGACATTCGCCAACGCGTCGATTTCAGGAATCAGGTAGAAGGACTGAAAGACGATGCCGAGAAACCCTGCTCGACGATTCGCCTGCGCCGGCTCTCCGCCCCATGCAAGCGTGCCACCGTCCGGCGCATCCAAGCCCGCCAGCAGATTGAGGAGCGTGGATTTACCCGACCCCGACTCACCGCGAATGCTCACACTTTCGCCCGCGCCCACGGCCAGATCCACTCCGCGCAGCACCTCGATGCGGCGGTCACCGCTCTGGTAACTCTTGCGCATCCCCTGCGCCGCCAACACCGCCCCACTCATGCCGCACCTCCGTGGGCAGGAGCCCGCTTGCGGGCGATTTTATGCGCGTTATTCACTGCGCAGCGCCTCCACCGGTTTGAGTCGCGCCGCCCGCCAAGCCGGCAGCAACCCCGCCAGCGTCGAAACAAAAATCGCAGCCACCACCGTCAGCACCAGATCGCTCGTTAGGGTGTGCGACGGCAGGTCGGAAAATTGATAAAACTGCCGCAGCGTATCCTGGCGTTGCATCAGCCGCGCGATGCCATGCACCAAATCGTTGCGGATCGCCAAGACTCCAAAGCCCACGCCGACCCCAATGGCCGTCCCCGTCAGACCAATAATGAACGCCTGCGCACAGAAACACAGCGCCACATCCCGCGGCCGCGCGCCCAACGCCCCCAGCAGCCCGATCTCCCGCGTCTTCCGCACCACCGAAATCAACAGCGAGCTCATCACCGAAAATGCCGCGATGATCACAATGAACAGCAGCAGGAAAAAATTAATGCTCTTCTCCAGGTTCAGCACCCACAGAAAATCCGCCCAACTCTCCATCCACGAATACGCCCGCGTCGTGGCTCGCGGCAAAGTCGCGTTCAGTTGTGCGACAACCCCATGTTCATCAATGCCCGGTTTTACCCGCACGTAGATTCCATGCACGGATCGCCCCAGACCATACAGCTCCTGCGCCGCGCGCAGTGTCCCATAGATCGTGCTGCTATCGAGCTGCTGGTGTCCAATATAGAGCTCGCCCACCACACGAAACTCCCGCGGAAAAAACACCTCGTCGTTCTTGAGTTTCTCGATGAGCAACGGCGAATAAACCTCGATCTTGTCGCCCACGCGAACTCCGAGCGACGTCGCGAGTTGGGAGCTCACGACCACCCCATCATCATCGAGGTTCGCGAGGGCGCCGCGCGGATTGGTGAAGCGGGAGAGATTGGCGACACTCTCTATCGTGCTCACCTCCACCCCTCGAAAAATCGGATACGCCGGCCGGCCGTTCGCTTGTACCCCCACCACGCTCTTCACATAGGGCGTCGCGGCCGCGACTCCGGGGATCGCTGTGATCTGCGCCAGTACGTCCTTCGGATCGCTCAGGTAACCGGTCGCCTTCACGTCGATCTCTCCTTCCGTCTCCACGATCATCCGCCGAATCTCGTAGCCAAATCCGCCCATCACGCTGGTTACAATGATCAGCACCGCCACGCCGAGCGTGACGCCCAGCACCGAGATCGCCGTGAAAAACGGAAACCTCCCGCTCGGGAAGAGCTGCTTGAAGGCGAGATAAATATACCAGGGCATAGCCAGTTGAAGTCAGCAGTTTAAGTCGAAGTGAGCACCATCTGGTCCCGTTCCATCACGCAGTTCTTAAACTTCAACTTCCCACTTAAACTCACGCAGTGCTCCCCGGCCGCAATTGCGGAAACAAAATCACATCCCGAATACTCTCGGCCCCGGTCAGCAGAATGCACAACCGGTCGATGCCCACACCCATGCCTCCCGCCGGCGGCATCCCATGCTCCAGCGCCAGGAGGAAATCGTGGTCGATGTTCTGCTTTTCCTCGCCCGCCTGCGCCTGGAACATCGCACGCTGCACGTCGGGATCGTTTTGCTCCGAGTAGGCCGGCGCCACTTCCATCCCGCCAATCGTCAGTTCGAACACGTCGATCGTCGTCGGATCGTCGAGCGTGATCTTGGCCAGCGGACAAAGCTCCTTCGGCAACTTCAGCACAAACGTCGGCTGGATCAGCGTCGGCTCGATCTTCTTCGAGAAAATCTCGTTCGTAATTTCAAACTCTTCCCACGCCGGGCTCACCGACAGCCCGAGCTTTTCCGCGCCCGCGATCTTGTCCGCCTTGCTGCGCGCAAACCACTCTGCGTCGCCTGTCGCCTCGCGAATCAAATCCTTGTAGTTCACTTCCCGCCACTCGCCCGCGAAGTCGATTTCCTGGC
Organism: Opitutus sp. GAS368; assembly: GCA_945871085.1. Taxonomy (GTDB): domain Bacteria; phylum Verrucomicrobiota; class Verrucomicrobiia; order Opitutales; family Opitutaceae; genus GAS368. Next base: position 36,702 of record CAMBVX010000002.1, on the reverse strand, counting down.
CGCTCGCCGCGTGTTTGATCTTCGTCGTCCCGAGCACGTCGCGACACAGCGTCGTGAGCATATCTTTGATGAGCGTCATCATCCCGCGGTGATCGCTGTAGGCTTGGTAGACCTCGAGCATGGTGAACTCGGGATTGTGCTTCCGCGACACGCCTTCGTTGCGAAAAATTCGCCCAATTTCAAACACCCGATCAAAGCCGCCCACAAGCAGTCGTTTCAGCCGCAGCTCCGTCGCGATGCGGAGGAAAAAATCCACATCGAGCGCATTGTGGTGCGTCTTGAACGGCCGCGCCGCCGCACCACCCGCCGTGTTCTCCAACACCGGCGTCTCCACCTCGATGAACTGCTGGGCCTCGAGGAACCGCCGGATGTGCGACACGATCCGCGACCGCAGCAGCAGCCGCGCGCGCGACTCCGCGTTCACGATTAGATCCAAATACCGCTGGCGATAAACCTGCTCCGGATCGCTCAGGCCATGCCACTTCTCCGGCAACGGATGCAGGGCCTTCGCGACGAGGGTGTAGCTCTCCACACGCACCGTGATCTCACCGGTCTTCGTCATGAACAACGTGCCCTTCGCGCCCAAAATATCGCCCAAATCCAGTTTCTTAAATGCCGCGTAAGCCACCTCGCCGACGACGTCTTTCTTCACATAAAGCTGAATTTGCCCCTGCTGATCGAGAATTTTGACGAACTGGCTCTTCCCCATGTCACGGATCGTCACCAGCCGCCCCGCGACCGTCACCGTCACCGCATTGTCTTGGCCGGCGACGTGCAGTTTGATCGCGTCGGCCGAAAAATGCGTGGTCGCGACATTGGCCCGAAACGGGTCAAACCCGCCCGCGCGCATCTCGGCGAGTTTGTTGCGCCGCACGGCATGTTGGTCGTGGGAAATATCCGGCAGAGGTGAATCGCTCATGGAAACGAAGACCAAGCCATGCGGCGCGCCCTTGCGCAAACGGAAACTCCGCCCAGGCCAGGGGCGCATCTTGTGGTGGTCCGTGTCCGCAGCGGACACGCTTCCGGCGGACCGGCGACCATCCTGTCGCCGTGCATGGGCGGCTGGAAACCCACCCGACTACACCGTCACCAGCAACGGCACCGCCGCCATCACCAATCGCTCGAAATCCGCCGCTCCCTTGGCCGCGTTCTCCAGCGTGTGCGCGTGCGAAAGTTTTTCGTCCGACAAGCCCGCGCCCATGTTCGTGATGCACGAGACGCCCACGACTCTCAGCCCACAGTGTCGCGCGATCAGACACTCCGGCACGCTCGACATCCCGACCGCGTCCGCCCCCCACGCCTGCACCATGCGGATCTCCGCCGGCGTCTCAAACGACGGCCCGCGCAGCGCCAGATAGACGCCGCTGTGCAGCGGAATCCGCTCCGCCGCCGCCGCCGCCCGAATCTTTTCCGCCAGCACCGCATCCCAGGCATCGCTCATCCCAAAAAACCGCGGACCAAAGATTTCATCGTTCGCCCCCGACAGCGGATTCAATCCCAGCGCGTTAATGTGATCCGTGATCAGCATCAACTGGCTCACCCCGATGTGCGCCCGTAAGCTGCCCGCCGCGTTCGACAAAAATAGCAGCTCGACTCCGACCGCACGTAACGTCCGTACCATCGTCTTCAGAGGATACGGATCATCGGTCTCATAAAAATGTTTTCGCCCCTGCAGCACGATCACCGGCACGCCGCTCAGGAGGCCCGCGACCAACGCCCCCGCGTGGCCCGGCACCGTCAGCACGGGAAACCCCGGTAGCTCCGCGTAAGGCACCGTGACCGCCTCGGCGACCCGGTCCGCCAGACCGCCCAACCCCGAGCCCAGCACCAGCGCAACCCTTGGCCTCCGCCCGGCGAGCGCCGCCGTCACGATTTCTCCCGAACGGTTTACGTTTTCGATATGAAGTTGCGGCACAGTCATCGCTTCACCGCTAGACGAACCGAGGCCTTCTGTAACGTCCAGAGTTGCGCCTCCCAAAAGTTGCGCCTCCTTGAAAATACTCCGTCCGCACCTCCCTCCCCAGGTCCTCTCGCTCGTTCGGTAGAACGCAGCATCTCGCCCATCGCCGCGCCTTCATCATTTTCCTAAAAAATCCGTGTTCAACCGTGCCATCCGTGGTTAACTCTGCTCTCTCCTTTTCTTCATCTCCCATCTCTGATTTCCGATCTCCGATTTAATGGACACCACGCGCAAACCTTCCTGGCTCCGAGCCAAGCTCCCTTCCGGCCCCGGCTATCTCGCCACCCGCAAACTCGTGGACGAAAACAAACTCCACACCGTCTGCCAGAGCGCCCAGTGCCCCAACCTCGGGGAATGCTGGTCCCGCGGGACCGCCACGGTCATGATCCTTGGCAACATCTGCACGCGCTCCTGCAATTTCTGCGCGATCCAGACCGGCCGCCCCACGGAACTCGACCTGGGCGAACCCGCCCGCGTCGCCGACGCCGTGGCCAAGATGAATCTCAAACACTGCGTCATCACCAGTGTCGCCCGCGACGAACTCGCCGATGGGGGTGCCGCCGTCTGGGCCATGACGATCCGCGCCATTCGTCACCTCAATCCCCATACTGCGATCGAAGTCCTCGTCCCCGATTTCAAAGGTCACCTCGAGCACGTCGACCTCGTCCTCGACGCCAAGCCCGATATCTACAACCACAACCTTGAAACCGTCGAACGCCTCCAGAAACCCGTCCGCGTGCAGGCCCGCTACGACCGCTCCCGCTCCGTTCTCCGCCACGCCAAGAGCCGCGGTTTCGTCACCAAGACCGGCATTATGCTCGGCGTGGGCGAAGAACCGCATGAGATCGAGCAGACCCTCCGCGACATCGCGTCCGACCAGACCGACATTCTCACGATCGGCCAGTATTTACAGCCCACCCCGAAGCACCTGCCGATTTCGCGCTGGGCCCCGCCGGAAGAATTCCTCCACTGGAAAAACTTCGGCCTCAGCATCGGCCTCGGTGTCGTGGAAAGCGGTGCCCTCGTCCGCTCCAGCTACCACGCGGACGAACAGTCGCAAAAATACACCGGCGTCGAACACCTGAACACCGCGAACGCGCTGGCCAGCACATAACTCGCGCTCCCGCGGACCGACGGCATTCCTGCCGCCGCCTCATCCCAGTGCCGTAGCCGCACCGCTTACGGGGGCCCCAGATTGAGGGCACGAAAATGCTGGACCGCGGACGGAGAACGGGGGGGCGGGCGGCGAGTCTTTTACTTCAGCGAAGACGGCCAAAACCCGATGGGCTCATTTGCTTCACAACGGCCGAAGCAAAAAACAATGCGTGGCCGTGCCGGTAGTCGGAACAGGTTGCCGCAGGAGCGTTGAGCGTCGCTAGCCCACAAGCTCACGCTCACGCGTGCAACCGCGACACCTTTTGACCTCCCCACTCCAAGTCTGATCATTGCGAGAGCTCAGAGCACGCGAGCTGGCGTGGTGGTGGCAATAAACCTTCCGCGGTTTGTCATTGCGCAGGAGGCTGGCCGACTGGGGCAGTCCATCGGGAATTTCAGCGGGATGGCCGCGCCCGCCAAGCCGGGCTCGCAATGACAAACCCTCTGTGTTCATTCGCCGCCTCTTCCGCAGTGCTGCTCCTGCCCCGACAGGGAAGAAACAGAGCCAATTTCCTAGCAGCCTGTCGGACTTAGAAATTAAAGGCGTCCACAATGCGATAATCGCGAAAATATTTTCAAAAAAGATCAAATATCGAGCTGCAAATGCCTTCGGCGGCCACAGTCTGACAGCCTGCTAGAAGAAGAGGTTCCACCCGACCTCGCCGCAGCTACCGCCGCACCGTCAACAGCTCGATCTTCTCCGCCCGCGCCATCGACGGACTGATCTCGATTAAAGCACCGGAAATCCGCACGTCGTCCGTCGCGACTTCGAACCGCCGCGGCATGCCGTCCAAAAACTTCGCGACCACCGGCGCGACTTCACGGCCGAGCACTCCCGCATACGGCCCCGTCATCCCCACGTCGCACATAAACGCGGTGCCTTTCGGCAGCACCCGCGCATCCGCCGTCGGCACGTGAGTGTGCGTGCCCAGCACCGCCGTCACCCGCCCGTCGAGGTGCCAACCGAGCGCAATTTTCTCCGACGTCGCCTCGGCGTGAATCTCCACGATGATCGCATCGGCCTGACCCTTAAGTTGCTCAATCATGCGGTCGGCACAGAGGAACGGGCAGTCGGCTTTTATGCCCATAAACGTGCGACCGAGCACCGTGAACACCGCCACCCGAAAGCCACGTTTTTCAATGATAAGGTGATCCCAACCGGGATTCGACTTCGGCAGATTGGCCGGACGACACACCTGTTCGATTTGGCCAATCTCGTTTTCCCAGCCGCGTTGATCCCACACGTGGTCACCCAACGTGATCGCGTCGACCCCGCTCCCGAGGATGGATTTGGCAATCGTTCCAGTAATGCCCGCACCGGCGGCGGCGTTCTCGCCATTGGCAATCACAAAATCGAGCCCGTGCTCGGTGCGCACGCGCGGCAGTTTCTCGGCGAGAATATCCCGGCCGGGCCGACCCACGATGTCGCCGATGAAAAGCAATTTTAACACGAGCGACACCCTGTAACGCCCGACCGAGAGCGCCAGCCAAAATCCGCCCCATCCGCAGGCTTGCTTCCCGCCCTCTCGCTCCTTTTTGATACGAGGCTCTCTATCCAGAGCTCATCGCCATGAAAAAAGATCACACCTCCCCCGCTGCGTTTCCCCAGGCCGAGATCGGCCGCGAAATGAAGGGCGCCGACTGCGTCGTCGAGTGCCTCATCCGCGAGGGTGTCGACGTGATCTTTGCCTATCCCGGCGGCGCCTCGCAGGAACTCCATCAATCCCTCGCCCGCACCGACAAGATCCGCACGATTTTGCCGCGTCACGAGCAGGGTGGTTCCTTTGCCGCCGAGGGCTACGCTCGCGCCACTGGCAAAGTCGGCGTCTGTATGGCCACCAGCGGCCCCGGTGCCACCAACCTCGTCTCCGCCATTGCCGATGCGTTCATGGACTCGATCCCCATGGTCGCGATCACCGGCCAGGTGTTCTCGAAATATATCGGCAAGATGGCGTTTCAGGAGACCGATTTCTACGGCATGACACTGCCAATCGTGAAGCACTCCTATCTCGTCATGGACGTGAAGGATCTACCGCGCATTTTCAAAGAGGCGTTCTACCTCGCCCGCAGCGGTCGCCCCGGCCCCGTGGTCATCGACATCCCGAAGGATGTGCAACAAGCGAAATTTCAGCCCGTGTTTCCTGCGACGGTCGAGTTTCGCAGCAGCTACGCGACCGCGACGTTCAAGGCCCCGGATGATCAGCTCAAACAGGTGCTGGCCTTGATCGCCGAGGCGAAGCGCCCCGTCCTCTACGCCGGCGGCGGCATCATTTCGGCCGAGGCTCACGCTGACCTCAAGGCCTTCGCGGAAAAAACCAACGTCCCTGTCGCCACCACGCTCATGGGCGTCGGCGGTTTCCCTGAGTCCCACCCGCTCTCGATGCAATGGTTCGGCATGCACGGCTCCGCCTATGGCAACTGGGCCGTCGACCAGTGCGACCTGCTGCTCTGCTTCGGCGCTCGCTTCGATGACCGCATCACCGGCGACACCAACAAATTCGCGACCCACGCCAAGATCGTCCACGTCGACATCGACGCGTCCGAGCACAACAAGAACAAACGCGTCACGTTGCCGATCGTCAGCGACATCAAGCCCGCGCTCGTCCGTCTCAACGAGCTCGCCGCAGCGCACAAGTTCGCTCCACCCGACACCGCCGCGTGGCATGCGCAGATCGCGACCTGGAAGAAGGAACACCCGTTCCGTTTCGAAGAGAGCAAGCACATCGTGCCCCAAGAGGCCGTCGCGGCTCTCTACGAACTCACCAAAGGCGACGCCATCATCACGACCGGTGTCGGTCAGCACCAGATGTGGGCCGCACAGTTCTATCGCTTCAATGAACCCCGCCGCTACATCAGCTCGCTCGGTCTCGGCGCCATGGGCTTCGGTTATCCCGCGGCGATGGGCGCGAAGGTCGCCTGCCCCGACAAGCAGGTCATCGACATTGATGGCGACGGCTCGTTCATGATGAACATCCAGGAACTCGCCACCTGCCACATTGAGAAAATCGCGGCAAAGGCGATGATCCTCAATAACCAACACCTCGGCATGGTCGTCCAGTGGGAAGATCGCTTCTACGGCAGCGTCCGCGGCAACACCATCCTCGGCGACGAGACCAATGTCGGTGGTCCCGACAACCTCGCCGGCCTGTATCCAGATTTCGTTAAAATCGCCGAAGGCTTTGGCGTGAAGGGCCGCCGCGTCCACAAAAAGAGCGAACTCAAGGCAGCCATCCAAGAGATGCTCGATCACGACGGCCCGTTCGTCTTGGACATCATCGTGCCCTACACGGAACACGTGCTACCGATGATCCCGGCCGGAAAATCGGTGAAAGAGATGATCCTGAAATAAGCCGCGAAAGCTCGCGCACTTTCCTCCAGCCCGGGTCCGCACGATCCGGGCTTTTTTGTGGCTTCGCCTCACCGAGTGCTTGCGTCGCGACCTCCGGGCGCGACGGACTTATACCAACGTCATTTGAGTTTTTGACTGCTGGTAGCTGCGAGCGTGAGCGAGGCCTGTTTCGACTATCGTCCAAATATCACGAGACGTTGGACTTACTCAGTATTTCTTGTGCGGACGCGCCCGGAGGTTGCGACTCCACCGACAGCACCCGCAAACTCAAGGAATCGTGGGCCCTTCGGGATGAATCACCCACCGCGCGCGCCCAACGACACGGCCTACCCGTGCGCCTCACTTCTCTTTCATGTGATAGACGCCATCCCAATTTTCCTCGGGAGACTCCACTTTGTAGTCTGCGGTGATCTGCAGATAAACAATCGAAGGATTGCTCAGCACCCCGGGAGTTTTGCCGGGAACGTTTGGCTCGAGTTCGCGGCTCTGTGCAAAGAGTGCCAAGGCACCGTCCCAGTCGCGCGCATAATGTTTCGCCAGCCCTTGCTCGAAGAGCCCAATGCACTCGCGCGTTTGCGCCGTCACATTTTCCTTGAGTCCCACAATCTCAAAAATCGGAACCGCCTTCGTGCGTCCCTTCACCACGATGCGGCCGAGCGCACGGAACACGACGCGGTCACCGCCGTGCTGTTCGCAGGCGAGCTTCGTCGCCTCGGCGCACATCGTGTAGGCACCCCAGCTCTTCGCGCCCGATTCCATGCGCGCCGCGAGGTTCACATTGTCCCCCATCATCGTGTAGTTAAAACGCGTGCGGCTGCCCATATTACCGATCATGCACACGCCGGTATTGAGGCCGACGCGAGTCTGCATTTTCCACACGATCTCCGGCCATTTTTCTCCCTCACCCCGCCACCTCGCACGCAACTCGGCCAGTTTCAGGTGGACCAATTGCGTCGTCACGCAGGCCCGGTAGGCGTGGTCGGGCAAGGGAATCGGCGCTCCGAACATCGCCACGACGGCATCGCCGATATATTTATCGAGCGTGCCACCCTGCGACTGCACGATGTCGGTGCAGGCGGTCAGATACTCGTTCATCAGCTCGACGAGTCGCGCGGAGCCGAGCTTCTCCGAAAACGTGGAGAATGATTGGATGTCCGAAAAATACGCCGTGATCTCGGAGTCGTGCCCACCGAGTTGCGGGTCATCACCAGACTCCACCATTTTACTGACCAGTTCGGGCGAGAGGTAGGTGCCAAACATCCCCTTGATCCGCCCTTTCTGTTTCTCCTCGTCGATGAGCTGCCAGATGATGGCGGAAAAACTCGTGGTAAAAATCGCACCGATCGGGGCCGTGAGCGGCAATATCAGGTGCAGTTCAGCAAAAAGCTCGAACGTCAGCCAGATGTAGGCAACGAGGAGCAGCGCCGCCGTCAGTTTGGTGCGCGCACCTTTTGCTCCGCCAGCCGCCGCAAACGCGCTGATCAGCACCGTGAGCGCAAAAATGATCGCATAGTTTGCCCAAGGCGGCAGGCGTTTTAGGTAGATTCCTGAGACAATGGTCTTCAATAAATTCCCGTGCACGCCCACCTTGGGCACCGGCGTTTCGTCCAGTGGCGTGCTCGCCAAGTCTTGCAGCAGCGGGTCCACCGGGCCAATCAGCACAATGGCATCCTTCCAGGCGTCCTGGGCGAAATACTCCACCGCTGTTTTTCGTTTTGCCTCATCTTTCGATTCGAGCATTCCCGCGTAAACAAAAACCTCGAAAAGGCTGATATTCACGTCTGCCCCCCACGGCGAAAACCAGTTGATATCCACGAGTTGTTTGCCCCGGAGCGGCACCCGGCTGACGATCGAGCCCCGTGGATCGACGAAATCCAGATGGTCGGCACTGCGTTTCACGCTCCCGATCGGCAACCCCCAATGGAGCCGCGCCAGTTCCACCGCCATGTGGTAATAGTCTTTCGTTCGGGTCGGCGCCCACACCGGCACCGTCCGGGTGCCGCTGTCCATCGTGTCGATCAAGCCGACCAACGGTGGCGAAAGCGCCTTACCACTCGGCGTCTCCAGCGCGCTCTCCTCGGGCGGTTCGATGTCGCTCACCCGGGGGGGAGGATCGCTGGCGACCAGCGGTAGACCGCGCTGCTCCAGCGTGCCTTCTGCCGAGCGGAAATTCCGCGCGGCAAATGAGGCGGCAAACAGCACCGGGGGAGGCGTCGCCGCCATCGGTTGAAACACCAGGCGACCCAATGCCACGTCGCCGGCCCGCATACGGTTACGGTCGGCGATTTCCGCCGGTGCCTTGGGCACGAGCATTATATCGAAGCCGATCGCCCGCACTCCCGCCTTTTGCAACAATACCTCCGTCACCTTCGCGAAGTAGTGCCGCGACCAAGGCCAGTTACCAATTTCGCTCGTGCTGCGAGAATCAATATCGACGTAGATGATCTTGATCGGAGCCTGGATTTCGCCGCGTTTCTGAAACCGCCAATCGATCGTGCGGTTCTCAAAAAAATCCAAGAGTTCGAAATGGGTCAGCAGGGCCCAAACCACGGGGATGGGCAGCAACAACAGCCAGCGCATCCAGGACAGATTCGTTTTTTTCATGGGCTGAGCCACCGCGCCAACCTAGGCAAGCGAGCGACGAACGGAAGGCAGAATTAGTTCGAGGCAGAATCCCCTCAGGCAGAATCGGCGTCCATCCGAGCACTTAACAATTCAAGCGACACCACACTCACTTGGCGCGTCACGGTGAAGTGATTCGCGGCGGCGGCGTCGTGGGCGGTGGCGCAGGCGGTGGCGTCGTGACCGGAGGAGGCGTCGCCGGAGGCTTTGGCTCCGGAGTTGGAGTCGGCGTGGGCGTGGGCGTGGGCTCAGGCGCCGGAGTCGGCGTGGGTGTCACGGTTGGCTTCGACACGGGAACTGGGACTGGCGGCGCGAACACGACCGTAGCGACCGCCTGGACCAATTGCGTAGCGACGGCCGCCACCTGTTGCACCGTCGTGACCGGAGCATCCACGGCCGCCGGGGGCACGGTCACGGCGACCGTCTGGCCGGTTGCGGTCGTAGCAGTGACTTGATTCGTCGTCACGTTCACTTCGACGTTCGTAATGGTAATTTCCTTATTGTCGGTGACCGACACGGGGGGCGCATTCACTGCCCCCGAGGCGACCTTGACCTCCACGTTTCCTTCCACGGTCGTGACCGTGAAGTTGAAGGTACGACCGTCACCGGACGGACGGTAGGTGATCTTAAACGTGGTTCCGCGGATACCGGCTGCGCCCACCGGCGTCCCGACGGTAAATTTGGATTCCACGGCCCCACCCCTTTTGAGTTTCTTCACATTGCCGACGAGTTCACCTTGGGTGAGCTTGATATTCGTGGTCGAAACGCTCGGTTCGTCAGTCTCCTTCGACGGCTCGTAATTCCCGGCAAACGGATCTTGCGTAAACGTCTCGATGTTAAGTTCCGAAGAAAAGTTCAGACTGACCGAGGCTCCGTTGGAAAACATCAACACGACACTGGACCCGACCTCGGTGCGAACAATCGTGCCTTGTTGGATGATCTGGTCATTGGCCAACGGCCCGCGAACTTTGGAAGCAATTTCCTCGACACTCACTTTACCCACAACGCGCGTCGCGCGAATCGTGCCAGGCAGCTGTTCCGAGGGAGCTGCACCCGGCACTCCCGCCGCCGCCGGCGCCGACGGTTGGGCGGCTGCCTGAAAAGTGAACAGCGCCAAAAAGGCGATGAGCGACATCCAGGGCGAGAGCTTGGTTTGCATAGTGGGCGAGGAAAAACGCCTAGCGACGCTCTCCCAGTTGCTGCCGCAGACTTTCGGCTTCGGGCCGTGAGTGGTCAAGACGCAAGCTGGTCGCAATGGCGGCGCGAGAGAGCGGGATTGTCACGCGATTGAGCGAGAGGTGATAGGCGTAGTGAAACCAAGTCGTCGCGCTTACCGGCGCGAGTCGCAGGGCCTCGGAAAATGCTGCGCCCGCCTCCAACCAACGCCCCTGCAGGTCGAGGCCCACGCCCAAACGCAGAAAAAAAGCCGGCACTCCGCGTCCGTGCGCGAGCGCGCGCCGCGCGTCGGCCTCGGCCGCACGCCCCAACTCCTGCTCTCGGGCGCGATCATCGTGGCCGAGAATCGCGGTCGCATAGGCGCGGTCCGCCCACGCTTGGGCGTTGGCGGGATCAAGCTCCAACGCATGGGACAATTCTTCGCGGGCTTTCGACGCCACGACCTGCCGGTCCATCGCGGATCGCCCAGGCACCGACAACGCATCGAGACGGCGGCGGACGTTGTCGCGCAGCCCTTCGGCCCGGTAAAGCGGAACCACCCACCAAATTCCCAACCCAAGAATCAATCCGCCCGTCACCCCGTTTGCCGTACGCCGAAGCCACGAGTTCCCTAACGTCACCGACGATTCCCGCAAACGGTCCACTCGCGGCCCTAGCCCTGTTACGCTCAATCCGGCGATCGTTGCCGCGAGCATCGCGAGCGCGGGAATCTTCAAATGAAAATCCACCACGAGGTGCAGGGCGAATGCGAGCAACCCAACGGCCCACGCGGTCACCATCCCGCGTGATTCCCCGTCATCACGTTCCATCGCCGCCACGGCATTCACCCGTTCAGTGGAGCCACGCGCGCGTCGGCCACGCGCCGCTCGCCAGACCATCACACCACAGGCCCCGAAAAAAAGTCCAAACCCTACCGCTCCGTAATCACTCAGCGTGTTGAGGTAGTCGTTGTGCGCCCACTGCGGGTCTTTCTGCTCATGCTCCGGCCGGTGCTTTTCAAATAAGGTGCTGTAGCTGCCCGCGCCACCCCCCAAGGCCGGACTCTCGATGAATATACGCCAGGCCGCGCGCCACATGACCGGTCGGCTTCTCTCGCCTCCGTCACGCATCAGGAAATCCAGCCGCTCACGGGTCTGCGGCACCGCCGTATAAACCACGGCTCCCGCGGCCATCACGGCAGCCAAGATCCCGGCTGACATTGCCATTCGGCGGCGCCAACCAATTCCTGCCACCAGCCACGGCGAAGCCATCACCGCCACGGTCAGTCCGATCCACGCCCCTCGGCTGATGGTCAGCCCCAATCCGAGCAAAAGCACCGCCGTCAGGTATCCGGCCCACACGCGCGCCACGGCGGTCGCACCGCGACGCCACATCGGGAACGCGACGGCCGGGAGAACGAGGACAAGCATTGCCGCAAAACTGTTCGGCACCGCAAACGGCCCGCTCGACCTCGCTAGAAACTGCGCAGTCTGTGTCCCGCCCAACATCAGCCAGTCGGGCTTCACGAATCGCTGATAACACGCGAGCGCGACGGAGCAGATCGCGAGAGCAAGGATGACGTTGAACAGAAACTTGCGCGCCGCCGCAGTCCGAATGTCATTGATCACGATCCAGAAGACACCGGCCAATTGCGCCCAGCCCAGCCAATCCTGCCAACCGAGCCACGGCACTGGTGAAAACCACCGCACGTTGGCCGCCGCATAAGACAGGAACGGCAATAACCACCACCCCGCAGGATGCAGCGGCGGCAACTCCGTCGACGTCGCACGGCGACCAAAATGCAGAGCGAGCATCACGGCGTTGAGCGCGCTCGTGACCACCATGGTCTCCGCCCGGTAACCGCCGAGACACAGCGTTGTCCAGCTGAGATTCATCGCGAGCAACCCCGTCTGCATCCACTCCCAGATGGAGGCGCGCGGCGACGACGGTGCGAGTTGAGCGGGCATGAGAATCGAAACGCAACCACGTCGGTCGCAGGACGACTATGCGACCTATTTCACGCGCGCTCCGAGCACAAAAAAACGGCACCACCCCAAAAAAGGGGTGACGCCGTGGAAAGGACCAAAGCGAGATCGAGACTCGACCCCCTTAGGTCGTCGGCACCGACTGAATCGTTTTGAGAATCCGACCGGCGACCAGATACGGATCGGCAGCGGAATTTGGACGGCGGTCCTCAAGGTAGCCCTTATAGCCGTTGTTCACGAAGCTATGCGGCATGCGAACCGACGCGCCACGATCGGCGAGGCCGTAGCTGAATTTATCGATCGACTGGGTTTCGTGAAGACCGGTGAGCCGCAGGTGGTTCTCGGGACCGTAGACCGCGATGTGCTCGTTGCAGTTGGCGCTGAAGGCCGCCATGAGCTTCTCGAAGTAGGCCTTGCCACCGACTTCACGCATATGAGTCGTCGAGAAATTCGCGTGCATCCCGGAACCGTTCCAATCGAGCGGCTGGTTGAAGGGCGCGAGGATGGGCTTGCAGCGCCATTCGATGTCGATGCCGTAGCTTTCGGCCAGCCGGGCGAGGATGTAGCGAGCGACCCACATTTGGTCGGCTGCGCTCTTCGAGCCTTTGCCGAAAATCTGGAATTCCCACTGGCCCTTGGCGACCTCAGCATTGATCCCCTCGAGGTTGATGCCGGCATCAAGACAGATATCGATGTGCTTTTCGACAATCTCCCGTGCGACGCAACCCACGTTCTTGTAACCGACGCCGGTGTAGTAGGGACCCTGCGGGGCCGGATAACCGTCCTTCGGAAAGCCGAGTGGAGCGCCGTCCTTGTAAAAGAAATACTCCTGTTCGAAACCAAACCAGGTGCCCGAGTCATCGGGAATCGTGGCGCGTGAGTTCGACGGACTCGCCACGCCGGTGTGCTGGAAGCATTCGCACATCACGAGCACTCCGTTCTTGCGCGTGGAGTCAGGATAGACCGCGACGGGTTTTAGCACGATGTCTGAGCTCTTGCCTTCGGCCTGCTGCGTCGAACTTCCGTCGAAGCCCCAAGCGGGAAGTTCTTCGAGCTTGGGGAAGCTGGCGAAGTCCTTGATTTGAGTTTTACTGCGGAGGCTGGCGAGGGGCGTATAGCCGTCGAGCCAGATGTATTCCAGTTTGTATTTGGCCATAAGAGGTGGGTTTGAGCGCGGGCGCTGAGGTTTTTTGTGGAGGGAGAGACGAGGTTCCGCCCCATTGCTGGAACGAAAATTCAATGTCGAAATCAGCACCTTATATGCCAGAGGCAATCAGAAGTTTCATTCATGACATTTTTTTGCGGCATCAACGGCATTTGTCGCTCTGGCCCACTCGCGGGCCCGCCCGCACGACGCGCTTGCCAGCGCTCGCACCCACCCGAACGCTCTCCGCACCAATCATCATGCGCGAAATGAAAGACACCGCCCGGGCCCTCGTGCGCATCGGCTACGACGGCCGGGTCCACAAAACCTTCCGCGGGCACCAGGCCAAGGAGCGTTTCGATCACGAGGTGCGGGTGCTCCGTCATCTGGAAGCCCAAGGCTGCACCTTCGTTCCTCGCCTGCTGGAGGTCGAGCCCGCAGAGCTGAAAATGGTCACCACCAACTGCGGCACACGCGTCGACCACATGGATGCCAAACGCCAAACGGAGATCTTTGCCGAAATCGAGCTCTACGGCGTGCGCCACGAAGATCGCGAGTTGCGCAACATCACCTACCGCATCTCCGACGGTCGCTTTTGTGTGATCGATTTCGAGTTCGCCACGCTGCTCGCTGGCGGCGAAGGCACCGTGTCGCTCAAGCCCTCTGGCTGAGTTTTTTTTCGCTCTCTCCCTATGCCCCCCGTCCCTGCGTCAGACTCTCCCCGATCCGCCGACGTGCGTTGGTCCGGTCTTACCCACGTCGGTCGCGTGCGGAAAAACAACGAGGACACCTTCCTCGCCCTCACGTTCAACGGCCACGAAGTGCGCTATCTGGGCAAAACCGGCCAAGCCCCGCTCGCCGGAGCCGATTTCGTCTTTGCCGTGAGTGATGGCATGGGCGGCGCGAAGTCCGGCGAATTCGCGAGCCGCATCGCCATTGATCGCATCACCCGTCTACTCCCGCGCGGCTTCCGCCTTTCCGCCGTCGGCCTAGTCAGCGGTTTTAGCGACATCCTTGTCGAGTTGTTCTCCGCCATTCATGCCGACCTGATTCAGTATGGCCGCTCTTACGAGGAGTGCGCGGGCATGGGCGCGACCCTCAGCCTCACTTGGTTCACCCCTGAGTGGATGTATTTCGCGCACATCGGGGACAGCCGGATTTATCACCTCCCGCACGCGGGCGGCATCCGTCAACTCACTCACGATCACAGCTACGTCGGCTGGTTACGCCGCAAAGGCGACCTCAACGAGCGGCAAGCTCGCGAACACCCGGGCCGCCACGCCCTCAATCAAGCCCTCGGCGCCGGCAACCAGTTTATCGATCCACAAATCGGCGCCATCGATCACCGCCCCGGTGATCGCTTCCTCATTTGCTCCGACGGTCTCACCGACGGTCTATGGGACCGCCAACTCGAAGACCTCATCCGCTCGCCGCCAGCGCCCACCGACGCGACGCCCGCCCAACGCCTCGTCGAGGAGGCCGTGAACGCTTCGGGACGCGACAACACCACGGCACTTGTGCTAGAAATCCCGTCTGCTACTCGCCCCTCTGACGCGACCACCACCCCGCCACCCTCACCATGAGCACGGAAAAACTCGTCTTCGTTTACGGCACACTCAAGCGCGCCTGTTCCAATCACCACTATTTGAGTGATCAGAAATTCGTCGGCGAAGCCCGCACCGCCCCCGGCTTTTGCCTCTACGCACTCGACGGTTTCCCCGGCATGGTCGCCAAGCCCGACGATCACGACGGCGTCGTCGGAGAGATCTGGTCGGTCGATGCCGACGCGCTGGTCCGCCTCGACGGCCTCGAGGGTTTGAAGGAGGGAATGTATCGCCGCGAAATCGTTCCGTTGCTCGCGCCTTACGCCGACCGCGGAATCGAGGGTTACCTCTACGCCCGAAGCATCGATGACCGACTCGCGGTGGGCTCGATCTGGAAAGAGTAAACCGCGCCGCGCTCATCCACTGCGCGCCCGGCACCGATTCCTCTCTGGCCCCGCCCAGTCGCGCCAAAACCGCGAGCCTACTCCTCACCCCTTCAACACGCTTTTCGGCACTCGACGCACGGCCGTAAACTTCACCCGGAAAAGATCGTCCAGCGTCTCCCTCACCGCCGGTGAAAGCCGGTTCACCAACTCCGCCAGCGGTGGCAGCGCTCGCTGCAAATCCTCTTTTTCCTCCGCCGCTCGAACCGTGGTCGCCGCTGCCTTGGCCGGCTCGCCCCGCTGACGCGCATCCGCGATAAACGCCGCCTCCGCGTTTTCATCGGGCCAAACATTCGCGCCATTTTCCATCGTCGCCGGAGCTGCGGTCGCGGCCGCCTCGGCCACGTCCTCAGCCTGTGCGCTCGTCTTCTCCACGTTTTCGGCGACGTCCACCTTCGCCGTCAGCACTCGGCCATGGCCCTCGGCCACGAGCGCGGCGGCCAAGCGCATCTCCAATCGCTCAATCAGTCCTTTTTTTTTTCGCTGTCGTCTGTCCCGGCCACTGCAGGGGCCGCCGGCGACTCGTCGGCCAGGGCCGCGAGTTCTTTGATAAGGCTGTCGATCGCCCGCGACCGGCTCGCCTCGACGGCCTTCAGCAAGGTCACTTCAAAATTAATTTTCTCAGCGAGCCCGAGCTTCACACTCCCCTCGCCTTCGCGCAGGCCGTCGAGCATCCGCGTGATTTGTTCGGTGGTCATCGCGACGCCTCCGAGCGCATCGCTCCGCCCGCCCTTCGCGATCGCGTCGAGCAACGCCGTCCGCACCAACGCCTGCAAATCGACGAGCAACCGCACCAGATCGCGGCCGCCCGCGTCACAGTCATCTACGATCGCCACCAACTTCTGGTGATCGCCCGCCGCGAGCGCCGCCGCGAGCGCCGCGATTTTCTCGGCGGACACCAACCCGTAGACATCCAGCACGTCGGGCTCGGAAATCTCCGCCCCACAAAACGAAATCATCTGGTCAAAGATCGACTGCGCATCGCGCATCCCTCCATCCGCCATGCGCGCGATACACCCGAGCGCGGCATCCGTCACTTTGATCTTCTCGTCGACCGCGATTTTTTTGAGCCGCTCCACGATCAGGTCGGTCGGGATCGGTTTCAGATCGAAGCGCTGGCAACGCGAGATAATCGTCGGCAGCACCTTTTGCGGATCGGTCGTCGCAAAAACAAACTTCACATGTGCCGGCGGCTCCTCGAGGGTCTTGAGCAACGCATTGAACGCCTGCGCCGAAAGCATGTGCACCTCGTCGATGATGTAGACCTTGAATTTTCCCTGCGCCGGCGCGTAGCGCACCGTCTCGCGGAGATCCCGCACCTGATCGACCCCGTTGTTGGAAGCACCGTCGATCTCCACCACGTCGAGATGGGAACCCTCGGCGATCGAGACGCACGCCGGGTCGTTGACGTCAAAATCCGCCTTCGGTCCGTCAGTGCAATTGAGCGCCTTCGCAAAAATCCGCGCCGTCGAAGTCTTGCCGGTACCGCGCGGTCCGACGAACAGGTAAGCGTGGGCGATCCGCCCGCGGTTGATGGCGTTGGTCAGCGTGCGGACCACGTGATCTTGACCGACGAGGTCGGCGAAGGTCTGAGGCCGCCACTTGCGCGCGATAACTTGATATGTGCCCGCCATTTTTTGTAGGAGCCTGCTTGCAGGCGAGCAAAACTCAGCGCAACCGCCGGAGTGCTTGCAAGCCCGCTCCTGCCCGCCGCGAAAAAATAAGTGGCCAGGCACTCCACGGCACTAAGAGAACGTCGTTGCCGTTGCTACCTTCCGGTCCTGGCGGAGTTCACGCGCCTGCTCATGCATGGCACCTGGCCGACGCGGACCATGGGGTGCGATGCGGCGCGCGCAACCTCAAAGTCAATTTCCCTCGTCGACCGACTTGCCCGTCGCCTTCTTCGGCTTCACCCCATCTTTGAACGGCGGTTTCTGCCCCGGCAAATTACGCGGCTTCTCCGCCTGCTGGCGCTCCCGTTGCTCAACAATTTGACGCTGATTTTCGGTCATTTCTTCCAAGCGCACGCGCTGCACCGGAGTCAGCTCTTTGTCGAGATCCTCCTGCAAATGTTGGATGATAATCGCCGTCTCCCGCAGATTGGTCTGTTGCTGACGGCGAATGTCCGCCGCCGCCCGCACGAGCAGCGGGTTGATCTTTTCCTTTTGCTCTGTCGTGAGATCAAGGCGCTCCACGTAGCGCCGCATGAGCTGCGGCGCTTGCACCGCCATCGCGGCCGGCAATGGCAACTGCGGCAGTGGAGTGTTCGGACGGATACCACCCGCTCCCTTCGGCAGCGACGGGGTTTCCCCGGCCGGCGGCACCCCCGCCGGAGCCGGCGACGACACTATCGGCAAAAAACGCGGCCGCACGTCTCGTTGGTTCACCCGTAGCGCAAAAAATCCACCAAAAACTGCGCCGGCAATAAATACGCCAACAAAGGCCACCACGACTTTCCAAGGCTTTTCCATGCGCTCAGGTATCGAGCAGGACCGCGACCGGATCTTCGACGGCTAATTCGTCATCAGCGGACGACATCGCACTGCCCACGCTGGAATAATTTACGACAACACTGAGCAGCGCCAGCGCAACGGCGGCACCGAGCGCGCGAAAGGCAAAGCGTTCAAACAACGAGGCGACCCTGCGCTCCTGCGCCATCGCGAGGGCCGCGACGCGGGCCGCAAAACCATAGGGGGCCGCCGTGTCGCGTTCGGGGGCCAGCTTCCGGGCGGCGGCCGTGAGCCGATTCCAAGGATGCTTGGGTTCGTTGAGATTCATGTGCGTTCCGTTTTTTGTAGTTCTTGAAATAGCTTCTGCAACTTCCGTCGAGCCCGGAAGGCACGGACTTTGATCAACGACTGATTCCAACCGGTGATCCCACTGATTTCCGCAATCGTTTTCTGCTCCAGATCGAGCATGCGAATCACCATCTGATCGTCCGGTTTGAGCTGGCTGAGCAACTTGTGCACCAGCTCGTGCGCGGCCATCGCATCGTTGGCGGGCACGTCGTTTTCATTCGTGATGATGTTGTCGAGCACCTCGGCCTCCGTCTCGGACAAGTCCGCCCAGCGGAATTCCGGTCGACGCTTCTGGGCGCGCAGATGATCGATGCAGGTCGTCACGGCAATCCGCGACACCCAGTGCGAAAACGGCACCGCCCCCTGATACTGTGCAAGTCGCGTAAACATTTTCAGAAAAATTTCCTGCGACAAATCCTCTTCGGCGACCCGCCGGGGTAAGTGTGAACGCACGATGCGGATGACCAATGGGTGCAGATGCTCCACCAATTCACGCGCAGCCGCCTGGTCGTGCCGACGCACTCGATTGAGGCAATCGGCCAGATCGAGCGGCGGATCGTCGTCAGGCATACGCGAATGGAGGCAAGGTCAGGCACCTCAGGCAAGACGCGCCTTCCAGCGCGCGGTTACAGGATCGATCCCGCGAATTCGGCGCGCGCCACCATCGCTCTTCATCTGAGATTTACGTCCCCGTTTCGCCGTGATTCCCGACGTTTCCTGCCGAACCGTCCCTTGACTTTTTCCGCCACGCTCCGATACCTGCACCACGAAATGCGAGCTTCGCTCCAGTCCCTTCGACTTACCACCACGCACGACCTCTAAGAGGAGGCCGCCGAGCGGCCGGTCGTGCGTCAGTCCCCGGATCCTACCGCCGCCATTCGTGGTGTGAAGATACCAAGTCCGGTTTGAAGCCGGCCCCGTTAGCTCTCAAAAATCGCTCGTCTTTTTCGTTCCATGCAACCCGCACCCGTCAGCAAATATCGCCCGTTCCCACCCGTCGCCTTGCCCAACCGCCAGTGGCCCAACCGCACTCTCGACCGCGCCCCGCTCTGGTGCAGCGTCGATCTCCGCGACGGCAACCAAGCCCTCGCCCAGCCCATGAGCGTCGATGAAAAACTCGAATATTTCGAGTTGCTCGTGAAAATTGGTTTCAAGGAAATCGAGGTCGGTTTCCCGTCGGCTTCTCAAATCGAATTCGATTTCTGCCGTCGTCTCATCGAGGAAGACCGCATCCCGGACGACGTCGCGATCCAGGTGCTCTGCCAATGCCGTGAAGAGCTGATCAGCCGCAGCATCGCCGCCCTCCGCGGCGCGAAGAACGCCATCTTCCACCTCTACAACTCCACGTCGCCGGCCCAACGCCAGCACGTCTTCAACGCCACTCGCGCCGACGTCGTCGGCATCGCCGTCCAGGGCACGAAGTGGGTGAAACAATCCTCCGCCCCACTGGTCGCCGCCGGCACGCGAATGCGTTTCGAGTATTCGCCCGAGAGCTTCACGAGCACCGAACTCGACTTCGCGTTGGAGATTTGTGAAGCCGTCACCGACGTCTGGCAGCCGACCCCCGACAACAAAATCATCCTGAATCTCCCGGCCACCGTCGAATACGCCACACCCAACATCCACGCCGATCAGATCGAGTGGATGTCCACGCACCTCACGCGCCGCGCGCTTACCCTCATCTCGCTGCACACCCACAACGACCGCGGCACCGGCATCGCCGCGACCGAACTCGCCCTGCTCGCCGGCGCCGACCGCGTCGAGGGCACGCTCTTCGGCAACGGCGAACGCACCGGCAACCTCGATATCGTGACCGTCGCGCTGAACCTCTACACGCACGGCATCCATCCCGGGCTCGACTTCTCCGACATCAACGGCATCCGCGATGTCTACGAACGCTGCACGCGCCTCGAAGTCCCGCCGCGCCAGCCTTACGCCGGCGAGTTGGTCTTCACGGCCTTTAGTGGCTCGCACCAAGACGCCATCAAAAAATCCTGGGCCGTGCAAAAACCCGACGCCCCGTGGGATGTCATCTACATTCCCATCGATCCCGCCGATCTCGGTCGCAGCTACAAGGCCATCATCCGCATCAACAGCCAGTCCGGCAAAGGCGGCGTCGCTTACGTGCTCGAAGATTCCTTCGGCTACGCGTTGCCGAAACTCATGCACAAGGAGATCGGCAAAATCATTAACGACTATGCCGACGCCAAGGGCACCGAGCTCACTCCGCAGGAAATCCACGACGTCTTCCACCGCGAATACCTCGCCCGCACCGCGCCCGTCGAACTCCAGCATTTCAAAACGACCGAGCGCGACAGCATCGTCACGTGCGAAGCCGAAATCGGTTTCGACAAAAAACTCCACACCCTCACCGCGACCGGCAACGGCCCGATCGACGCCTTCGTGCGCGCCCTCAGTGCCACCAAGCTCCCAAAATTCGACGTCCTCTCCTACTCCGAACACTCGCTCGGCCAGGGCGCCGAGGCGCGCGCCGTGAGTTACATCCAGATCAAGACCGAACGCGGCCACACGCTCTACGGCGCCGGCATCGATACCAATATCGAACTCGCCTCCATCAAGGCCATCGTCAGCGCCCTCAATCGCACGTTGTCCAAGTGATCGGGCCTCGGGTCCCCTCCTGCCTCCCGGATGTGCTCCGGGAGGTTTCGGGACGTCCTCGCTTGCGCTCGTCCGGCGGCACCGGCTGAATCGCGACCATGATGTCTCGGCTCACCCTCGCCGCCTTCGCTTTGCTCACCGCGTGCACTGTCCACGCCACTGATTCTCGCACGGCGTTTCTCCAACTCCTCGAACGCCCGCGCGTGCCGCTCGCAGCCGAAGTCGGCATCCCCGCCGCCAAGGACGATCTCGTCGAAATCGCGTTCAGCTACGCCACCGAAGCCGGCCAACGCGTCTCCGGCATCATCGTCAAATCAGCTTCCTCTCCCGCGCCCGCCTCACCACCCGCCCGTCGTCCCGCCGTGGTCGTGCTGCACGGCACGGGTGGAAACAAAGAAGCCGAGCGCGCCCTGCTTATGGACTACGCTCGCGTTGGGCTCGTCGGCGTCGCAATCGACGGCCGCTATCATGGCGCGCGCGCACAAGGTGGAAAAGCCGCCAAAGCCACCGAATATGTCGCCGCGATTCTCCGCACGTTTCGCACCGGCCAAGAGCATCCTTTCTTTTTCGATACCGCGTGGGACGTCATGCGCCTGATCGACTATTTGGAAACGCGCGACGACATCGATCCACGCCGCATCGGCCTCATGGGTTTCTCCAAAGGTGGTATCGAAACCTACCTCACGGCCGCCGCGGATCCGCGCGTCGCCGTTTCAGTCTCCTGCATCGGCGTGCAGAGTTTCCGTTGGGCCGTTGAAAACAACTCCTGGCAATCCCGCATCAGCACCGTGCAAGCCGCCTTCAACACCGCCGCGAAAGAGTCCGGCATCGCGACGCCCGACGCTGACTTCGTGCGCACTTTTTATGCGCGCGTCGCCCCCGGCATCGACGGCGCGTTCGACGGCCCCGCCATGCTCCCGCTGATCGCGCCGCGCCCGTTACTCGCGATCAATGGCGGGACCGACGCCCGCACTCCTTTGCCGGGCCTGCAACTCTGCGCCGACGCCGCGCGTGCCGCCTACCACGCCGCCGGAGCCGACGAAAAATTCGTGCTCCGCGTCCAACCCAACACCGGCCACAAAGTGAATCCCGACTCCATGGTCGCCGCCCGCGAATGGCTTGTGCGCTGGTTGAAACCGTAGCGCGTTGCCTCAGCACCGGGCGCCTCTCGTCGCCTTATGACATTTTACCGTCAAGCTGAGCTTAACCCGCTCGGTGGGAGGAGCCTGCTGGCGGGCGATTTCACGTCGTGAATCGCCTGCGAGCAAGCTCCTTGTTGCTACAAAAAACCACTGTTTCGCTCGTCGTGAAAGCACCTTACCACCCCGCGCCCTTGGTGAGCGTCTTCACGCGCACTAAAAAATAATTTGCCGTTATGTAGAGCGTGCTGCCGTCATCGCCCCAGCAGCAATTCCCCGTCGGCTCATTCGTATTGATCACACCGAGAAGTTTCCCCGCCGGAGAAATCACCATTACGCCGCCCGGACCCGTCGCCCACACGTTGCCCTCCCGGTCAACTTTCAGGCCGTCGCACAGTCCCGGCACGCCGGGTTTGCGGCGCGGTTGCGCGTCGAAGAATGTCCGCTCAGCGCCGAGGGTGCCATCGGCCTTGACGTCAAAAGCCGCGACCCGCGTCGCCTTCGAGTCGCTCACCGCCACATAGAGCTTTTTTTCGTCGGGCGAGAATCCAATCCCGTTCGGAAACGTGAGCTCCTTCGTCAACAGCGTGACCTTGCCGTCCGTCGCGACGCGATAAACGCCCGCATACGGCAGCTCCCGCAGCGGCGAATCGACAATCTTTTCCAAACCGTAGGGCGGATCGGTAAAGTAAATCGCCCCGCTCTGGTGGACCGCGAGATCGTTGGGGCTGTTGAATCGTTTGCCCTCAAACCGATCCGCAATCGTCGTGAACACCCCTTTCTCAAAGCGCGCGATCTGCCGTTCGCCGTGCTGCGCGAGGAGCAGTCGGCCCTGCGAGTCGGTCGTCAGTCCATTGCTCCCCGGCTCGCGAAATCCCGGCGTCGCTTTCCACAGCCCACTCGGCCGCAGAAAAACATCCGCGCCGTTCACCTTGCCCACCGTCGCGCCCGGCTTCCAACGATAAACGGTGTTCGCCAGCACGTCCGAAAAAATTACCCCGCCGTCATACCACGTCGGCCCTTCCGACCAGCGGAAACCCTCGGCGAGTTTTTCCATCGCCGCACCCGGCGCCACCAGCTTGTCGAACGCCGGATCGAGCCGCTCGATCACGCCGACAAACGGATGCGGCGGATCGTCGGCGGCGAAAATACCAAGCGGTGAAAGCGCGAGTAGCAGGGCAACATTGATTTTCATGGGGCGGCTCCGGTCTATTTCTCCGCACCGTATCTTCAACCACCAACTCACCGCTTCCGTCCGCTCATGTCCCGTACGGGGGTGAGACAAAATCCTTCTGCCGCGAAATCACCGAGCCTAGTTTCACCGCGGCCCTACCGCTACGGATATTTCACGTTCTGATTTTTCTTCGCGAGCCCGAGGAACGGAAGCGGGGCGTCCAGCTCGACGGAGCGAATCAAACACGTCAGGTCTTGACTCTTGACAGGAGCGATCGTTTTTCGCCATTGCAGGGGGCATGCCACGACCCTTGAGAATCGAATATGCGGGAGCATGCTTTCACGTGATCAACCGGGGAAACTACCGGCGGAATCTCTTTGCGGGGTCCGGCGTGGCGGCGGCCTTCGAACGGACGCTTGCGGAAGCCGCGGAACGCTTCCACTGGCGCATCCACGCCTATGTCGTAATGAACAACCACTTTCACTTGGCCGTCCAGATTGCCGAGCCAAACCTCAGTGACGGCATGAAGTGGCTTCAAGGCACGTGGATTCGCCGCTCCAACTCCCTGCGCCGGTTGGTCGGCCGGCCGTTTCAGGGCCGCTACAAGGCGTTGCTCGTAGAGCCCGGGCCCGCGTTCGCGCAAGTGTGCCACTACATCCACCTCAACCCGGTTCGCGCCCGCCTCGTTCCACCGGCGCAGGCCATCAAGTATTCAGCGGGCAGCTTGCCCCGATTCT
Organism: Opitutus sp. GAS368; assembly: GCA_945871085.1. GTDB lineage: Bacteria > Verrucomicrobiota > Verrucomicrobiia > Opitutales > Opitutaceae > GAS368. The sequence continues at coordinate 12,878 of CAMBVX010000002.1, read as the reverse complement.
GCGAACGGAAACGTCCGACCTGGCTGCATGCATCCGTGCTGCTGCACGAAGCCGGCGGGCTCAATGACACGCCGACGGGTTGGAAAAAATATCTGACCTATTTGGAATTCTTGGCGCAGGACGAAACGTCCAAAAAAATACTGGTGGCAGCGCGGCTCAGCCAGGGCTGGTGCGTCGGAGCAGCAAAATTCAAGGCCGAGATCATGCAGGGGATGGCCGACCGCAGCACGGTCGAGGAGCGCTTTGCGGGTCTGGAACCAGCGACGGTGCGCGCGGAACGCGCCGCATCATGGGAGAAACGCCTCGTGGCTTTCGCCACGGCGGGGAAAATAGATCTCACCAAACTCGGTCGGCAAAAATCGCATCCCGATAAAGTGCAGCTCGCGGCGGCGATGAAGCAGAGCTCTTCGGTGTCCAACCGATGGTTGGCGACGCGCCTCGGGATGGGCCAACCGGCGTCAGCGAGCCAATTTGTGCGCCGACACCTCTTGACCAAAGAAGGGCAAGCGGCCTCCACTTCACTTTTGTCACGAGTCAAGATCTGACGTGATTCGAGGCCTCTGACGTATTTTGCGGCCCCAGTGATTCAGACTTTGCCCGAAACCGTAGCCGAGCGCCAGCGAGTGGTTCGCCCACTCGGTGGCGCTCGCGGCTACTATAGAATCCAAATATCAAGGTCCCTGAGTATGGCCTCCTTCGTCGTCGATCTCGGGCCGCAATCGATCTCGCTGGATCGAGCACGGGGGGCACCCTTTCCGCTCCACGCGCCCAGCGACCATCCGCGAATCTCGCTGCGCCGATCATCACTCGCCGCTCGCCGCGAAAACCAGCTGGCTTCCGCCCGCGACATCCCCCTATCGTCAAGCCTCCTCTCCTATGAAAAACCTGCTCAATTCACCGCACCCTCTCCGTCTGGCCTTCGCCGCTTTCCTCGCCGTGGTCTTCGTCGCCGGAGCCCACGCCCAAGCCAAAATCAAAGTCCTCATCGTCGACGGCCAAAACAACCACCAGTGGGCGGCGACCACCCCACTGCTGAAGCGCATTCTGGAAGACACCGGCCGCTTCACGGTCGATGTCTCGACCACGCCCGCCAGCGCCCCCGCCGCGCCCAGAATGGCCAAGGACGCCTCCCCCGCGCAGAAAACCGCGCACACCGAAAGCCTCACGAAGCACGCCGCCGCCGTCGCCGCGCACAAGGCCGCCTCACCCGCGCTCTGGGCCAAATGGCGCCCGAATTTCTCCCCCTACGCCGTCGTCCTCTCCAACTATAACGGCGACAGCTGGCCCGCTGAGGTGCGCACCGCGTTTGTCGCGTATGTGAAAAATGGCGGCGGCTTCGTCTCCTATCATGCGGCCAACAACTCCTTTCCCGAGTGGCCCGAATACAACGCCATGATCGGCCTCGGTGGCTGGGGCGGCCGCACTGAAAAATCCGGCCCTTACCTGCGTCTGCGCCAATCCACTTGGACGAAAGATATGACCCCCGGCCGCGGTGGCAGCCATGGTCCGCAGCACGAATTCCTCGTCGAGGCCAGCACCCCCGACCACCCGATCCTTCGCGGCCTCCCGGCCAAATGGATGCACGCCAAAGACGAACTCTACGATAGCCTACGCGGACCCGCCGAAAACGTCACCGTCCTCGCCTCCGCGCTCTCCGACAAAACCAAAGAACAGGAACCCATGCTCATGGTGATCCCCTACGGCCAGGGCCGCGTCTTCCACACCGCACTTGGTCACTACGTCGACGCGGTGAATGGCCTCGGCTTCCAAGTCACCCTCGCGCGCGGCACCGAATGGGCCGCCACCGGCCAGGTCACGCTCCCCGCACCAAAAGCCCCCGCCCTCGCGGCGGATCGCGCCAGCCTCCGCGTGCTCCGCGCTCCCTGAGCGACTCGCACGTGAGCATGCTTGGCCTCATGGCACCGCCGCGAAGCGTCGTTACCGGGGCCCGCCACCCGCCTTCATTTCACCGGAGGTCACCGCTCCACGCCGCCCCGCGTAAGATCACGACTTCCCTATGAATTTCCGCCCACTCGGCCACACCCGCCTTAATGTCTCGGTGCTCAGTTTTGGTGCCTCGTCACTCGGCGGGGTGTTTCGGGCCACCGACGACGCCGAGGCCATTCGCACCGTTCACACCGCCCTCGATCTGGGCATGAACTTCATCGACGTGGCACCCTACTATGGCGCCACCAAGGCCGAAACGGTGCTCGGCCGCGCCCTGCAGGGCATCCCCCGCGACGGTTACTACCTCGCCACCAAGATAGGCCAATACGGCGACAGCCAATTCGATTTCTCCGCCGCCCGCGTCGCCCGTTCCCTGGACGAGAGCTGCGCCCGCCTTCGCGTCGACTACATCGATCTCCTCCAGTGCCACGACATCGAATTCGCCGACCTCACTCAAATCGTTGACGAAACCCTTCCTGCCCTCGTGCGCCTGCGGGAGCAAGGCCGCATCGGTCACATCGGCATTACGGGCCTGCCCCTCAAGGTATTCCCCGGCGTGCTCGACCGCACGGCTCCCGGCGTCGTCGAAACGGTGCTCTCGTTCTGCCGTTACGAACTCAACGACACCGCCCTCGACGGTCTCGTCCCCTACCTCCGCGAAAAGAATGTCGGTATTATCAATGCCTCGCCTACGGGCATGGGCCTGCTCACCGAACGCGGCGTGCCCACGTGGCATCCCGCCCCGCCCGCGATGGTCGCCGGTGCCCGGCGGGCCGTGGACTACTGTAAATCGGTCGGTGCCGACATTGTAAAACTCGCCGTGCAATTCTGCGTCACCCATCCCGGAATCGCGACGACGCTCATCGGCAGCGCCAACCCCGCCAACATCCGCAAGAACATCGGCTACCTCGACGAACCGATCGACTTCGAACTGCTGGCCAAGGTGCTCGATCTGCTGAAACCGATCCACAACCACAACTTCACCCGCGGCCTCCCAGAAAACCGGGACGCGGTTATTGCCTAAAATAGAACCGCTCATCGACGCTCATCCCCGCTAATATTTCGATCCCCACGCGCTCGTTCTAATCAGCGCAGGTTAGCGCAAATTTTCGGTTTAAGATCATGCTCCAAATCGTCCTCGAAAAACCCGGCCAATTCCTCACCACCGACGGCCCCACACCCACGCTCGCGCCCGGCGAGGCCCTCGTGCGCGTCCATCGTATCGGCGTTTGTGGCACGGATCTCCACGCGTTTGCCGGCCACCAGCCTTTCTTCAGCTACCCGCGCATCCTCGGCCACGAGCTCGGTGTCGAAGTGATCGATCCCGGCAGCGACCCGCAGGATCTCAAAGTCGGCGACCGCTGCTCCGTCGAACCCTACCTGAATTGCGGCCACTGCGTCGCCTGCCGCCGCGGCAAACCCAACTGCTGCGCCTCGCTCAACGTCATTGGCGTGCACCGCGACGGCGGCATGCGGCCCTTCATCGCGATCCCGGCGCACAAACTCCATCGCTCCGCGAAACTCGACTACGAGCAACTCGCGCTCATCGAAACTCTCGGCATCGGGGCCCATGCCATTGAGCGGGCCGAAGGCACGTCGCAGGACTTCGTCCTCGTAATCGGCGCCGGCCCCATCGGCCTCAGCGTCATCCAGTTCGCTCGTATTACCGGCGCGACGCTCGCCGTCATGGATGTCAGCGAGACGCGACTCGCGTTCTGCCGCGACCAACTCGGCGTGATCCACACCGTCATCGCCGGCGCCGACGCCACCGCCCAACTCAAGGCCATTGGCGGCGGCGACCTGCCCACCATCGTCATCGACGCCACCGGCAATCCGACGTCGATGGCCGCCACCTTTGAGCTCGTCGCCCACGGCGGCCGCATCGTCTTCGTCGGCCTGTTTCAAGGTGACGTCACGTTCAACGATCCCAATTTCCACCGGCGTGAGCTCACGCTCTGCGCGAGCCGCAACGCCCTCCCGCAGACCTTTCGCGACATCATCCACCTCGTAGAAGCGGGTCGCATCGACACGCGGCCCTGGATCACGCACCGCTTCGCACTGGCCGAAACGCCCACCGTATTCCCGCGGGACATCGCCGGAAATCCCGCCGTGCTGAAAGCGATCATCGCGGTCTGAGTGGGCGTCCAAAAAGGCGAAGAGCGGAGATTCATGGCGCGGAACGCATGAGCGTTGCTTTTAAGAACGGGCACCCCAGCCCCAAAAGCGTCACGGCTGCCGCTACCGAAAAGCACTCGTCGCACGCGCCCGCTAACGACCACTCGCGTCGCTCGGAATTTTACGCTGGCGCGGGCTTCGGCGGAAAGCTGCGGGCCTGCCTGACTTCGCGGCGCAATTCGGCGCGAAAATCCGGGTGAGCGATCGACGTCAACGCCTCGGCCCGCTCCCGCAGCGACTTACCGTGCAGATTCACGGCGCCGTATTCAGTCACGACCCAATGGACATGGCCGCGGGTCGTCACCACGCCTGCGCCCGCGTTGAGCTGCACGACCAGCCGAGAAACTTTTCCGCCGGCCGCCAGCGAGGGCAGGGCGATGATCGGCTTCCCGCCTTTTGACAGCGCGGCGCCGCGGATGAAGTCCATCTGCCCGCCGATGCCCGAGTAGATGCGGTGCCCGATCGAGTCGGCACAGACCTGCCCCGAGAGATCGATCTGAATGGCGGAGTTGATGGCGACGACCTTGGGATTCTTGCGAATCACCGACGTGTCATTCGTCCAGTCGCACGGATAAAATGCGACCATGGGGTTGTCGTGCACGAAGTCGAAGAGCCTTCGAGTGCCGTTGATAAAACTCGTGATGATGCGCCCCACGCCGACGACTTTGTGGCGATTGGTGACCGCGCCCGATTCGACGAGATCGACAATCCGGTCGGAGAACATCTCGGTGTGAATCCCAAGGTCCCGCTTCTGGTGAAGGCGCGCGAGCACCGCATCGGGGATGCCGCCGATACCCATTTGTAAGGTGGAACCGTCGTCGATGAGGTCAGCCACGAGTTCACCAATCCTCGCTTCGACCGCAGTCTCGGGCTCCGGGTGATGCTCGATGAGCGCCCGGTCTGTCGCGACGAACGCATGAACCCGATCGAGCGGCACCACGTTGTTGCCGTGCGTGCGGGGCATCTGCTCGTTAATTTCCGCGATGACGACGCGAGCGGTCTCTGCCGCCGCCTTGGCGGCATCACACGATGTGCCCAGCGAGCAAAAACCGTGCGCGTCGGGCGGCGACAGTTGGAGAAACGCGACGTCGAGTTTCACCGCACCCGAAAGAAAAAGGCCGGGAATATCCGAGAGAAAAATGGGGATGTAGTCCGCCCGATCCTCCGCGATGGCCTGCCGCAGCGGCGCGCCGGTAAAGAGTGAAACCGAGCGGAATTCCCGCTCCCGGCCGGTCATCGCGAAGGGTGCCGGGCCCGCCGTGTGCAAGTGGTAGAGGCACACATCAGCCAAGTCCTTTCGCGCGCAGAGCGCTTCGAGCAGGGGCGCGGGCGTGGCACACGCACCATGAATGAAGAGACGGTGTCCGTTACCGACGATCGCGACGGCATCGGCGGCGGACACCGCACGGGATTTCCAATTAGAAGGCATAATGAGATAGGTTTATCCGACGTTGCGCGGTGCTCGTTTCGGAGCAAAGCGCCGAATGGCAGCGCACCTTGTGAAACACTGCGCATATATTGCCCGCACCCCGCCAATGTGGTCAGCGGCTCTTAGTTTTCTCCCCAGATTTCCGTCCGCGCAAAAACTCTTGGAGCCCGACGAGTTGGTCCGTGTTGATCAGATCCACGCCGGCTTCGTAGAGCAGACTCCACGCCGCGGGCCTATCAGGCGTGTTCCAAAACCGCAGCTGGCGGCCTTGGGCGTGGGCTTGCTCGACGAGGTTTTTCAGCTTCCGGGCGTCCTCCGCCGGCATGGGTCCGGTCCAGCGCCACGTGAAAACCTTCTGCCAGTTATCACTGACCAACGGGATGAACGCGGGCGCCGTTTGGCCGGCAAGATCGTCAATCCGGCCATCCATGGCGGCGTAGCGGAGCGACTGGGCCGCCATCACGCCGGGGGCGCGGGAACCGGACACAATCACCGTAATCGCTCCGGGCGTCGTGCCGCCGTCACGGAAGACCGTGAGCATCTCCGCATAGTTTTTGAGCAGGTCGTGCAGCGCACCATAGGTCGCCGTCGCTTCGGACTTCACGTCAATCAACAGAATAATCGTCGGTCCACCTCGGTAAACGCGCCCGCCGTTTTGCCTCACTCGCTCGCGCAGAGGATCGAGGTAGAGTGCTTCCAGCGTGCGCGCAGGCTGCACCGCCTTGCGCTCATGCGCCACGAGCAATCCTCCATCGACGAGGTGAACATCCGCTTCGATGCTACCAAAGCCACAGGCCAAGGCATCGAGTAACGGGCGCGGATGTTCGTAATCGTTATGGGCGTGAGCCCGGATCAGGGGCGGTGCGTCTGCCGCCGCAGCGCCCATGCCGGAGTTGAAAATCGCGAACAAGACGAAGGAAAGCAGTGAGCGCATGAGAGAGAGCGTGACGGGAACGATGGCCTTTGAGCACAATTCTCGGAACTCACAGAGCCGCCAACAACCCACCATCGACGTAGAGAATCTGGCCGTTTACAAAATCTGCCGCGCGCGAGGAGAGAAACACCGCGGTGCCCACCAACTCCCGAGATTCACCCCAACGCCCGGCCGGCGTCCGGGCACAAATCAGGCGATCAAACTCCGCCTCGATCGTGAGCGTGCCCGTCATCGCGGTGCGAATATAGCCGGGACCAAGTCCGTTGACCTGAATGTTATGCCGCGCCCACTCCACCGCCATCGCGCGCGTCAGCATTTTCAATCCACCCTTGGCAGCGGCGTAGTTGGCGATCGTTGGCCGGGAGACTTCACAGTTGAGCGAACAGATAGTGATGATCTTGCCCGCGCGGCGCCGGATCATGCCACCCACGACCGCACGGGTGACCAAAAACGCACTGGTCAAATTCACGTCGAGCACGGCTTGCCAGCGCTCGGTCGGCATCGTTTCCAACGGCGCCCGGCGATGGATCCCCGCATTGTTGATCAAGCTGTCCACCGGTCCGATCCCCCGTTCGACCTCCGCCACACTCCGCTCGACGTCAGCGCCATTCGTCACATCAAAACAACGACCGTTCACCGTGAAGCCCTCACCGCGCAACGTCGCCACCGCCTGCTCCAAACGGACGGGATCGACGTCGTTGAGCACCAATTCCGCCCCGGCCACGCCAAGCCCGCGGGCCAGCGCAAATCCGATTCCTTGTCCCGCACCCGTGATGAGCGCCCGCCGTCCGCGCAGCGAAAACGGGTCCGAGCACTCGCCGGATGCAACTGCTCGTGATGACGGCATGGGGTCTACTTTGACGGACATTTCACCGCCAGCGTGCGGCAATTTCCCCTGAAGTGAAGCTCCTCGACAGCCGGACTGGCAAAATATTCCAACGTTAGATTTTTGCGGATTTGCGTTCTGCTTTTTCGCAGACCAAATCCTCGCAGCCCGATACTGGTTTCACGTTCGCCCCCGAGCACATGTGGACGCTTGGTCCCCTGCCACAGGGCTGGATACCGCCCCCCCTCCCCTCTTCTCCTAAATCCCCATGAGCAAAACTGTTCCCCTCAGCATGGCCGCGGCCTTGGTGAAATTTCTCCAGCAACAATATATCCGCCGCGATGGCACCGAGCATCGCCTCATCCACGGCGTCTTCGGTATCTTCGGCCACGGCAACGTCACCGGATTCGGCCAGGCTCTCGAGGAATTCGGCGGCACCGCGCTCCCTTATTTTCAAGCAAAGAACGAGCAGGCCATGGTCCACTCCGCCGTCGCGTTCGCCAAAGCCCGCCAACGCCTGGGCACCTACGCGTGCACCAGTTCCGTCGGCCCCGGCGCGACGAACATGATCACCGGTGCCGCCGTCGCCTCCGTCAACCGCCTGCCCGTCCTCCTGCTGCCCGGCGATATCTTCGCCAATCGCCGCCCCGCCCCCGTGCTCCAACAGCTCGAATTTCCCGGCAGCCAAGATGTGAGCGTCAACGACTGCTTCCGCCCGGTCTCGAAATATTGGGACCGCATCAACCGGCCGGAACAGCTCCTCACTGCCCTGCCCGAAGCAATGCGCATCCTCGCCGATCCGGCGGAAACCGGCGCCGTGACCATCGCGATACCCGAAGACGTGCAGGCCGAGACCGGCCTCTACCCGCAGCACTTTTTTGAGAAACGCGTCTACACGGTCGAACGCCCCGGTTGCTCCGCGGAGAAACTCCGGGCGGCGGTCGCACTCCTCCGCGCCGCAAGGCGTCCGCTCATCGTCGCCGGCGGCGGCGTCCACTACAGCGCTGCCACGGCCGCGCTCGCGCAATTCGCCGAGTCCACCGGTATCCCCGTCGCCGTCACGCAGGCCGGCAAAGGCGCCATCCTTGACGCGCACCCGTCCTGCCTCGGTGCCATCGGTGTCACCGGCACCGCCGCCGCCAACGCCCTCGCCGGCGAAGCCGACCTCGTCATCCACCTCGGCACGCGTCTCAGCGATTTCACCACCGCGTCCAAGAGCCAGTTTCAACATCCGCGCGTCCGCTTCATCGGCCTCAACATCCACGCCGCCGATTCGCACAAACACGGCGCACTTCCCCTCGTCGGCGACGCCCGCGCGATCCTGACTCAGCTCACCCGCGCCCTCGCCGGTTGGTCCATTTCATCGACCTATCGCGCGAAAATCGCTCGCGTGCGCACCACGTGGTCCGAGACACGCGCCGCCCTCGTCGCCCCGCGCCACGACGCGCCCGGGCTCACTCAAGCGCAAGTCATCGACGCCGTGAACACCGCCTGCGGCACCACCGGCACCGCCGTCCACGCGTCCGGCGGCATCCCCGGTGACATCCATAAACTCTGGCGCTCGCATGCCCCCAACGACTACCACTCCGAATACGGCTACTCGTGCATGGGCTACGAGATTGCCGGCGCCCTCGGGGTGAAACTCGCCGACCCGCGCCGCGAGGTCTTCGCGTTTCTCGGCGACGGCAGCTACCTGATGCTGCACACCGAGATCGTCAGCGCCGTGCAGGAAGGCCTGAAACTCATCATCGTCGTCAACGACAACCACGGCTTCGGCTGTATCCATAATCTCCAGCGCGGCAGCGGCGGGAAGAGTTTCGGCAACGAATTCCGCCACCGCCTCGGCACACCCGGCCGACTCGAAGGCAAACCGGTCGCTGTGGATTTTGCCAAAAATGCGGAAAGCCTAGGCGCCACTGGCCTCCGCGCCGCGACGCTCGCCGAACTCACCGCCGCCCTCGTGACCGCGAAAGCCGCGAAAGGCACCGTCGTCATCCACGTCCCCGTCCGCGCCGACGTCGGTCTGCCGGGCTACTCGTGGTGGGATGTGCCCGTCTCCGCCACATCGCAGCTCCCCGGCGTGCGCGCCGCGAGCAAAGCCTATGACCGCGCGATCAAGCGGCAGAAATTCTATTACTGATGAAAAAGAAAAGACTCGAAGGTGCAGTCCGAGGTAGCGCGAGGCTTCAGCCCGCGACTCAGCGTTCCCGCACGCGGGCTAAAGCACCGCGCTACCCCACGCCAAGCACCACCCTCCACCGCGACTGCCTCGTCGGTGCCAATCCCATCATCTGGAGCAACGACGACTTCAACGAACTCGCCGGCAATGTCCCCCTCGACACGATTCTCCGCGAAATGCGCGCCGCCGGTTACGCCGGCAGCGAACTCGGCCACGCCTACCCGCGAACCCCCACCGCGCTCGCCGACGCCCTCGGCCGCCACGACCTCCGCCTCGTCAGCGGGTGGCACTCCACCTACCTCGCCACCGCCGACCTCGCGGCCGAGGAGAAAAACTTCCGCGCGCATCTCAACCTCTTAAAAACTCTCGGTGCCCGCGTCGCCATCGTTGCCGAATGCAGCCACTGCATCCACGGCACACGCGAGGCCGCCCTCGGTTTTTGCACCTCCGACCGCCGCGCGCTCGACGCGGCCGAATGGGACCGCCTCGTCATCGGCTTGAAACTTTTCTGCACGGTCGCCGCCTCCGCAGAAATGCGCGTCGTGTATCACCACCACATGGGCACGGTCATCCAGACCGAAGCCGAACTCGACCGCCTCTTCGCCGACGTGCCCGCGCTCTTTCTGCTCCTTGACCCGGGCCACCTCGCGCTTGCCGGAATCGATCCCGTCGCCGTCACGCAACGCCACGCCGCCCGCATCCGGCACGTCCACCTCAAGAGCCTGCGCCCCGCCATCGCCGAGCGCGTGCGCCGCGAGGGCTGGTCGTTTTGCCGCGCCGTAACCGAGGGCGTGTTCACCATTCCCGGCGATGGCTGCGTCGATTTCCCCGCGATTTTCCGCATCCTCAAATCCGTCGACTACCGCGGCTGGCTCGTCGCCGAAGCCGAGGAAGATCCCGTCAAAGTCCCCGCCCTCCCCAAAGCCCGCGCCGCCCGCGACTACATTCGCACGCACGCGGGAGTGTAGGAGCCCGCTTGCGGGCGATTCAAAATGCTCGTCGTCTTCACGCCTCAACTTCGCCCGCAAGCCGGCTCCTACCCCCGATCCATCTCCCCCTCTCGCCTTCTCTCTTTCTTCCCATGATCTCCCGCATGTCCCAAATGACGGCGCTCGGCGCCGATTGGTGGAACGACTCCGGCGTCCCCGCCGAGCTTTCCGCAGGCGTCGCCCTCGGGGCCGTCGGCGGCACCTCCAATCCCGTGATTGTTTCGCAGGCCGTCACAGCGCAGCCCGCGCTGTGCCACCCGATCATCGACCGCCTGCTCTTCGACCACCCCGCTGACACCGAAGACGACATTGCGTGGAAACTCATCCACACTCTCGCGATCGACGCCGCCTCTCGCCTGATGCCGGTCTACACGGCCACGCGCGGCGCCAAGGGATTTCTCTCCGCGCAGGTAAATCCGAAGTATTATCCGAACTTCGACCTCATGGTCGCGCAGGCCACCCAACTCGCCTCGCTCGCTCCCAACATCGCAATCAAGGCGCCCGCCACCGAAGTCGGCATCGCCGCGATGGAGGAGATGACGGCCCGCGGTATCCGCGTAAACGCCACGGTGAGCTTCACCGTGCCGCAAGCCCTCGCCGTCTCCGCCGCGCTTGCCCGTGGACTCAAACGCGCCCGCGCCGCCGGGCGCGACGCCGACGCCATTCGCCCCTATATCACGCTCATGATCGGCCGCGTGGATGACCAACTGAAGCGCGTCGCCGCAGCACAAAAAATCTCCGTCAGCCCCGGCACCATCGAGTGGTCCGGCCTCGCCGTCTTCAAAAACGCGCACCGTATTTTCAAACAACGCGGTCTCCCCGGCACGCTCCTCGCGGCCGCCTATCGCCACGAAAACCACTGGTCACAAATCATCGGCCGCGACGTGCTCCAGACCGTGCCCTACACGTGGTGGACGAAGTTCAACACCTCCACCACCGCGCCCTCCCTCACGCTCGAACAGCCCGTCGACGGCGCAATCCTCGCCGAACTCCGCGCGAAGTTCCCCGACTTCATCCGCGCCCACGACGAAGGCGGCATGCAGCCCGCCGAATTCCTCAGCTACGGCGCGACCCAGCACACGCTCAGTCAATTCCTCGGCGGTTATGGCGACTTGATCGCCTCCGTGCGCTCGCGCATGTTGCCGCTCTGAAAGCAGGGCGGACTTCCGTCCGCCTGCGAACACCCCCAACGCCCCTTGCCCCCTCGGCGGACTGAAGTCCGCCCTACCCTCTATGAATACCACTCCCCTCGTCCCCCACTACATCGCTGGCGCATGGCTGCGCTCCCCTCAACTCGCCACCACGCCCGTCTTCAATCCCTCCACCGGCGACGTCATCGCGCAATGCCCCGTCGGCGGCGCGGCCGAGGTCAATGCCGCCGTCGCGGCCGCGCACGCCGCCTTTCCGGCGTGGAGCGAGACGCCCGCCGTCGAGCGCGCCCGCGTGTTTTTCCGTTATCGCCAACTCATCGAACAAAACTACGACACGCTTTGCGCCACCGTTTCCCGCGAGCACGGCAAGACGCTCTCCGAGGCGCGCGGCGATGTGCACCGTGGTATCGAGAATATTGAATACGCGTGCGGCGTGCCCACCCTGCTTTTCGGCGACACGCTCGAGAACCTCGCGCGCAGCGTGGATTGCGAGACCCTCAACCAACCCCTCGGCGTCTGCGTCGGCATCACCCCATTTAACTTCCCTGCGATGGTGCCGCTGTGGATGTTCCCGCTCGCCCTTGCCTGCGGCAATACCTTCATCCTGAAGCCGAGCGAAAAAGTCCCGCTCACTGCCGTGCTCCTTGGTGAACTCCTCGAAAAGGCCGGTCTGCCCAAGGGCGTGTTCAACATCGTCCACGGCGGACGCGACGCGGTCGACACCTTGCTCACTCATCCGACGGTGCGCGCGATCTCCTTTGTCGGCTCCACGCCCATCGCGAAATACATCTACGAAACCGGCACGCGCCACGGCAAACGCGTCCAAGCCAACGGTGGCGCGAAAAACTACATCGTCATCATGCCCGATGCCGACATCGCCAAAACCGTCGAGGCGCTCTCCACCGCCGCCTTCGGCTGCGCCGGCGAACGCTGCATGGCGGGCTCCACCGCGCTCACCGTCGGGGCCGCCGCCGAGCGCCTGCTTCCCGACCTCGTCGCGGCCGCTCGTGCGATCAAGATCGGCCGCACGGACCAACCCTCCCCCGCCGCCCAGCCCGACATGGGTCCGGTCATCACCGCGGCCCACCGCGAGCGCGTGCTCAGCCTCGTCGCGAGCGGCGAATCCGAAGGAGCAAAAGTCATCGCCGACGGCCGCGACCTCAAAGTCGCCGACGCCCCGCGCGGTTTCTACCTCGGCGCCACCATCGTCGACGACGTGCAGGCCAACATGACCCTCGCCCGCGAAGA
>CAMBVX010000001.1 GCA_945871085.1 Opitutus sp. GAS368 | reverse complement strand
CGTAGCGCGGAGGCCGCAGGCACTCCACGCGCAGTGCACGGCCTAATTTTAAACTAACTTGAACCGGTCGGACGAGTCGTCGCTGTCCGTTTGGCCGGACCGCACGTCGACGCCGGGCCAGGACAACGGACCGGCGCCGTCTTTGGAAGGAATGGCCCGAGGTGCGCGAACTGCGCCGAATCGGCGCGTTTCTGCGGGAGCCCGTTTAATCACGCATCACCGGAGAGCGGGACAAACACGTCGTGGTTTTGTCCCGACATGGCTCCCATTTTGGCAGCGCGGCAAACGCGGCGAGCGCACACACCTGGTGTTCATCGGCCGAAAAACAGTCGATCCGACCAACGGCACCTGAATTTTTCACCAGCCCTTGGTCGCACGCCTCCGGGTCCCCAGCCCCGCGGGCGACCCTCGTTTCACCCGCCGGGTGCGGAGCGGGCGGTGGCGGCTGGAAACCCGCCGGTCCGCGGGGAAATCAGGCGAGTATTACGCGGTTAAATTGCGCCCGGATTCCCCCCACGTTTGAGTGCAAGTGTAACCTATTTGGTTACACTCCACGCGCGGTGTTTTTCGCGAGACAAGTGACACGGTAAGACGAGACGACGTGAGCCCGAGGTCGGGTGCTACGGGGCGAATTCAAAGCCGCGACTAGCGTCGAGCGTGAGCACACTGAGGCGGCCGGGGCGGGCGGTGACTTCGGCGGTCCACGTTTGGCGCGGCGCGTTTGGGTCGGCGTGCGTGGCAACGTGAACGATGAGGCGATGCGCACCCGGGGTGAGGAGCACCCGGAGTTCGCCAACGGAGGCGCCGTCGGACGTCAATCCTTTGGCGCGGAAGACGTGCGCTTGGCTGCGTCCATCGACGTCGAACTGCACGATGACGGGGGAGCGCGTGCGTTGCGCGGGCTGGGCGGCACGCATGTGCACGGGACGCGTGTCGTGTGCGGGATCGGGCAAGGCGACGGCGGCGCCCGACACCCAGTCACCGTAGACGCGGAACGTGAAAACAAATTCGGCTTCGCCGGGAGCCGGATTGCGGAACGGTGCGTCACTGACGACGAGCAGTCCGCTGAGCAAAACGGCGGTGACCAGCAAGCTGATCCCCCACGCCGCGAACGGCGAACGGACAGGCGGGGTCGGCGCGGGCGTTTGGGTGCGCAGACGCGCGGCAGCGGCGGTGAGCAAGTGCGGGCGGAGCGGATCGAAATTCACATGCGCGACCTTGCGGGGGTCGGCGCGGTTGGGGCGGAACTCCGGCTCGCGCGTTCCGGCGAGGCGCGCGGGCAACCAGCGCGCGCCCTCTTTGCAAAACGCTTCGCTCGAGCCGCAGCCGATAATCAGCACGGCGGCGGCACCTTTGCTGATGATGCGCTCGACGAGTTTCGGTTCGATCCAGCCGATGCACGGCACCGGTCGCAGCGTGTAGCCGGGCACCCGGCGCGCCCACGCGACGTGATCGAAAAGTTCCCAGCCACCGTCGGATTGGGCGCAGACAAACGCGAGCGCGGGAGCGGTTCCGCGCGCGACCTCGGCGAGGACGAAGGTTTCGAGGTCGCGGATGACCTGGTGCGCGTCAAACCACGCGAGGCCGATACCCTGCGTATCACAAGCACCCGCACAGATGCCGCAGCCGATGCAGCGAGCGGGATCAATCTGCGCCTGCGAGGGAAACGGTTTTCCATCCGTGCGCGGCACCATCGTGATCGCGCCAAACGGGCAGTCGTGCGAACAGAGCGTGCACGAGAAACACCGCGAGACGTTGACGGTCGCCTGAAACGTCGGGCGCGGCCGACGGCGCGCGAGCCACCACGGAACGGTCATCAAGCCGGCGGTGGCGAGCACCGTCGTGAGCCAGATGCCACCACCGGAGAGGCGCGCGGTGATTGCGAGCGGCCAGAGAAACCACCAGTCCATCGTGAACCGGGCGGGTTTGACCGCCATCTGCGCGACGGCGGCGTTGGTCGCTGGGAATACGAGCGCGGCCACGACGACCGCGCCCGCCAGCCAGACCGAGAGCCGCCAGTTCGGCAGCAGTTGCGTGCGGCTCTGGCGTGCGAGGTGCAGGGCGAGCCCGCCCGCGATCCCGAGCGGGAGCGACATGTGGAGAAAAAAAACGACAAAAAACAGGAGCGACGGCACCGTGGCATCGGAGGTGAAGAGGCGCAGCATCGGTTCCCCAAAGATCGGCAATACATCGAGCGCGCGAATGCTGTCGAGGGCGAGGAGTTGCGCGCGCACGTCCCACACGAGCCAGTAGCCGCTCCAGCCGATGAACCACACGAGCCCCAGCAGCGCGATGCCGCTGACCCACGCGAGCCAGCGGGCATCGGCGAACTTGCGCGCGAGGAGCGTGCGCAGCGCATGAGCGAGCACGAGCAGCATGACGAGGTCGGACGAGTAGCGATGGACACTGCGCACGAGCCCGCCGAAGGAGCGCGGCGCCAGATCGGCGAGGGAATGCCACGCCGACTGCACACTCGCCGAATACCAGATGAGCATCAGCACGCCGGAGAGCGTGGCGAGGACGAGCATGGCGTTGGCCGCCGCGCCGAGGTGCGCGAGTGGATTCAGTTCGCGCGGGAGCCAGCGCTCCAACCAGGTGTCCAGCCGCGTGGCGAGCCGGTCGCCGGCGGCGAAGATACGCGCGGCGCGCACCGGCGGCACCGGCGGCTGCGAACCGGGAGGATTCGCCGTCGGCCCCAGCGCGTCGGCGAGCAACTCGCAATCAACGTCAGGGTGCTCGTGGGGCGACGGCATGAGTTTCGCTGAGGAGGGACCGCAAGGCGGTGCGCAACCACGCGCGGTGGCGCGCATCGAGGGTGAAGCGATAAGCGATGTGGTTCGAGCGATCGACGAGCAGGAAAAGATTGGCGTGGTCGATCACGCCGGTCTGCGGATTGCGCGTGGCGGAGAACTGGAGCCGCGTGAGTGCATCGTGCATGGCGGCGGGGGCGGGGGCGTTGACGTAACGGAATTCAGGATGCGTGAGGCCGCGGCCCTCGGCGAGGGCGTTCATCAGATCGGTGGTCTCATATTCCGGATTGAGCGAGAGCGCCACGACGCTGAGGTCGGCGCGCTCGGTGGCGGGAAGTTCGCCGAGGATTTTTTTCAACTCGATGAATATTTCCGGACACGCGGTGGTGCAGGCGGCATAGACCCCGGTGACGAGGACGACGCGGCCGCGCAGGTCGGCGAAACGGAACGGCGCGGCCTGCTGGTCGATGAGTGCGGTGTCGGGCAGCGCAAGGTGGACGCGGATGCGCTCCCCGGGGAAGGGCGGCAAGATCTGGGCGCTCACGGCGTCGGTGCGCGCATAGTAGAGGAGCCCGCCGGCCGCGATCACCGTCAGGAGCAGCGCGGTGCCCGCGGCCCGCGCGTGCGTCAGCCAGAGCGCGGGCGAACTCAGCCGAAGGAATACTTTCCGCCACAGCAGCGCGGCGACGCCCACGACAAAAATCGGCTCACCCATCATTACGGAGACGGCGAGCCACGAAATCCCGCCGGTGCGCGGATCGCCCCGATAACACCAGAGTTGAAAATCGCGCACAAAGTCTCCGAGCCAACCGCCCTCGGTTGGACCGAAAATCGTGAGCAGCAAAAATCCTTCATAGCCCGCGAGGGCGGTCAGCAGAAACACCAGCAGCCCCGGCCCCGTGAGGAATCGCGCGGGTGCCGTGCCGCCCCAGCCGCCCGGAATGGGCGTAGGAACGGCGGAACTCGCGGGCGAAAAAACCACGGTGACGGGGACGGACATGGCGGAGGGGGCAGGCGGCACTCAGCGCACGGGCCAGACGTCGGCGAGAGCCTTCCAGTTCGCGAAATAATAGACCGCGAAGCAGGCGAGGAAAACGAGGACGAGGACCATCGTGCCCTTGGTGGCGTAGTGGTCATTGGCCAGTGAGCCGGATTCCGAACCGGCGAGGGCGGGCGGTGTGCCCCAGTCGGCCATGGCGCGGTGTTCAATTTTCGGCCCGAAGAAGAGTGTGCCGACACAGAGCAGCGCGAAGACGAGCAGACCGACGAAGGCGAGGACGCCACCGAGGCCGAGCACGCCGAGCCAGAGGTGGGCCGCGGGACCATAGACACCTTGCGCATCAATATCCCAACTACGGCGGGAAACACCCATCGAACCGGCGAACGACATGCCGAAGGAAAGCATCACGATCCCGAGTCCGAACAACCACGGTTGCAGGCGGGCGACCCCGCGGAAGATGAAGTCGCGTTGGAAGATCAGCGGGATCACGTAGTAGGCGAGCGCCATGAACGCCAGGGTCGTGCCGCCGACGACGGTCACGTGGAAGTGACCGGGGATGCGCAGGGTGTTGTGCGCGATGATATTGATCTGCTGCGTGCCGAGCGTGACGCCGGTGATGCCGCCGAGGAACCCGAAGATGACGACCGACAACGCGGTGCCGGAGAACGCGGGGTTCTTCCACGGCAGCGCCGTGACCCAACCGAAAATCCCGCTCGTGTAGCCCTTTTCACGCATGGCAATTTCGACGCCGGCGGGGACGGTGAAGCCGTGTACCATCGAGGCGAGCACCGCGAGATACATGGCGTAGGACGTGTTCCAGATCTTCCACGTGGCACCGACTGCGGGATCGACGAGGAGATGATGGGCCGAGGCGAGATTGATAAAAAGAATGTACAGCACAAAGGCGGTGCGACAGACGGCCTCGTTGATCGGGCGGGCACCGACGACGATGTGCGAAATCAGATACCAGACGGAGACCATCGCGCAGACGTTGACCTGCTGCGATTGGTGACCGAGGCCCCACCAGATGAGGCGATACCACGCGGGGTCGGGCTGCGGCGTCCAACCCATCGAATAAGTAAACGTCGGGATCATCACGACGGCGCCGTGCAACAAAGTGACGACGGCGATGATGGCGGCGGCGGTGGCACCGAACGTGACGATCGGCACGGAGCCGGTGTAGGTCTGGTCCCGTTTCGCGACGTAGAGGGTGGCGAAGAAATTAAACACGCCCACCAATGTGCCGACGGCGACGAGAATGATCCCGAGGTAGAAGAGCGGATGCGCCAGCAGCGGCAGGTAGGAAGTCATCATCACGTCGGCTTGTCCGGCGATGATGATGTAATCCACCATGATGGCGCCGGTGAGCATCATCCCGAACGAGACCCAGGCAATCTTGCGCGAGAAGAGCCGGGAATTGAGCGGCGTCGTGCAGGCGAAGTAGAGGATGGCGATCTCGAAGAAGAGTATCCACAGGATCAGCATGTTGATGCCGTGGAACGTCAGGATCCGATAAAACCAGTCGACGGGGAGCAGGTGCACGGTCTGCCAACGCGTGAGCGCGAGCAGGAGCGCGGCGATGCCACCGAGGAGGAGGAAGACAATGCCGGCGACGGCATTGAGCTTGATGAAGCGTTGGGCGTCGAGGCAGACACCGAGGCCGGTCGTGCCGCACACGCGACCGGGCGTGCCCGGAGCGGAGAGTGAATGAGAGGGAGTGGACATGGCGGGGGCGGTTATTCGACAAAGATTTTTCCGGACATGGCGTGATGGCCGGCGCCGCAAAATTCATTGCAGACGATGGTGAACTCGCCCTTCGAAGTCGGAGTGAAGGTGAGCACGTGATCGTAGCCGGGCAGCACCTGGAAATTCATATTGATCGGTTGCAGCGAGAAGCCGTGCTGCAAGTCGAGCGCCGAGAGGTGCAGGCGATAGGTCTCGCCCATGCGCAGGCGCAGCGCCGGATACCAGTGCCACATGCGGCCGATCAAGTAGGCGTCGCCGCCGGCCGGCGGCTCGACGAGGGGCAACTCGGGCATGAGCGCGTTGTGGTTGGTATTTTTATAGGTGCCGACCTTGTTCGACGCGACGAACTTTTCGGTGCGAGCGAGGAAGTCGGCCGGTTTAACGGTGTAGGCTTCGCCGGTGCTGTTTTGTTTACCGCGAAAATGCCAGTACGGCATCATCAGCGACATCACGAAGCACCAGAGGACCGCGCAGCCGAGCCAGATTTTTTCGTGGCCCGCCGGCGCGTGAAACCACGGTTTGGTGAGAGGACTTAAGCTCATGGGAAAAGAGGGGGTTCAGGGCAGCAACGCGGGTTTGGTGAGGACGAGTTCGACCCAGCCCCACACGGTGTAGGACAAAATCGGTATCAGGACGCCGAGGACGAGGAGCAGCCACGGGTTATCGAGCACTTTCTGCCACGGATGTTTTTCAGGTTCGTTGTTCATGGAGGGATGAGGTGACGGGAGAAAAATCACGATGCCACGCGCCGATCCGGCGCAGCATCACCGCGAGGAAAAATATCCCGCCGGCCACGGCCACGAAGCCGCCGAGGCCCATGACGCTGAGGCCGAAGTATTCGCCGAGCGAACGTACGTGCTGCTCGGCACCGTATTGTTTGCGCCCGAGCCCGTAGGTGCCGGCCAGCGCGAATCCGAGGCCGAAGACCGCCTGGCCACCACCGAAGAGCAGGAGCTGCAGACGCGCGCGACGCGGTGTTTCGGCCGCGGCACCGTGCGGCGCGACAGCGGCGCAGAAATCATAGGCCGCCGCCATCAACGCGATCGTCACCGCGCCGATGGCACAGTGGTAGTGGCCCGGCACGAGCGTGCTCGAACTGCGGATCAGCGCCCCGAGAATAAATCCGAGGAGCGTCAGCGACGCGCTGCCGGCGAGACCGAGGAAACGATAGTCGCGCCAATTCACCGTCCTCCGCGCCCGCCACACGTGGAGGGTCGCGGCGCCGAGCACGACCAGCACCACGGGGAAAATCGTCCAACGCATGAGGTGAGTGGCCATGGAGAAATAGCTCGTGGCGGTCGTGCCCCCGAAGGCCAGCGGCGGCATGACGACCTGCGGCGCGACGAGCGCGGCGAGCAGGGCGGTTGCGATGGCCGGGGTCAGCACCACCCTACCCGTCCAGCGGTGCAACAGGTGCAACCACAGGGCGAGCATCGCGGCGACGTTGGCCGTTTGCAGGACATGACCGCCGCCCCAGAACAGGAGCTCATAAAATACGCCCGGCACGGAATCCGGCGTCGTTTGCCACGCTCCCAGGAAGGTGACCACCGCCAGGAGATTCGCGACGGCCGAGGCGCGCAGGGCGATCACGACATCGGCGGAGAGCGCCTTCGCGTCGGTGCGCGAGGGTGTGGCGAGCGCGAGGGCGAAGAATAAACCGGAGCCGGCAAACCAGGCGATGAGTCCGCCGAAAAAAATCGGGTGGTCGATCACCGGGACGTAGTTGGAGAGGACGGGTTGCGCACCCGGCATCACCGCGCCGACGAGCAAGCCGACGATGCCCGCCGCCGCGAGCGCGAGCGCGGCCGCCGTCACACCGCGGTGGAGACGCGGGCCGACGGCCAGAGCGAGAAACGCGAGCGTGCCGGCTTGAAACCAGACGACGATCGCGAGATCGACGTGGACCACGAGGGCGCGTTTGAAAAAGAGCGGATCGGTGAACAGCCAGCCGAGAAACGGCAGCCGGCCGACGACGAGCAGGAGTGAAAGCAGGCCGGCGAGCACGAGGCTGCCAATGGCGAAAAGAAACCAGCCGCGGGCCGGTTGGAGGGCCGAGGCGGAGACGGACGCATCCGACTGCGCCGCACCCGCGAGGCGCGGGGCGAATCGGGCGCTGGCGGGGAAGGTGGCCGTGGGGGGTGGCATGGCGCAGTTGTAGCGCAAAGGCGCGCGCGCCGCCTTGACCGAGGTCAAGGTTTGCGTGCGGAAACCCGCCTTCGTTCCCGCGCCGACGTCCGGACACAACGGCGCCCGGACTCGTGGTCCGGGCGCAAGAGGGAGCGAGTCGGCCAGCCCGTAAGCGTCAACTTACGCCAGCGAAGCATCGTTGGTTGTCATGGCGAGAAGCGCAGCGCCGAAGCAATCCAGCTGGCTTGCCGCGGTCGGCAGAGCCTCCCTGCCAATGCACTCATAGGGTTTGTCATTGCGAGCCCGGCTTTGGGGGCGCGGCAATCCAGCTGAATTTCCAGATGGATGGCCACGTCGCTGCGTTCCTCGCCATGACCAACAACGTTCATCGCCCCTTTCACCCAACGGCCCGGCGTTGGCCCGAGCTCTCGCCATGACCAACCAGAGGCCACGGCGGCAGGTTAATGCTGAAGGTCCGACCGACCCGCCCGAGGGGTCGCCCGTGCAGGCGGCGCGGAGCGTCACTCGACGCGGATGATGCCTTCCATATACGGATGCGGTGTGCAGTAGAATTTGTAGTCGCCCTTCTTCGTCAGAACCGTGCTCCATTTTTCGGCGTGGCCGAGCATCTTGGAGGCGAAATGTTCCGGGGCTTCGCTGGTCACGGCGTCGTGGACGCCCGCAAACTCACCGCTCGCGAAGGTGAAAATATCTTCGTTCACCCACTCGACCGTGGTGCCGGGGGGCACCGAGGCCACTTTCGGCCAGTAGGAATTTCCGATGATTTGAATGCGGAGTTTCTTCTGCCCGGCCGGGAGCGTGGAGGGATTCTCGAGTTCATCCTTGGTCGCCTTGAACGGCGAGATGACGCGCGCGGCTTTGGCCGTGTGTTCCTTCATCGCGGCCTCGGAGTAGGCCGGACCGTCGGCCAACACTGTGGGCGTGCGCACGGCGTCCTTCGCAGCGGCGAGCACGCCGATCGCACCGCGCGTCGTCGAGCCGAAGGCATGCGTCACGATCAGGTAGTTGCCCTCGTCCGGTGGCACGCGGAAATCGACGACCCAGGAGTCCGTCGGGCCGGCGGTGACGCTCTGGCCGCCGGTGAAGGTGTTCTCCGGCGTCGGCGTGCCCTGCCAGTAGGCGTAATCCCAAATGATGCCGACGAGATGGAACGTGGAGATGAGGTTCGGGCCGACGTTGAGGAAGTTGATCCGCACAAAATCACCCGGGCGCACTTTGATCGGGCTCTCGACGTAGCGGAATAGTTTGCCGTTGAACAGGACGTAGGCCGCGTGGCCTTCGACGGCTTCCTTGCCGCTGGCGTAAAGTTCATGCTGCACGATGTAGAGTTCGACGTCGGGTTTGTGGCCGATGATCTGCTCGGCCTTGAACTTCACCGTCTTGGGCTTGACGACGAACATGCCATACTGGCCCAGCAGCGTGTGCATCGGGATCGCGTGTCCGCCCGGGGCGCAGTGATACATGTAGACGCCGGGGTGGTTGACGCGAAAGAGCATGGACGCCGTCGCCCCGGGGGCGATCTTGCCGAGGTATTTCGAGGTCTGCGTGTAGGCGGCGTGGATGGACATGCCATGCGGCACGCCGCCGTTGTTGACGGCCGTCAGCTCAATCACGTCGCCCTCCTCGGCGATGAGCGTCGGGCCGGGAATCGTGCCGTTGACGGTGAATCCGCTGTAGACGACGCCGTTGCCGATGAAGACATCGCCTTCGTTCATCTCGAGGCGAAATTTCTTGTCGGGCTTGGTGCCGGGGACGACGTAGCTGGTCTCCCACATGGGTAGTTTTTTATCCCGATCGATGACGGCCTGAAACGGGTGCGGGGGTGCAACGGGCGGAGTCGCCGCGGGAGCGGCGGCGCCACCACCGCCACCGGCGGAACTCTGAAACGGGGCGCCGCCCGCAAAGGCCAGGAGATTGGCGGCACCGTTCCAGCCGGAATTTTTCACCAAGGCGGTGAGTTCGGCCGCGTGCACCGAGGGGCTGTTGCCGCCGAGCAGGCGCTTTGCCATGACACTGTTACAGGCTTCGCAGGCCAAAGTGACGGGGACGATGAACAGGGCCGCGGCAAGACCGAAGCCGGCGACCAGACGAGGTGAACCGAGTTTAAGGGAGGTAGCATGCATAGGAATAAACGTTGGAAAATTGGCGACGGAACTGTGCCGATTTATAGCGCAAGGTGACCCACGGCGCTTTGACGTGCGTCAACGTTCGGGAGGGAAATTCACCGGGGGCGGCGGTCAGTCGACCGGCTCAGTGATCGAGTATTACCCTGTTAAGTCGCCGGACAAAATCCGGCCATTTTCAGAGGGGATGTCACTTAATAAGTGACAAGTGGTTTTCGGCGTTTTTGCGAGGGACCTAACATTGCACGACGAGGTGAGCATCATGAACGACGCGGGGCAACGAGCACTAGCGCGCCGCGCCGAGTGGCAGGGCGTGGGTTCGAAATGATCGTCCTCGCGTGGCGCAAGGCGCGCGGCGTGGCGATCCAGCTGGATTGCTTCGTCGCCGCGCGGAGGGCTGCTCCTGCGAATGAACACATACAGTTTGTCATTGCGAGCCCGGCTTGGCGGGCGCGGCAATCCAGCTGAAATTCCAGATGGATGGCCACGTCGCTGCGCTTCTTCTAGGAAACAGCCGCTGTTTGTCATTGCGAAGGAGCCTCAGCGACTGCGGCAATCCACGGTGCGTTTCCAGATGGATTGCCACAGTCGGCAAGCCTCCTTCGCAATGACAAACCTTGTCCGGTTCACTGCCACCACCCCGCAAGCTCGCTTGCTCCGAGCTCGCCATGACAAACAAAGTTCATTGCCCCGGGCACCCAAGGCGCCGCGCCTTGGTTCAGCTCTCGCGATGACAAAACATCAAGACCGGGCTAGTAAACGAACTCGACCTGCATCCAGATTTTCTGGACGTTGGGCAACGTCAGACTGTCGCGGCGGAAGTTGGCGAATTTGAGGAGGCCGGTAACGGATTTGCCAAATTTTCGGGAGAGCTGCACATCGAATTCTTTTCCGAGTTTCGCGCGGCCGACGTCGGTCTCGAAACGGCTATACGAGGCGGTGAGCGCGATATTCTCGGGGAGGTTGGCGGTCGCGCGCACCGAGGTTTCTTGCAAGCCGGCGGCGGGCGTGGCGAGGAAGAGATCGGCCCAGCCGTTAAAAGCGTGGAGCGTGGCGAGGGGAGTTTTGAAACCAACTTTATTGTCGGAGCCGAGTTGTTCATAGCCGAGCGTGAGCGTGCCGGGTTGCACCACGAGACCGGCGGAAACGGCGGCGTAGGTCGTCGCATAATTCAGCGCGCTGGAGCCGTAGTCGGACTGCGTGGCGAGCTCGGCGCGGTAGGCGAATTTTACGTCGGCACTGAGCGGCTGCGTGCCGGCGAAACTGGCGCCGTAGGTCGCGCAGGAATTCGCGGCGGCGGTTTTCGCAAAATCGAGCAGGTAGGCGTAGCCGGTGAACGTGCCGGCGGCGAAGCCGGTGTAGCTGGCATTGAGCACGTGGGAGTCGGACGGCCATTTGCCCTGCGGGTGATCGTCGCCGAAGACGCGGTTGATCTGGTCGAGGTAGCCGTAAGTGAGTGTCGTCTTGTCGAGGGTTTTGTCCTGCACGACGAAGGCATCGAAGGTCTGCATGTTTTGCCGCCAGCCGACGTCGCCGATGAAGCGCGCGTTGTCCAAGACGAGGCGTTGGCGGCCGAGCGTCGCGGTGGTTTTGCCGGACGTGTAGGCGAGCAACACTTGGTTGATTTCGCTGGTCTCGGGATCGGCGACGACGGCGCGGCCGGTGGCGGCGGGATTCAGGCCGGCCTGACTGTAGCGGTCGCCGTTGCCCGCGAGGATGTTCTCCGCCTCGACCATGGCCTTCAGACCTTGCCAAGGCGCGGTGGTGAAACCGAGCCGCGTGCGCAGCGTGATCGCATCGGCGGCGCGGAGACTGGTCTGTTGCACACCTTCGGAGCGGAGGCGGGCGTTGAGCGAGACCGTGCCTTGCTCCAAGGCGTCGCCGAACGAATCGGCGGCGAGCAGCGAGCCCGTGAAGACGGCGAAGAGAGCAACGAGGTGACGAGGTGGTGCGTGCATGGTGACGAGTGCTTTTTTAATCAGCGGTAGAGTAACATCCGACCGACCAGCGGAGCTTGATCCGCATCAAGGTCGGCTGGATTTATGGCGTCGTTTCCTCGGCCGCACCACACGCCGCGCGCACTCCCCCGCTCGGCTCTTCGGGGCCAGCGGCGCGCTCGCCGCGCCCAGCGGGGTGAATCATGCCGACACCCCACCCCGCAGCGTGAATTATGTGGCCCCACCACCCCGGCCGTGCTTCTCTCCACCGTCAGTCCTGCGACGAAAATGAAGGCGTCATTATGAAAAGCTCTAAAGACAATCCGGACCTTGCTACTTCCTCCGCCACCCCGCCCGCGCGGCCACCCGCTCCGGCCCCCGCTCCGGCGCCCGCGGCTTCGCCCGCCGCCGATTCCCCGGCAGCCCCCGCACCTGCCGCCCTCGGTTTTCCGATTGTCGGCCTCGGTGCATCCGCCGGCGGCCTCGCCGCCTTCGAGGCGTTTTTCGCCGGCATGCCCGCCGCCGTCGATACGGACATGGCCTTCGTGCTCGTGCAACATTTGGCCCCGGACTACAAGAGCATCCTCTCCGAACTCATTCGCCGCTGCACGCGCATGCAGGTCTTTGAGGTCGAGGACGGCATGGTCGTGCAGCCCAACTGCGCCTACATCATTCCGCCCGGCCGCGACATGGCGTTCGTCAATGGCACGCTGCAGTTGCTCGAACCCGGCGAGCCGCGCGGCCACCGCCTGCCGATCGATTTTTTCTTCCGCTCCCTCGCTGCGGATCAGCACGAGCGTGCCATCGGCATCGTCCTCTCGGGCACCGGCAGCGACGGCACCCAGGGCGTGCGCGCCATCAAGGCCGAGGGCGGCATGGTCATGGCGCAGAACGCGGAATCGACCGAGTTCGACGGCATGCCGCGCAGCGCCATCGGCACCGGCCTCGTGGACTACGAGCTGCCGCCGGCCGAGATGCCCGCGCAGCTGATCGCCTACGCCACCCACGCCTTGAGGAAACTCCCCAAAGCCACCACCCTCTCCGCGCCCCACGTCGAGGGCGCGATGAAGAAAATTTTCCAGCTGCTGCGCGCCCAGACCGGCCACGACTTTTCCCTCTACAAACCCAGCACCATCCACCGCCGCGTCGACCGGCGCATCGCGGTGCACCAGATCGAGGGGATCGACAACTACGTCAAATATCTGCAGCAGACTTCCGCCGAGGTGGAGGCGCTGTTTCGGGACCTGCTCATTGGCGTCACCAATTTCTTCCGCGATCCCGAGGCCTTTCAGGTGCTGGAGGATCAGGTCATCCCGACTCTCTTTGCGCACAAATCCCCCGGCGCGGTGATCCGTGTCTGGAGCACGGGTTGCTCCACCGGCGAGGAGGCCTACTCGATCGCCATTCTGCTGGTCGAGCGCATGGAGGCCCTCAAGGCCAGCTTCCCGGTGCAGGTGTTCGCCACCGACATCGACAGCCAGGCCATCGCCACCGCCCGGACCGGGCTCTTCCCGGCGAGCATCGCCGCCGACCTCTCGCCGGAGCGCCTGGCGCGTTTTTTCACCGCCGAAGCCGACGGCAGCGCCTACCGCATCCACAAAGGCATCCGCGACCTGCTGGTATTTTCCAAGCAGGACGTCATCAAAGACCCGCCCTTCTCCAAACTCGATCTGATCAGTTGCCGGAATCTGCTGATCTACCTGGGCACGGACCTGCAGAAGAAACTCATCCCGCTCTTTCACCATGCGCTGAAAGCGGAGGGCACCCTGTTCCTCGGCACGTCCGAAGGCGTGGGCGAGTTTAACGGCCTGTTCAGCGCCATCGACCGCAAGGCCAATCTGTATCAGCGCAAAGCTGACTTGCAGGGCCAGCAACGCGCGGCCCTCCGGCTCTTCCGGCCACCCATCACGGCGACGGGTGCGGCGCTGCCATCGGCGCAGGAAAAAATAGCGGCGGCCAAAGGCGCACGCAGTTCGCTGCGCGAAACCACCGAGCACGCGCTGCTCGCGCAGATCATCGCCGCCGGCGCGCTGGTCAACGCCCACGGTGATATCCTCTATCTGCACGGTCGCACCGGCCTGTTTCTCGAGCCCAGCCCCGGCGAGGCCGGCCTCAACAACATCCTTAAGATGGCTCGCGAGGGCCTGCGCCGCGAGCTGACCTCCGGCCTGTACAGGGCGGTGGGCACCGGCGACACCGGCGTCCACCCGGGCCTGCGCGTAAAAACCAACGGCCACTTCACCACAGTCAACCTCACCATCCGGCCGGTGACCTCCGGCCCGGGCGCGTCCCCGGAGGCGCCACTCTTTCTGGTCATCCTCGAGGAAGCGCCGCTCGCGGCCCCGGCGCCACCGTCGGTCGTCGCCATGAGCGACGACCTCGCGCCCGTGGCGCACGGCACCCTTTCGCCAGACGCCGCCGAGCGCATCGCCGCGCTCAAGGCCGAACTCCGCGCCACGGAGGAATATCTGCAAAGCACCAGCGCCGAACTGGAGAGCTCCTCCGAGGAGCTCAAGTCGTCGAACGAGGAAATGCAGTCCATCAACGAAGAGCTGCAATCCACCAACGAGGAACTGGAAACCTCCAAGGAGGAGTTGCAGTCGCTCAACGAGGAACTGGCCACCATCAATACCGAGTTGCAGACCAAGGTGGTCGATCTCTCGCGGATGAACAACGACATGAACAACCTGCTCGCCGGCACCGGCATCGGCACGGTGTTCGTGGACCATCAGCTGCGCATTCTGCGTTTCACCCCCGCGGCCAGCGTCATCATCAACCTGATCCCGACCGACGTCGGGCGGCCGGTCGCGCACATCGTCTCGAATCTCGTGAGTTACACCGGCCTCATCAACGATTTGAAAGTGGTGCTCGACACGCTCGTGACCAAGGAGATCCCTGTGCAGACCCTCGCGGGCGAAAGCTACGTGATGAAGATCCAGCCCTACCGCACGCTGGAAAACGTGATCGAGGGCGCCGTGATCTCATTCGTGGACGTGACCGAGATCGCGCAAACGCGCGCCGCCTTGCGCGAAGCCAACGACCTGCTGCGGCTGGCGGTGGTGGTGCGCGATGCGCACGATGCCATCACGGTCAAGGATCTGAACGGCCGCATCCTCGCGTGGAATCCAGGCGCCGTGCGGATGTATGGCTGGAGCGAAGCCGAGGCGCTGACGATGAACGCGAGCGACCGCATCCCGCCCGCGCAGCGGTACCAGGAGAGTGAGAAAATGCGAGAGCTCAGCCACGCGAAAGTGCTGGAGCCCTATCGCACGCAGCGCCTCACCAAATCCGGCCAGATCGTGGAAATTTCGATGATCGCGACCGTCCTGATCAACGAAAGGGGCCGGCCGTATGCGATCGCCACGACGGAACGGACGGCAGAGGCCGGCGCCCCATGACCACCCCGGCCAAATCCCTCAGCGTAACGGCCGGCGTCCCGGCTGTAGCGCGTCACGATA
The DNA here is from genome assembly GCA_945871085.1 of Opitutus sp. GAS368. Lineage (GTDB taxonomy): Bacteria > Verrucomicrobiota > Verrucomicrobiia > Opitutales > Opitutaceae > GAS368. The sequence goes on along the minus strand of CAMBVX010000001.1, from coordinate 57,935 downwards.
GGCCGTTATCTGGGTGGGTTGTTGTGCTGTGGGCATTTTCAAGCCGCAGATTTTTTGCACCGCAGAGACGCGGAATTCGGCGACGCAGAGAAAACCCCTGCCTTGCTCTGCGCTCTGAAGATGGGGTCTCTGCGGTGCAAACCGATGGGGGTTTGTGGCTCCACCCATCGTTCTCGTTCTCCTCCTCCACTTTCACTTTCTCTTTCCCTTTCACTTTCACTTTCTCCTAATCGTTCTCGTTCTCGTTCTGCCTCCGCGTAGCGGCCGGCGTCCCGGCCTGCCGATCTGAAAAACTTTTCCTGCGCCCGCCCGCCCATGAAACCGTCGCCTGATCTTTCCGCCGCCGCCGCCGATCCGTCCGCCGCCCTCCGCGCGCGGGCGGAGTCCGCGTTCTTGCACAACAACGCCCGCGACCTCGCCGCCCCTTCCGCGGCGGCGACGCCCGCCGAAATCCCACTGCTGCTGCACGAGCTGCGCTTGCACCAGATCGAGCTGGAAATGCAGAACGAGGAACTGCGCCACGCTCAGGCGAAACTCGACGCCTCCCGCGCGCGGTATTCAGATCTCTATCACCTCGCACCCGTCGGCTACTGCACCCTCGACGCGGCGGGCCGGCTGATCGAGACCAACCTCACCCTCGCCGCGCTCCTCGGGCTGCCCCACCGCGCGTTGCTCCGGCAACCGTTCGCCCGTTTCCTCGCCCCGGCCGACACCGACAAATTTTACCTCCAGCTCCGGCACCACCTCACGTCCGAGGCGGCCGCCGCCGGGTCGGCCGTTAAATCGCTCTCGGGCGAGTGGTTGATCCTCCCGCCCGATGGCCCGCCCCGGCTCATGCACCTGACGGCGGCGGTCGCGCCGGAAGCAGGCGGCGCCCCCACGCTCCGCCTGGTGCTGAGCGACATTACGGAGCGCACGCAGCTGGAGGAGGCGTTGCGGGAGCGCGAAGAGCAGCACTGGGCCATCCTCCAAACGGCCATGGCCGGCTTCTGGCTGGCCGATGCCCGCGGCCAGCTGCTGGAAGTCAACGAGACCTATTGCCGCATGAGCGGCTACGACGTGCATGAACTGCTCACGATGCACATCTCCGAGCTCGAAGACCCCTCGACGGCCGCCGCCACCGCCGCCCACCTTCAACAAGTATTGGCCGGTGACGGCCGAGTTTTTACCTGCCGCCATCGCCGCAAGGACCGGACCACCTTTGAGGTCGAAGTCAGTTTCCAATTTCGCCCGGTCGAGGGCGGGCAACTCGTCGTTTTCCTCCAAGATCTCAGTGCCCGCCGACCTGCGCGCGAAGGAGCCCCATCATGATACCGCCCGACGATTTATCCCGCACCCCCGCCGCACTCCGCGCCGAGGCCGAAGCCGCTCACCGCGCCCAGGCCGCCGCGTCGCCGGCCAGCCCGGACCCCGTCGCCCCCGAGGCGGCCCAGATCATTCTGCACGAGCTCCAAGTCCACCAAATCGAGCTGGAGATGCAGAAAGAGGAACTGCGCCGCGCGCAGGGCGAACTGGAGCTTTCCCGCGCGCGTTATTTCGACCTCTACGACCTCGCCCCGGTCGGCTACTGCACCGTCAGCGCCGCCGGAAAAATCCTGCAGTCCAACCTCACCCTCAGCACGTTGCTCGGCGTGGCGCGAGGCGCGCTGGTCCACCAGTCGTTCGCCCAATTTATCCTCAAGGACGACCAGGACCCCTATTACTTCCTGAAGAAACAGGCGCTCGAGGCTCGGCCGGCCGACGCGGCACCGGCGCCAAACGTGCACTCGGCTGACCTGCGTTTGGTGCGCGGCGACGGTCCGCCCCTCTGGGTCAATCTTGTGGTGCGCGCCGACACCGGCACCAACGGCGAGACGGTGCTGAGCCTGGTGCTGACGGACATCTCCACCCGCAAGCAGGTGGAGGCCGTCCTTCGCCAGCGTGAAATCGAACACGGCCAGATCTTGGACTCGATGTCCGACCATATCGCCGTGCTGGACGAGCGGGCGGTCATCATCTTCGTCAACCGCGCGTGGAAACAATTCGCCGCAGACCACGGGGCCTCCGATCGCGGAAACTATTCCGTGGGCGCGAACTACCTGGAGGTGCACGGGGCGGCGGCGACGTTTCGCGACGGAGCTGAGGCGAGCGCGGTGGCAGCGGGGCTAAGCGCGGTCTTGGCCGGGCAACAGGAGCAGTTTGAGCTGGAGTATCCCGGCCACTCGCCGACGGAGGATCGGTGGTTCCTCCTCACCATCACCCGTCTGGCGGGGTCGCGCGCGGGGGCCGTCATGGCGCATAAGAACATCAGCGTCCGCAAACGGGCGCAGGTCGCCCTGCAAGCCTCCCTCCACGAAAAGACCGCGCTGTTGAACGAAGTCCACCACCGGGTGAAGAACAACCTGCAGGTGATCACCAGCCTCCTGCGCCTCGAGAGCGGGCGGAGCGACGTGCCCGCCACGAAGACGGTGCTCACCGACATGCAGGGGCGCATCCGCGCGATGGCGCAGCTGCACGATATGCTTTACCGCTCCGGCACCTTCGCCGCCGTCGACCTCGGCAGCTACTTGGGGCAAATTGCCACGCAGTCCTTCCGTATGCTCAACGCCGCGCCCGCCCTCGTCCGGCTCACGCTGGAACTCGCGCCCATCACCGTCACGATGGATCAGGCCGCACCCTGCGGTCTGTTGGTGAACGAATTGATTTCGAACTGCCTCAAACACGGCTTCCCCGCCGGGCGCGGCGGCGAAGTGCGGATCGCCTTACAGCCCGTCGCCGGCAGCACGCAGATTTGCCTGCGCGTGAGCGACGACGGGGTCGGCCTGCCGCCGGATTTCGCGGCGCGGCGCGGCGACTCCCTCGGCCTGCAACTCGTGGGCGACTTGACCACGCAACTCAACGCCACGCTCGTGATCGGCCCGGCACCCGCCGCGATCTTCGCCGTGACGTTCACGCCCGCCGCAGCGAAGATTCCGCTCCCGGCGTAGCCGTGCCGGAAAAAACCGGCCGCTCCGCGCAGCGGCCCGCGTCCCTGCCTGCCGTGCCGAAAATCCGCGCGCACCCGCCCCCAAACCCCACAGGCACGGAGGCCTGTGGCTACGCCCGATCGTTCTCGTTCTCCTAATCGTTCTCGTTCTCCTAATCGTTCTCGTTCTCCCGATCGTGCTCGTTCTCCTAATCGTTCTCGTTCGCCCGATCGTTCTCGTTCTCCTAATCGTTCTCGTTCGCCCGATCGTTCTCGTTCTCCCGATCGTTCTCGTTCTCGTTCTCCCGATCGTTCTCGTTCTTTTTCCTCTTTCTCTTAAGCTTTCTCTTGCTGCCTCCGCGCAGTGGCCCGCGTCCTGCCTGCCGTTCCGAAAATCTTCCGAACTCCGCCGCACATGAAAAAATTCGCTGATCGTGCTCCCGCCGCCGGTGCCGCGACCGACCTGCGCACGCAGGCGGAAGCGGCCTTACACGCAAAAACGCTCGCCGCACCCGCCGGTCTGGCGGCGCTCTCGCCCGACGCCACGCGCGCGCTGCTGCACGAGCTCCAAGTCCACCAGATCGAGCTGGAAATGCAGAATGATGAGCTGCGCCGCGCGCAGCACGACCTGGAGCAATCCCGCGCGCGGTATTACGACCTCTACGACCTCGCCCCCGTGGGCTATTGCACCGTCAGCGAAGCGGGGCTGATTCAAGAGGCGAACCTCCACTGCGCCAGCCTGCTCGGGATCACGCGAGCCACGCTGATCCAGCGCCCGTTCCATCGCTTCATCATCTCGGCAGACCAGGACCGGTTTTACCGGCTGCGCCAACAAGTGCGCGCGGCCGCCACGGGGAGTCCGACGGGCGCTCCCCCGATCCACGGCGAACTCACCCTGGCGCGGGAAGACGGCACCACCTTCCCCGCGCAATTGATGATCAACGCCGTCCCGGGTGGGCGCGGCGAAGGCCAGCTACTGCTGGTTTTGACCGACCTCACCGCGCAGGCCCAAGCGGACCAGGTGCACCGGCAGGACGCAGCGCTGGCCGAGCGCGCCCGCCGGGCCCTGCTCAGCACATTGGAAGACCAGAAGCGGGCGCAGACGGCGGTGCGCGAACGCGAGGCGCGCTATGGCGCGATGGTCAACTCGATCGCCGACGCCATCATCAGCGCGGATTGCGCGGGCCACGTCATCGGCTGGAATCCCGGGGCCGAAAATATTTTCGGCTATCAGGAAAGTGAAATTCTCGGCCAGCCGCTCACGCTGCTGCTGCCGACCCGGCACCACGAGCGTCATGAGGCGGGCCTGGCGCGAGTGCTGGCGGGCGGGCCGCACCACATCATCGGCACCACGGTGGACGTGGAGGGACGGCGGAAGGATGGCAGTGAATTCCCGCTCAACCTCTCCCTCTCCGAATGGCAGATCGGCGGGCAGAAATTTTTCACCGCGATCATCCGCGACGTTACCGAGCAAAAGGCGGCGGCGGCGAATCTCGCGGCGAAAATGGAGGAGTTGCGCCGCTGGCAGGGAGCGACGCTCGGCCGCGAGGGCCGCGTGCTCGGACTCAAGCGGGAGATCAACGCCCTGCGGGCCAGTCACGGCGAGCCGCCCAAGTATCCGAGCGTGGTGGAGGGTGCAAAGTGAACAGCGGACCAAAAACCGGCGCCATCCGGCTCAAAGATTGGTTGGGCTTGCTCGCGACCGTCATTTTGCTGGGGGCCGCAATGTCGGGCCACGCCCAGGAGCAGCGGCCGGCGGAAACGTCCACGCCGCAGGCCTTCCTTGATACCCTCTCCCCCCATGAACAGGCGTGGCTGCGCGAGCATCCCGTCATCCGCGTGGCGCAGGATCCCGGTTGGCCACCGATCGAATTCACGGACGCACGCGGGGCGCAGTCCGGCATGACCGCAGAGTATCTGCGCCTCGTTGAAGAGCGGCTGGGGGTGAAGTTTGAGCGGGTGCGAAACTTGAGCTGGCAGGAAGCGTATGCGCGGCTGCAACGCTGGGAGATCGACCTGACCACCACGGTGGCCGTGACCGCGGAGCGGGAGAAATTCTGGGCCTTCACCAAGCCTTACATGACCATGCCCATCGTCGTCGTCACCCGGGCGGATGTCACCTACATCGCCGATCTGCGTGAACTCGCGGGCAAGAAGGTGGCCGTGGTCGAGGGCTATGTGGCCGCAGTCTGGATCGCCCGCGACTTTCCCGAAGTCCAACTGGTCCGGGTCCAGACGACCGCCGAAGCGCTCGCCCTGCTCCAACGCGGCGAAGTCTTGGCCTGCGTCGAGAACATGCTCGTGGTGGGCTATTACTTGGCGGAGCAGAAAATGACGGACCTCAAGATCGCCGGCAGCACGCCGTACACCAACGCGCAATGCATGGCGGTGCGCAAAGATTGGGCGACACTGGCCGGTATCCTCGACAAGGCGGTGGATTCGGTTTCCCCCACGGAGCGCGAGGCGATTTATCGCCGGTGGCTGCCCCTCCACTACGAACCCGGATTCGACTACACCCGGCTCTGGCAAATCGTCGCCCTCTTGGCCACCGTCCTCCTCGGGTCGGTCGCGTGGAATTGGAAGCTGGCGCGAGAAATCCGGGAACGTAAGCAAGCGGAGGCGAAGTTGCGCCAGAGCGAAGCGCGCTGGCAATTTGCCATCGAAGGTTTCGGCGACGGCGTCTGGGACTGGAACGTGCCCGCCCGCGAGGTGGTTTTTTCCAGCCGCTGGAAAGCGATGCTGGGTTTTGCGGAAAACGAAATCGGCACCGGTCTCGAGGAGTGGAGCAAGCGCGTGCACCCCGAGGATCTGCCGCGCGTGATGGCCGACGTGCAGGCGCACCTCGCCGGCACGACCGCGCACTACGCCAACGAGCACCGCGTGAGCTGCAAGGACGGCAGTTGGAAATGGATGCTCGATCGCGGTCTGGTGATCGCGCGGGATGCCGCAGGCCAGCCCCTCCGGGTGATCGGCACGCATCAGGACATCACCGAGCGCAAGCGGACGGAGGAAATCTTCAACAAATTCTTTGCGCAGCCCATCGCTCTGAATCTGATCGCCAAGCCTGACGGCGTGATCCAACGCGCGAACAAGAGTTTCGAGGATTTGCTGGGGTATGGCACAGGGCAACTTACGGGGGTCAATTTTCTTGATCTGATCCATCCGGATGACCAAGCCGCAACCCGCGCCGAGATGGGCAAGCTCGCTCACGGGATAGACACTTTTTATTTCGAAAACCGATACCGCCAAAAAAATGGTGAGTTCAGACTCCTTGCCTGGTCAGCGAGTGTTTCAACCGCAGACCAGATGATTTTTGCCATGGCGACCGATATTACGGAGCGCCAGCAAGCGGAGGCGGCGTTGCGCCAGAGCGAAGCGCGCTGGCAATTTGCCGTCGAGGGCACCGGCGACGGTGTCTGGGATTGGAACGTGCCCGCCAGCGAGGTGGTTTTTTCCAAGCGCTGGAAAGCGATGCTGGGTTTTGCGGAAAACGAAATCGGCAGCGGTCTCGAGGAGTGGAGCAAGCGCGTGCACCCCGAGGATCTGCCGCGCGTGATGGCCGACGTGCAGGCGCACCTCGCCGGCACGACCGCACACTACGCCAACGAGCACCGCATGAGCTGCAAGGACGGCAGTTGGAAATGGATGCTCGATCGCGGTCTGGTAATCGAGCGGGATGCCGCGGGCCAGCCCCTCCGGGTGATCGGCACGCACAAGGACATCACCGAGCGCAAACAGGCCGAAGCCTCGTTGCGCCGGACCGACCGCGCGCTGCGCATCGCCAGCGAGTGCAATCAAGCGCTGGTGCGCGCCAACTCCGAGACGGAGCTGCTGCAAGCCGTCTGCCGCATCGTGGTTGAGCACGGGGGCTACCGCATGGCGTGGGTCGGTTTCGCGGAGCAGAATGACGCGAAGTCGGTGCGCCCCGTCGCCCAAGCCGGCAGCGAGGCCGGCTATCTCGATACGCTGGGCGTCATCTGGGCTGACACGGAGCGCGGACGCGGCCCCACCGGCACGGCCATCCGCACCGGCCAGCCGGTGATCGCCCGCGACATCCCGACCGATCCCTCCTTTGGCCCTTGGCGGGCGGAAGCCACCCAGCGCGACTACAACTCCTCGGTCGCCTTTCCGCTGCTCAGCGGCGAGCGCGCGTTCGGGGTGTTGAGTGTGTATGCCGCCGAGTCGGACGCCTTCAACAAGGAGGAAGTCGCGCTGCTGGGCGAGCTGGTCGGCGATCTGGGCTATGGCATCACCGCGCTGCGCACCCGGGCCGAACGCGTGCAGGCGGAGCGGGCGATGATCACTTCGGAGATCCGCTATCGCCGGCTCTTCGAGTCGGCCAAGGACGGCATATTGATTCTCGATGCCGAGACGGGGATGATCGTGGACGTGAATCCGTTTCTCGTCGAGATGCTGGGTTACTCGCACGAGGTGTTTCTCGGCAAGAAGGTTTGGGAGCTGGGATTTTTCAAGAACCTCGTCGCCAACCAGGACAACTTCGCTGAGTTGCAGGCGAAGGAATACATCCGCTACGAAGACATGGCGCTGGAAACTAAGGCTGGGCGGCGGATCGAGGTGGAGTTTGTCAGCAACGTCTACCTGGTGGACGGTCACAAGGTCATCCAATGCAATATCCGCGACATGACCGAGCGGGTGCGCGCCGACGAGAAAACCCGCCAGTCGTTGGTCGAGCTGGAGCAGGCGCGGCAGGTGTTGTTGAGCGTGGTCGAGGATGAGAAGGCGGCAGGCGAGCAACTGCACAAGTTGTCGACCATCATCGAGCAGGCGCCGCTCTCCGTCGTCATCACCGACCTCACCGGCGCGATCGAATATGTGAATCCCCGGTTTAGCCTCGTAACCGGCTACACCTCGGCGGAAGCACTCGGCCAGAACCCCCGCATCCTCAATTCCGGCGAGACCCCAGCCCAGATTTTCCAAGACATGTGGGCCACCCTCGGGCGGGGCCAAGTATGGAGCGGCGAGCTGCGCAACCGGAAGAAAAACGGGGAGACCTATCTCGAGACGGCCGTCATCGCCCCCGTGGTCGATGCGCAAGGCCGGGCGACCCACTACGTCGCCCTGAAAGACGACATCACCGCGCAGAAACGCCACGAGGCGGCCATGCGCGCGATGATGGAAAAGGAGCGCCAGGTTTCCGAAATGAAGACGCGTTTCATCTCCGTGACCTCGCACGAATTTCGCACGCCGATGGCGGCGGCGCTGGGCTCGGTGGAAATCCTCGCCAACCATCTCGACCGCCTCACCGCGGAGAAACGCCAGGAATTGCTGGCCCGCATCGCCACCTCGCTCCAGCGCATGACCCAGATGCTGGACGAAATCCTCCTGCTCAACCGGGTCGACGCCAACCGCGTCGAGGTCCAGCTCGCGCCGCTCGATTTGCAGTCATTCGTGCACCAGGCGATCGAGGAAATCCGGCTGGGCGACCGCGACCAGCACCGGTTTGAATTCTCCGCCACCGGCGATGCCCTGGCCTTCCCCTCCGACCCCAATCTGCTCCATCACATCCTTTCCAATCTCCTCAGCAATGCGGTGCGCTACTCGCCCGCCGGCACACTCGTCGCCGTGCGGTTGGTGGTCGAAACGGCACGGGCGCAGCTGTCCGTCGAGGATCACGGTATCGGCATTCCGGAGTCGGATCGCGCGCGGATCTTCGAACCCTTCGAGCGCGGGTCCAATGTCGGCACGATCAAGGGCACCGGCCTCGGGCTCAACATTGTGCAACGCATGATCGGCCTGCTCGGCGGCACGGTGGAGGTCGCGCCAGCGGTCGGAGGCGGCAGCCGTTTCACCCTGACTTTCCCGCGCCTCCCCAGCCCGACTCTCCCGCCATGACGCCCCTCCACCCCGCCACCATTTTGATCATCGAGGACGACGAAGCCCTCCGCCAAACGCTCGCCGAGATGATCGCGCTCAACGGCTTTCACGTGCTCGTCGCCAGCGATGGCCTCGCGGGTCTCGCCCTCGCCCGCAGCGCCCTGCCCGCCCTCATCATCACCGACATCAATATGCCGGGCATGACTGGCTTCGAGCTCTTGGAAACGTTTCGCGGCGACGATGCGTTGCGGGCGATCCCGGTGATCGTGATTTCGGCGAAGGTGGACCGTGCCACGACCCGCCACGGCATGGAGCTCGGCGCCACGGACTTCATCACCAAACCCTTCACCGAGGCCGAGGTGATGCACTCCATCGCCGCCCGCTTGGAAAAAAAGGAACTGCTGGATGAACTCGACGCGTTTGCCCACACCGTCGCCCACGATCTCAAGAATCCCCTCTGCACCCTCAGCGGACGACTCGACCTCGCGACGATGATGCTCGGCCAAGCCGACGAAGCGACGATGCGGCATCACCTCCACGAGGCCGCCCACTCCGCGCGGCGCCTCAATGATATCATCGAGGAACTGCTCATCCTCTCCGGCGTCCGCCGCCAGGCCGTCGTCCCGCAGCGCCTCGATATGACGGCGATCGTCGCCGAAGCGATTGATCGGCTGGAGCACCTCCTCAAACAGAGCGGCGCACACGTGCGTCTACCTGCGGTCTGGCCCGACGCGTTCGGCTACGCGCCGTGGATCATCGAGGTCTGGGTCAATTTCATCAGCAACGCCGCGAAATATGGCGGGGCCAACCCGCTCATCACGGTCGGCGGAGAACCCGGCGTCGACGGGCGCTCGACCCGTTTCTGGGTGCAGGATGCCGGGCTCGGACTCGATGCCGCCGCGCAAGCGATGATGTTCGTGCCCTTCACCCGCATCTCCGCAGTGCGCGTCAAAGGCCACGGCCTCGGTCTCTCGATCGTGCGCCGCATCGTCGAAAAACTCCACGGCCAGGTCGGCGTCGAAAGCGCATCCGGGCACGGCGCCCGTTTCTGGTTCGAACTGCCCGCTCACGCCCCTGCTCCGACAAAAATCCCACCCGTCGGACCGCCGGCACTTTTTTCACCATGAAAATCCTCATCATCGAAGACGAACTCGCCATCCGGGAAACGTTGCAGGACATGCTGGAGCTCAACGGCCACACCGTGATCGCCGCAGCCGACGGCCCCACCGGGGCCGCGCGGGCGGCGGAGGGCCCCGATCTCATCCTGTGCGACATCGGTCTGCCCGGGTTCGACGGCTACCAAGTGCTCACCGCCGTCCGCCAGCTACCGGAGGGCCGCGAGGTGCCCTTCATCTTCCTCACCGCCCGGGCCGACCGCAGCGACCAACGCCGCGGCATGGCGCTCGGCGCCGACGACTACATCACGAAGCCATTTACCCAACGCGACATCCTCGATGCCATCGCCGCGCGCGTGCAACGGCAGAAACCGCTCCGGGAACGCGTCGAACAACTCCTCGTGGAACGTCGTTCGGAAGTGAGCGCAAATTGGTCCCACGAACTCATGACGCCGCTCAACGGCGTGCTCGGCGGTCTCGAGCTGATTGAATCCGAAGCCGACACGATCCAGCCCGGCGAACTCAAGCAACTGCTCGCGCTCATCCGCGGCGGGGCCGAACGCCAGCACACCCTCTCCCGCAAGCTCGTGCTCTATTTCGAATTGGAGCAGGCGAAAGCGGCCCCACCACTCGCCCGGCCGTTGCGCTGCGACATGACGGCCATCATGACCGGAGCCAACCGGGCCGCCGAAGCCGCGAAGCGGACCGCCGATCTTACAGTGCGCTGCGACCCCGGCGTCGTGCTCCTGGCCGAGGCATACCTCGTGAGCGCCATCGCGGAAGTCGTCGGCAACGCCTTTCGTTTCTCCACGCCCGGCCAGCCCGTGGTCGTCACCGGCGCCCACCGCGGCGCGCGCTACATGATCGAAATTTCCGATCAAGGCCCGGGCATGACAGCAGAGGAGCGCGCGGGGTTCGGTGCGTTCGTGCAATTCGGGCGCGTGCACCGCGAACAACAAGGCTTGGGCCTCGGGCTGGCCATCGCGCGTTCTGCGGCGGAGAGCGGCGGCGGCGGCCTCAGTCTGGCGGAAGGGGCCGGCGGTCGCGGCCTGCGGGTGATATTTGATCTGCCGACCGCGTAGCGGCAGGCGGCCCTGCCGGCCGTTCCGCAAATCCGCCCCACCCCTCAGGCACGGAGGCCGGTGGCTCCCCCGATCGTTCTCGTTCTCGTTCTCTTTCTCGTTCTCGTTCTCGTTCTCGTTCTCCTAATCGTTCTCGTTCTCGTTCTCGTTCTGCCTCCGCGTAGCGGCAGGCGTCCCTGCCGGCCGTTCGGGCGGGCGTGGCGCCCCACCCCTCAGGCACGGAGGCCGGTGGCTCCCCCGAAACCAACCCGCCCGCTTCGTGCATCTCAGCTGTGCGGCACGCTGACGGTTCGGACCTCCGCTCTTGGGCCACGCGCCGGCGTCGCACCTATTTTTAGGTCGCCATGCGGAGAAAGCTGAAAACATTCCGGTCCGTGATTGCGCGGTGGCAGGCTTTACCCCTCGGGCTCTGGTTGCTGGTCGCGCTGGCAGCGATTTCGGCGCGATCGGAAAGTGCGCCGCCGCCGCCGCTAAAAACGGCCGCCGCGGTCCGTCTGCTTTCGCCCGCCGCAGCGGCGCAGCAGCGTCCCGTGCAGTTGAGCGGAACGCTTTTGCTCGTCACCCGTCACCGGGATGCCCTCGTGCTGCGTGATGAGACCGACAGTATCTACGTTGAATTGAATCACGTGATCGGAAACAGCCGGCGCCCCGGCGATCGGCTGGAGGTAACCGGGGTGACGGATGCGGGCGGTTTCGCGCCGATGGTGCGCGCGACGCGCCTCACCTGGATCGGCACCGGCCCGTTACCACGGCCCCGGCCGACGACCATCGCCGACCTGGGTGCCGGTGGTTTTGATGCCGCTTGGGTTGAGCTCGAAGGCATCGTGCGCTCGTGCCGGCCGACGCCGTGGGATCCCTTCGCCGTTCCGCGCCCGGGGGAGGTGGCTCCGGCCAACCGCGTGGCACCGCCCGGCTCCGGAGCGGAAAGCTGGACCATCACCCTCGCGCAAGGCAGCGACCGGCTGGTCGTGCAGCTCCGCGATCGCGTGGCCCCCGAGCAATTGATCGACGCGAAGGTCACGTTGCGCGGCGTCGTGTTCAACGTGCACAATGCCAACCGGCAATTCGTGCGGGCAAATGTCCAGGTCGCGCAGGCGGGCATGATCACCATCGCCACGCCGCCGCCCCCCGATCCGTTTGCCCTGCCGTTCCAGCCCATTGATGAAATCCTGCGCTTCACGCCCACCGGCTTTACGGGTCACCGGATTCGCGTGCGCGGCGTCGTCACGGCGCAGCAGCCGGGCCGGACCTTGTGGCTCCAAGCAGGGGAACGTGGCTTGCGCGTGGCGACGGACCAGGCGGGCGCGATTTTGCCGGGCGACGTGGTGGAGGTCGTGGGCTTCGCCGATCATGGTGGTTATGCGCCCCACTTGAACGACGCGATTTTCCGTCAGGTCGCGCCCGGTGCGCCGCCGGTGCCGCTGGTGCTGGACACGCCGGAAAAGATTGCCGGGCAGGATTCCAACCTCGTGCAAATTGAGGCGACGCTCGACGAGGTGCGGCCCACGGCGGAGGGGTGGCTGTTGGCCCTGGACTGGAACGGCACCCGGGTCGACGCGCTGCTGCCGCGTGGGGCCGGTGAACCGCCGGGCGCACGGTGGGAGCCGGGGAGCCGGGTGCGGGCGACCGGAATCTGCCAGCCCGGGCAGGCGAATTTTTTGCCGCCTTCCGGGCTGTGGGTGGCGGATCGGATGCAACTATTCCTGCGCAGCCCGCAGGATCTCACCGTGCTCCGCGCCGCGCCCTGGCTGACGACCCGACGGGCGTTGGCAATCGCGGTGACGCTGACCGCCGTGATCTTGGTCGCACTGGTCGTCGTGTCGGTTTTAGCCCGCCGGAAAATCGCGCAACGGGAAGAGGCGCGCACGCTGGCCGAGGTGGAGTTCGCCGCGATGCTGGCGGAGCGCAACCGGTTGGCGCGCGAAATCCATGATACGATCGCGCAGGAGCTCAACGCGGTCTCGATGCAAATGGAGTTGGCAAAGAATTCCGCCAAGCACGGGGCCGTCGAGGAGATCATGGCGCACCTGGTGACGGCCCACGGGATCGTGCGCAGTTGTCTGGCCGAGGTGCGGGAATCAATCTGGGACATGCGTTCGCACGTTCTGGAGAAAAACGATTTACTGGGGGCGTTGCGGGCGGTGGCCGAGCAGATGAGCGCCGGTCTGGGCTGCACGATTCGCACGCACGTCTCCGGCAAACCGCGCCGCCTGGCGCCCCTGATCGAGCATCATCTCCTGCGCATCGGACAGGAGGCGGTGGCCAACGCGCTGAAGCATGCGCAGGCGCACGTGATCGATTTGGAAATCAGCTTCGAGGCCGCCCGCATCCTCCTCGTCGTCCGCGATGACGGGCGGGGCTTCGATCCGGCCGCCGAGCGTGCCGTGGGTCATTTCGGCCTGCAGGGCATGCAGGAGCGGGTCGAGCAGATGGGTGGCGAACTGCGGATTCGGCGCGGCGAAAACGGCGGCACGAGCGTGGAAGTTGCGGCCAAGTTTTTGCCGGCGTAGCCTGGTGCCGCCACCCGCTCGACCCCATGAAAAAGCCCACGCCCGCTCTCATCCAGGTGTTGATCGTCGAAGACCACCCCACCTTTCGCATGGGGCTGGCGGCGTTAATCGAGAGCCAGCCCGACATGACCGTGTCCGCCCAGTTCTCCTCCGGCGAGGAAGTGCTCGCGGCTGACCAACCGGACCTCGCCGCGGTCATCCTGATGGACTTGCGCCTGCCCGGCATCGGTGGCGTGGAAACCATCATCGGCCTGCGCGCGCGCGATCCGGAGATCCGCGTGATTGTGCTGACGACCTATGAGGCGGACGAGGATGTGTTTCGCGCGATGCAGTCCGGCGCGAAGTCCTATTTACTGAAAGACATGTCGACCGAGGAAATTGCGGGAGCGATTCGCGCGGTGCATCGCGGTAGCACGGCGCTCCCGCCGCGAATCGCGGAGTGTCTCGCCGTGCGAGCCCAGCGGCAGGATCTCACCACGCGGGAGAGGGAGGTGCTGGAGCTGCTGGTGCGCGGGCGCAGCAACAAGGAGATCGGCGCGCAGCTCTATATTTCCGACGAGACCGTCAAGTCGCACCTGAAGACCCTGTTCGCGAAACTCAAGGTGCGCGACCGCACCGACGCCGCGATCAGCGCCGTGCGCCACGGCATCGTGCATTTGGAGTAAGTGTAAAATCACCCGGATGGGGGGTGGCGGCAGCACGTCTGCGTTGGTAGACTGGCCGCGTAGTTCAGCTTTAATTCCCTCCCCCACTCCCTCGGTCGGCGTCGCCCTTGGGCACGTCCGCCAAATTCGCAACACCGACAATCGCCGCCCGTGGTTTCTCACTGCTGCGGCGGGCCCGAAAATGCTTCTCCTGAAATATCTCCGCCGCGCCCGCTGGCCCCTGCTGGTCACCATGCTGACCGCGTTGATCGGCCCCACGCCCGCCGCCACCCTCGTCCGACCGCCGAACGTGCTGATCATCGTGAGCGACGACGTGGGCTGGGGGGATCTCGGATGCTACGGTGCGACCAAGACCAAGACGCCCAACCTCGACCGCCTGGCGAAGGAAGGGATGCGCTTCACCGACGCCCATGCCTCCGCCTCCGTCTGCACGCCGACGCGTTATTCGCTGCTCACGGGCGAGTATTCCTGGCGCAAGAATACGCCCGGCCTGAACAAGGGCGTCGCCAATGCCGACGCCCCGTTGCTGATCCCCGTCGGCTCCACCACTCTGCCCGGGATCATGAAAAAGGCCGGCTATCGCACCGGAGTGATCGGGAAATGGCACCTCGGCTTCGGCACCACCCGACCCGACTACAATCAAGATCTCGCGCCCGGACCGCTGGAGATCGGCTTCGATGAGTTCTTCGGATTACCGGCGACGAACGATCGCGTTCCGACGGTTTACGTGCGCGGCCATCGTGTGGTGGGCCTCGATCCCGCCGACCCGATCGGCTACACCTTCGATCCCAAGGTCGCCGCCGCGGGTGGCCTGGTGAGATGGGCGGCCGGTCGCGAACGCATCGGCTTCATGTCTGGGGGCAAGGCCGCGCTCTGGAACGACGAGACGATTGCCGACACCTTCACGCGCGAGGTCGTGGGCTTCCTTGAGCGAAACAAGGCGCAGCCGTTCTTCCTCTACTTCGCGCCGCACGATGTGCACGCGCCGACCATTCCCCATCCGCGTTTTGTCGGGACCACTGGCCTGGGCAACCGCGCCGATATGCTCAGCGAGCTCGATTGGTCGGTCGGTGAAGTCATGAAGACCCTCGAACGCCTCGGGCTCGCGCAGGACACGCTCATCATTTTTTCCAGTGACAACGGGGCCCACCCCACCCACGAGGCTGGCCATCTGCCCAACGGTCCCTGGCGCGGCAAAAAATCCCAGCTTTGGGAAGGCGGGCACCGCGTGCCGTTCCTCGCCCGGTGGCCGGGACACATCGCCCCCGACACCACCTCGCATGATCTCGTCTGCCTCGTTGATCTGGCGGCCACTGCCGCCGCCGTGGCCGGCGAAAAGCTCCCGGACAGAGCCGCACCGGACAGCTTCAATCTGCTGCCCACTTTGCTCGGCCAGCCGCAGCCGACGAAGCGCGACTCCCTCATCGTGATGAGCGGCAATGGCGATCTCGCCCTCCGCCAGGGTCCGTGGAAATACCTCCCCGATTTGGCCGTGGCGGACGGCTGGAGCTCTGCGGCCAAAAAACCGCATCAACCCGCCAAGCCCGCCCTGTATGATCTTTCCACCGACATGGGCGAAACGAAGAACCTCATCCACCAGCAACCGGAATTCGCCCAACGTTTGGCCGAGCACCTGGAAAAAGCCCAGTCCGCGAAGTCCACCCGCCCGCCCTCGCTTTGAGCCACCGCCTCGCCGCGACCGCCGCGTTCGCCGGAAAAAATTCCGGTTCCTCGGTAATTTTTGGCGACCAGGGCGTTCGTCAGGTCAGTGTAGCGGCAGGCGTCCCTGCCTGCCGGTCGGGCGGGCGTGGCGCCAATCCCCACAGGCACGGAGGCCGGTGGCTCCGCAGCCAAATCGCCAATCCGTCGGAAACAGCGGGGAACCCCGATTTCCAGTTGCGCCCACCCCAGGCTCTTCGCCACGTTCAAAAATCACGGCACGTTTGTCGGCGAATTCACCCGAATAGGGGAGTGGCGCCATCGGGTCTGCCTTGGTATGCTCGGAGGTTAGTTCACATCCAGTTCCCAATCCTGTTCCTAACCCCGCTCCCCATGCCGTCGTCGCTCCTTGGCTCGTCCGCCCCCTGCGCACTCTCATTCGTCGCTGCGCGATCTGTCTCTACCCCGCCTGCTGCGGTGGCGTTTCGCCCTCCGGTTGAAACGCGCCGCTTGCGCCCGATTCGTCACCTGTCGGCCGCGCTCGGATTGTTTTTGGCCGCGGAAGGCTTGGCGCAGACTGCCACGCCCGCGCCTGATCCGAAAAAGGACGCCCCGGTTGAACTGAGCCCGTTCGTCGTCGAATCGACGCAGGACACCGGTTATCAGGCGGCCAGCACGCTCGCGGGCACGCGACTCAACACGAACTTGAAGGATGTCGGCGCGGCGGTGTCCGTTTACACCGCCGAGTTTCTCGCTGATATCAACGTCTCCAAAATCGAAGACATTTTGACCTACACCGCGTCCACGGAGGGCGGCGGCCAGAACGGAAATTTTGCCGGCATCGTCGGGGAGAACTCGGCCGAGGTGCGGGACGATCCATCGAGCGTCAACCGCGTGCGCGCCTTGGCGCAGGCGACCCGCACGCGTGATTTTTTCGCGTCGGATATCCCGAGTGATGGCTACAGTTTCGAGACGGTCACGATCAGTCGCGGCCCCAACGCCATTCTCGCGGGCGTCGGGAGCGCGGGCGGAGTGATCGACGCCGCCCTGCGCAAAGCGACGTTTAAGGACAACTACCGCGTCGTCTCCCGCTTCAGCTCCTACGACTCCCACCGCGAAGAGATGCATTTGAACAAGGTCATCATTCCGCAGCGGCTCGCGGTCCGCCTCGATTTACTGAACGACCAAACGTTTTTCCGCCAGAATCCCGCCTACGCGAAGGATCAGCGCCTCTACACCGCACTCAACTACCGCGTCCTCGATCCGCAGCGAGGCTCGTTCCTCGGTCGCGGCACGTTTCGCGCAAACTACGAGTCGGGCAGAATCGAGGGCGTGCCGCCCGATCCGATCACGCCGACCTTCACCGTCGGCAACTGGTTCAATGCGATCAATCCGAAGTGGAAATATGACGGCGCCCGCCAGCTGGTGCAAAACGCCGCCGGTGCCACGGTCACGGGCGCCGGGACGGGCATCATCCAAGGCTTCCCCCTCTACAACCAATTTGCGCTCGTCTATGCGAACGCGAACTCCGCGAACGCCGGCGTGGGCATTCCGACCCCCAGCCTCGCTGGCATCCAGGGCTTTCAGGGCTCGATCCCGGCCACCTTGGCGGGCAGCCCCGGTGGGGCTCTACGCTCCACCGGCGATGCGAATCGCCTCCGTGCCGGCTACGTCCGGACGCACCTCGGTGACCCGCAAATCTTCAACTTCTACGATCACCTGCTCACCGGGGCCCTCGACTATCGCGAACAACGCTTCAAGGCGGCGGACTTCCGCTACGAACAGTTGTTCATGCAGGGCAAGGCCGGCCTGGAAATCGCGTATAACGACCAGACCTTCACTCGCCGCCGGGACTTTCCGATTCCCGGTTCCGGCAACGACGAAGGCATTCTGGTCGACGTCAACTCGGTCCTCAGTGTGCGCTCGACCGAATTCCCGCTCGGCATCCCGAACCCGAATTTCGGCCGGCCGTTCATCAGCACCGCGGATGTTTTCCGCGATCAGATGAATCGCACCCAACGCGAGTCCGCCCAACTGACCGCATTTTTTAAGCACGACTTCGCCCGCAGCGATTCGAAAATCATGCGGCAGCTCGGACGGCACACGCTCTCGGCCCTCCTGTTTAATACGAAGATCGAGCGCTTCAACCGCACCTATGCCAGCACCTGGGATCCGGCCGGGCAGATTAATCCCCAGTCCAGTCTCGCCGGGGCGTTGCCCGGAACGTTCGGCACGCAAGTCAACGGCTGGTTCTATATTGGCCCGTCACTGCTCAACACCCCCAGCGTCGAAGCGGTCCGCCTCTCGCCGATCACGAGCGGCCGGCCGCAATACGGTCAGAGCTATACACTACAAGTTTACGACCCCGTCCGCCGGTCATTCGTCACCGGCACCTCCAAGCCGCTGCGCATCCTCAATCGGGCCGTTGACCAAAGGGAGGATCTGAGCTCCACCGCCTTCGCGCTCCAGAGCCATTGGCTCAAGGACCACATCGTCACCGTCGTCGGCTGGCGCGAAGATAGCGATGAGGCGTTCACTTCTCTCGCGCCCACTCGGCTCGCCGACGGCAACCTGGACGAATCCAAGATCGTCTTCCAACCCGCCGTCGCGCAGGGCAAACGCAGCTGGACCAAGAGCGTCGTCGGTCGGCTGCCGGTCAAGCTGCCCGGAGCAACGGAAATGCGCGCATTTTGGAACGCCTCGGGCAACTTCAATCCCGTCGGTCAGCGGCGCAACAGCTGGAATGAGGAGGTCGGTTCGCCCTCGGCCGACACAGAGGAGTTTGGGGTTTCATTCACCACCTTCCACGGGAAAATCGATCTGCGCATCAACCGGTTCAAGACGCGCATCAAATCCGATTCCATTGGCGGCGTGGGCAATCCCTACTCCTACATCAGCGCGATGATCGGCCGCGTGCTCGCCGCCCGGGACGCCGGCCTGAATCCGGCGGACTTCAACTACCTCCACCCGACCTTCCGGACCTTCGGTGACGTCGCCCTCGCGCTCTACGAGACGATCCCCGCCCGCCTCAAGCGCAACATTGGGGCCGAGAAAAATTTCCATCCCCGCTTCACCGGCAGCGGCGCCACGCTGCAATGGGTGCCGGAAAACATCACGAATCTCTCCTCCACGAGCGACACCGAGTCTACGGGCACGGAGTTCGAGGCGATCATCAATCCCACGCGCAACTGGCGCGTCTCGCTCAGCGTCGCCAAAAACGAGGCCGTCAAAGCCAACGTGGCCGTCGAGGAACTCGCCTTTGCCGCCGCGTGGAAGCAGAATCTCGATACGCTGTATAATGGCGCCTTGCTCCCCGGCTCGCGCAACCCGGCTTCGAACGAAATCCTGAACTTCTATTCTCAATACGTGGGCGAGACGCTCCCCTCGATCCGCACCGCCGCCGCCCTGTCCGGCTCCGCCGCTCCGGAAATCCGCAAGTGGCGCGCCAATGTCGTGACGCGTTACGATTTCCGCGAGGGCTTCCTCCGCGGGGTGAACCTCGCCGGCGCGCTCCGCTGGCAGGACAAGATCGGAATCGGCTATCCCTTTATCACCACGGCCACCGGGCCCCTCGCTGACATCACGCGCCCTTATTGGGGCCCCGGCAGCACCGTCATCGATCTGAGCGCGGGCTACACACGGAAGTTGCGGGCCTTTGGCAAACCGGTGACGTGGAACGTGGGTCTCAACGTCCGCAATCTCAACGCCAAGGATCAGGTCATCCCGATCGCCGCCAACGCCGATGGCACCTGGGGCACCTTCCGCATCCCGCCCGAGCGCCAGTGGACGTTGACCAACGCCTTCTCGTTCTAATGCCAGTTCGCTTTCCAGCTGGTCTGCACCGGCTTGGAGGCAGGAGCCCGGTGCTGGCGGGCGATTTTCACGCGGTGAATCGCCCGCCAGCCGGCTCCGCCAAAAGACCGGCGCTGGGGCAAACGGTCCTGGCTCGTTTCTGACCCCCGCCACCGCGTCCCCCCAGTTCCTGCGCTCCCGCGCCGACATCCGCCGGACCTGATCGCAGGAGGGCGCGGTCTCCGACCCGCCCTCCTCATTTTCCACCAACGTGACGGCCCTCAGCGAAGCTGCGCGGGCACTCGACGCTTCCCCTCGCCCCTCAATACTCCCGCTTCGTCTCAATCCCCGGCCGCGGCACCGGATATTTTCCGTCGGGGCCCAACTGCAAGGGTGACGGACCGTCCATCGTCAGCTGGTCCACGCCCGGTGCAAACTCGTGTTCACAGTTCAGCATCTGATCAAACGTGATGATCTGCCCCGTGTGCGCGGCCATGCGGCCCATCGACGCGACCATACTCGCCTCCGCGCCACGCTTCACCTCGTTGTAGGGTTGGTCTTGGCGGATCGCCGCGACGAGGTTGTCCCATTCGAGCTGCTGCGGGTTTTTCTCCGGCTGCGGAAACGCCCAGCGCAAATTTTTATCCGCGAGATCGATCTTATCCTTCGCCGTCAATAGGCGCGGGACCTTCTGTCCATCGTAGATTCGCACCTGCCCCGGAGAATGGGATCGCGTGGTGATAACCGCCGAACCCTTCGTGCCGTGCGCGTAGCTGGCAAATTCGTTGTGCACGCCGGGCATGTTGCGCCCTTCATAGTAGAGCTTGGCCCCGTCGGGATAGGTGTATTGGACCGAGTAGGTGTCGAAGTTCTGATCGAGCGAATCGCCGCGATAGTGGCGTCCACCGATCGCCATCGCCTCCACCGGCCAGGCGTCCTTCATCCACGAACACTCGTCGATTTGGTGGATGTAGTAATCGGAGAACACTCCGCCGCTCAGCCACAGAAACGCATGGAACTTGGAGATCTGATACATCAGTTCGGAAATTCCGTCCGGTTTGGGCGGTGCGGTGCCGCCACCGGAACCCATCCGATAGGCCCGCATCGAAACGATGTCGCCGATCTCGCCGTGACGAATGCGCTGATACAGTTCCTTGCGGCCCTCGCAGTGGCGGACCATGAGCCCCACGCCCACCTTGAGACTCTTTGCCTTCGCCTGCTCCCCGAGGGCAATCATCCGGCGCGTCGTGGGCCCGTCCACGGACAGCGGTTTCTCCATAAACACGTGCAGCCCCTTCGCGATCGCGTGCTGAAACATCACCCAACGAAACGCCGGCGGGGTCGCGAGGATGACGACGTCGCCCGGTTTCAAGCAGTCCATCGCCGCCTTGTACCCGTCGAACCCGATGAACTGCCGCTCCGCCGGCACCTCAATCTGCGTCGCCAGCTGCGGATACTGTTTGGTGAGGCGCTCGAGCGAGCTTTTCAATTTCGCCGGAAACACGTCCGCCATGGCCACGAGTTTGATCGGCCCGCTCGTCGTGGAGATCGCCTGACCCGCCGCCCCGGTGCCGCGTCCGCCACAGCCCACGAGGGCGACGCGGATGAGATCGCTGCCCGCCGCATGCACGAGCGGCAGCGCGACGCCGGCCAGCGCCGACACCGCAGCGACCTGACCCGACTGTTTGATAAAATCGCGACGCGACCACACCGGAGAAGAGAGAGCATTCATGGAATTAACGGGTTTTGAGTTGAGGAGGAGGCGGCGCCCTCAAGGGTAACAGGCGCCTCGCCCCGCGAGGTTTGGGCAGGACGACAGTGTTGAGTCGGGTTGCGACGGCGAAGACGATCAGAAAAAAATCCCTCCGCCAGAAACCAATTTTCCAGCGAGCTCGGGTTGGCCATTTCGCCGCAATCCATGGACGCATCCTAACTCCCATCGTCGGCGGCGACTCCGCATTATTTGGTGAAAGCGACGCACTCGGTGCGAAACTTTTTAGACCGCCGGCGAAAACCGCAAGCCCGCCGCCCCCCGCCCCGCCGGGAACGATGCACTCGCCACCGGTGGGGGCGATTTTCCACTGCGACGATGTTTCTATCCCGACCTCCGCCGCTCCGCCATGTCCGCATCCGCCAGCCAAGCCGTCTTCCTCAGCTACGCGTCCCACGACGTGGTGGCGGCGCTGCCGTGCACCGCTCGCGTGATCGAGTTGTCGCCCGTGCCACGGTGGGCTATTTTCAGGGTTCCACGCTGTTTCCGTGGGTAAGTCCGGCGACAGCCATTCTTCGGCTCCCCCGGCAATCACTGGAGGACAGTGTGTTCGTCAGTTCCGTGTAGCGGCAGGCGTCCCTGCCTGCCGGTCTGGCGGGTGTCTCGCCGAGCCCCACAGGCACGCAGGCCTGTGGCTACCGCAGACCAAATCGCCAACTCACCGGAAACAGAGAAACCCAACATCCTCGCCGAAGATTTTCGCTCTCACCTTGGGGCTTTCGCCCCTGCCCGTCGCCTGCTGTGGTGGAACGAGGCGCATGGGGTCATGGTCTACCCGTCGCCTCCACCCGACGCCTCCCCTGCACTTGACCCCTCTCCCCACCCGGCGAAGCTCCGGGCGATCCGCCGTCCGTCCAACTCTCCCCGCTTACCTCTGTGCGCATTCTTGTAGTCGAAGACGAAACCCAACTCGCCGGCCACATTACGCGCGCCCTCGTGCGCCGTGGCCACACGGCGGCCGCGCTCCACGACGGCGCCCTCGGCCTCCGCGCCGCGCTCGAGCAACCACATGACCTCGTCGTGCTCGATCTCAATCTGCCGACGCTCGACGGCCTGGGCGTGCTCGCCGGACTCCGCCGGGCGGGGTCCACCGCTCGCATCCTGATTTTGACCGCCAAGGGCGAGGTCGAGCACCGCGTGAAGGGCCTCCAGGCGGGGGCCGACGATTACCTCACCAAACCTTTCGCCATGGACGAACTCATCGCCCGCGTCGAAGCCCTCGGCCGCCGCACCGTCACGCCGGTCGACGCAAATATCCTCAGCGTCGCCGATCTTCACGTGGATGTGCGGCATCGCCGCGTCACCCGCGCGGGCAAAACCATCGCGCTCTCGCCCCGCGAGTTTGACGTGTTGCAGGTGCTCATGGCGGAGCCCGGTCGCGCGTTTTCCCGCACTGAGCTCTGCGAACGTGTCTGGCAACGCGACCACGAATACGACACCCGCACGGTCGAGATTTTTATCACCCGACTCCGCAAGAAAGTGGACACCGGTTTCGACGCGCCCCTCATCCACACCCTTCGCGCCGTGGGCTACACAATTCGCGCCCCGGCTTAACCCACCCCTGTTCATGACGCACTGCCGTGTCCCACTTCTCGCGCTCCTGCTCGCCGTTTTGCCTACCGTCCTCAGGGCGCAAACCACCATCGAGGGCCGCGTCAGTCTGCCCAAAACCACGACCGCCCCCGTCGTCAATCAACGCTACGAAATCGTTTCCAAAGGCGGCATCGTCGCCACCAATCCCCCGCTCGCCGTCGTTTATCTCGAGGGTGATTTCCCAAAATCGCCCACGCCGCCCGTCGCGCAACTGATCCAAAAGGAACTCGCCTTTGTGCCGGCGCTGCTCCCGCTGCGGGTCGGCACGAAGGTCGAGTTTCCCAATCTTGACGATCAGTATCACAATATTTTCTCCTACTCGCCGCCGAAACGTTTCGACCTCGGCCGCTACCGTCCGGACGAGCGCCCGATTCCCTCGCAAGTCTTCGATGTCCCCGGCCTCGTCACGCTGCGTTGCGACATTCACGAGCACATGCGCGGCATCGTGCTCGTGCTCGCTACCCCGCATTTTGTCATGACCGACGTCGCCGGAAATTTTCGTCTCACCGGGCTCCCGCCCGGTCGCTACACGCTCAAAGCTTGGCTCGATAGCAAGACCACGCGCGAGCAGGCGGTCGAACTGACCGCCGCGGGTAACATGCGCGTAGATTTCCCTGCCAGCCCGTGACCGCGCCGCGCGCCATCGCCGTCGCTCCGCCGGGGCCCGCCGCGCCACGCCCCACGGGCTTCCGCACGAAACTGCTCGTGGCGATGATGCTCGTCGTCTCTGCGCTGACCCTCCTGGGGCTCTCGTTCGCCGAACGCAATCTCACCGCCGGGGTCGAGCGCGACCTGGAGCGCGAGTTTCAATCCGAACTCGGCGCCCTCGACCGCACGCAAGCGCTCCGTCACGTCGCCCTCGCCGAACGCTGCCGCGCCCTCGTCCGGAAATCCCGGATCCAAGCCGCCCTCGAGGACGATGCCCTGGACGAGCTTTACCCCAGCGCCCGCGACGAACTCCGCGACATTTTGCAACCCGCCGGCGACCCCGCGCCGGACCCCGGTGCCCCGGCCTTGCGCGCGCGTTTCTACCGTTTCCTTGATCGCACCGGTGCCGTCATCCCGCCAAAAAATCCCGCGACGGTGGGCCCCCTGACACCGGCCGATGTGGCGCGCCTCGGGCTCGCCCGCCCGACCGATCAGCCGCAGCTCGGTTATCTCCTGCGGGCGGATACGTCGTCGATCGACGAGATCATTACGACGCCGATTGCGTCCACGAAGACCGGTGAGGTGATCGCCTTTCTCGTGCTCGGTTTCAAACCGCTCAGTGACGACCACCCCACGCCCGCCGCCTCGGGTCTGAAACGGGCCCTTTGGCTCGCCGACACGGAACGTTCGTTGCCCCTCGGTGCGTCACGCTCGACGGCGCTCGCCAGCGAGGTCATGCGCGCCGTCGCGGCCCCGGTCCGGATCGTGATCGAGGGCGTCCCTCATCTGCTGTTTGCCAAACTCCTCAACCCCGCGTCGCTCTACCCCGCCGCCTACGAAGTGTGCGTCTATCCTCTGACCGATTTGCTCGGGCGCCAGCGTGCCCTGCGCTGGCAGGCGCTCGGGGCCGGTGCCTTCGTCCTTCTCGCCGGCCTGATTGCCAGTCATTTTGTGGCCGTGCGACTCTCCGCGCCGGTCGAAAAACTCGCCGTCGATTCCGAGGAGCATCGCACGCAACGCGCCCGGGCCGAGGCCGCACTCGAACAGACCGCCGACGAGCTCCAGCGCTCCGCCCGTTTCTCCGCCGATGCTTCGCACCAGCTCAAGACCCCCGTCACGGTCCTCCGGGCCGGCCTCGAGGAGCTCCTCGCCCGCGACCCTCTTTCACCCGAGGAATGCCAGCAACTCGCTGCCCTCATCCATCAAACCTATCGCCTCTCCAGCGTGATCGAGGATCTGCTCCTCCTCTCGCGCATGGACACCGGTCACCTCAAACTCGACTTCGGCCCCGTGAATCTCTCCGCACTCATCGAAGCGTCGCTCGACGATCTCGGCGCGGTCCCGGACGCCCTTGATCTCGAGGTCGAGACGGATTTCCCGGCCGCGCTCCACATTGCCGGCGAGAAACGCTACACCTCGATCATCCTGCAAAACCTGCTCGAGAACGCCCGAAAATATAATCGCCCGTCCGGTCTGGTGCGCGTGGCCGCGCAGACGGCGGCCGATACCGTGATCCTCTCCGTGGCCAACACCGGGCACGCGATTCCACCCGCTGCACAGGCGCACATCTTCGAGCGCTTCCACCGGGGCGGGGTCGGTGAAAATGTCCCCGGTTACGGCCTCGGGCTGAACCTCGCCCGCGAGCTCGCGCGCCTGCACGGGGGCGATCTTCGCCTTGCGCGTTCCGATGAATCGTGGACTGAATTCGAGGTCCGCTTCCGCCTCGCCCCCCCGTGATCCCTCACCGCCCTATCCGCCTCGCTTTCACTCTCACCGCACTCGCCATCGTGGGCGGGACAGTCGTGGCCGCGTCGGAGGAATATTTTGACCGTCTCGGTCAGGCCCTGAGCGCCAGTTCGCTCCACGGTCACGTCCGCGCGCGGCTCAGTGGCACCGTCGATCTCGAAGCCTACCATCTCCCCACCCCCGCGCCCGCCTTCATCGACACCACGCGCGAAGATCTCTTCAACCCGCGGCTCACCCTTTTTCTCGATACCCAGCTAGGCGAGCGCGTGTATCTTTTTTCTCAAGCCCGCGCCGACCAGGGCTTCGATCCCGGCCAGAGTGCCGCCCGCTTTCGGTTTGACGAATACGCGCTCCGGATCACGCCCTGGGCGGACCGACGGGGCAGTTTCCAGCTCGGGAAATTCGCCACGATCGTCGGCAATTGGGTGCCCCGCCACGGATCGTGGGAAAATCCGTTCATCTCTGCGCCGGTGCCCTACGAGCACGCCACCGGCGTCTGGGACACCGAGACGCCGCGTTCGCTCAACCAGTTTCTCCTTTGGAATCACGTCCGTCCGGGACTCTCGGTTTTTAATACCGCCAACGAAAAAAAGTTTCGCCTCCCGCTCGTGTGGGGGCCGGCTTACGCCACCGGGGCCGCCGTGTCCGGTGCTCTCGGCCAGTTTCGCTATTCGGCCGAACTGAAGAACGCCGGCATCGCCTCGCGACCGGCATCGTGGACCAAAGCCGGGAAATGGTGGACCTATCCCGCCGTGGCTGCGCGCCTCGCCTATTCGCCCAACCCCATGTGGACGTTTGGGGTTTCCGCGGCCAACGCCACCTACCTGCGTCCGTCGGCCCAACCCACGCTCACTGCGGGGCGGGGTCGCGGCGACTATCGGCAGCGCACGTTCGCCGCCGACGCAGGTTTTGCCTGGCATCACTGGCAGCTCTGGGCCGAGGTCTTTCAAAGTCGTTTCGAAATGCCTTTGCTGGGCGACGCGGATACGGTCTCCGGCTACGTCGAAGCCAAATACAAGTTTACTCCGCAATTCTTCGGGGCGGTGCGCTTCAATCGCCAGACATTCGGCACGCTCCTCGATGGCCCGCGCCCGCCGATCCACTGGGGCCGCAATCTCTGGCGGATCGACGTCGCGCCGGGTTACCGCCTGACGCCGCACGTGCAGCTGAAGCTCGAATACTCGCTGCACCACGAGGCCTCCGCTGCCGCCCTCGCCGCCGAGCGGACCCAGACGCTCGCCGCGCAGCTCACCGCGCGGTTTTGATGCAGCTTCAGAGTAACACTGCGGTTACTGTTCCTGACTTCCGTTCTGTCGTCGCCGGCGATCTACCAGAGGTCTTCGGCACTCGCTGGCGTCCATTTTTTCCTCTCGTCGCGCCCTCATGAATTTCCCCGCTGCGTTCGCGCGTCGCCTGCCCTGGCTCAATCTCCCGGGTGTCCTGCTCATCGCCCTGCTGCAGCGCACCCCCGTGCTCCGCGTCGCGGCGACCGCCGGGGAAATCATCCTCGCCTCGCCGATCGGCGCGATCCTCCGCGCCACGGTCGCCGCCACGGCTTCGCTCGGTGCCCTGCACTCGCTGGCAGGTGCGACGCAGATTGTGATCAATACCACGAACGTCGCCGGCACCGTGGGTTCCCCCGTGCAGTCGGTGGGCTTCTCGACGAGTGGTGCGCCCTCGGCGGCGGGCTCGTTCACGATTGGTGGCGCATTGCCGCCCGGCGTGACGGCGGCGGGAGCGGTCGGCGGCATCATTAATAATTCGAGTGGCCTCATTTCCGGCACGCCGAGTGCGGCTGGCACCTTTGACGTCAGCATCACCGCGTGGGAATTTGCCGGAGCCACGGGCCCATCATTTGGGCCGCAAAACGTTCGCTACGTCATCACTGGCGGCGGCACCGCGCCCGCCCTCACAACTCAGCCGGTGAATCAATCCGTCAATGTCGGCGCGACCGCGACCTTCACCGTCGTCTTCACCGGCTCGCCGACGCCCACGGTGCAGTGGCGAAAAGACGGCGCGGCGATCGCCGGTGCGACGCTGGCCACCCTGACGCTACCGAGTGTCGCCGCTTCCGCCGCTGGCGTCTATTCGGCCCTGCTGACCAATGCGACCAGCACCGCGACCAGCAACGGCGCGACCCTCACCGTCAACGCTCCGCCCGCACTCACCACTCAACCCGCGCCGCAAACGGTCGTCTCCGACAGCAACGTGACGTTCACCGTCGCCACCGCGACCGCCCCCGTCACCTACCAGTGGCGCAAGAACGGCGCGGCCCTCACCGGCCAGGCCTCGGCCACCACCGCCGCACTCACACTCAGCCGCGTCACGACTGCCGCCGCCGGCAGCTACGATTGCATCGTCACGAACGCCGTCGGCAGCACCACCAGCACGGCCGCCACGCTCACCGTCACGCGTATTGCCGTGAGCATCACGCTCGGTGGGCTCGCCGTGATTTACGACGGCACTGCCAAATCCGCCTCCGCGACCTCGACGCCAACGGGATTTCCGGTCAGTCTGGCCTACGCCGGCAACGCGACCGCGCCGACTGCGGCGGGCAGCTATGTCGTCACCGCCATCGTCAACACCTCTGAAGCCGAGGGCTCCGCGTCCGGTCAATTCACCGTCGCGAAAGCACCGCAGACCGTGAGCTTCGGGGCCTTGCCCTCGGCCATCGCTCCGGGGGTCGCGTTTACGCTCACGGCATCGGCCACTTCGGCGCTCCCCATCGGATTCTCCGTCGTGAGTGGCAACGCCACCGTCGCCGGCAACACGGTCATCATCGCCGATACCTCGCCCGTCACGCTGCGCGCCAATCAGAATGGGAATAGCAACTTCCTCGCCGCAACCGCCGAGACGACGGTCACGGCGGGCAAGCTCGCGCAAGTGATCACGGTCACTTCGCCGATCACCGCGCAGGTCGCATCAGCCAGACCGTTCACGCTGGCCGCCACTGCCACCTCCGGCCTGCCCGTCGCCTTCGCCGTCGTCTCCGGGCCCGCGTCGCTCAGCGACAGCGTGCTCACGCTCACCGGCGTGGCGGGAACGGTGGTCGTGCGGGCTTCCCAAACGGGCAATGGCACATTCAACCCAGCGCCCGCGGCAGATTTCTCCTTTGCCGTGACCGTCGCCAGCGTTGCGCCCGTGATCTTCACGCAACCGACCAACCAAACGGTGACCGTCGGGCAAAACGTGACGATCGCCGTGGTCGCGACCGGCCAGCCTGCGCCCAGCTACCAGTGGTTGAAAAATAATGTCGCTCTCGCCGGCGCCACGAGCGCGACGCTCTCTTTTCCCAGCGTGCAGCTTTCTGACGCCGCGACCTATATCGTGCGGGTAACCAATCTCGTGGGCACGGTCTCCAGCGCCACCGTCACGCTGACGACCACCGTTGGGGTCCTCCCGCCGACGATTACGACGCAGCCGGTGGCGGGCCTGAGCCTCGTCGCGGGTCAACCGCTCACGCTCAGTGTCGGTGCCACCGGCGCTGGTCTGACTTACCAATGGCGCCGCGTTTCCACCGGTGGCGCGACGATGCTCGCCGGCGCCACGTCCGCGGTGTTCACGTTGCCCAACGCGACACTGGCTGACACCGGCACTTATCTTTGCACCGTTTCAAATTCCGCCGGGGCGATCGAAAGTGTGGGCTCGATCGTGACGGTCACCGCCCCTGCGGTCGTCTCCGCACGGTTGATCAATCTTTCGGTCCTGACCTCCCTCGCGACGCCGGGCGACTCGTTCTTCCTCGGCTACGTCGTGAGCGGGGCGAGCGCGGCCAACGCCATGCCGCTCGTCATCCGCGCCGCCGGTCCGTCGCTCGGTGCCTTGGGCGTTGCCGGCACGCTCGCCGATCCGCAGCTCGAGCTCTTTGCGAGCGCGACCAAGACCGGGGAGAATGACGACTGGGGTGGCGCGCTGCTGCTGGCGAACGCGATGACCGCCGTCGGGGCGTTTCCGTATGCAGGTGCGACGTCTCGCGACGCCGCAGTGACTGCCAGTATCACTTCGCGCGACAATTCCGTGAAGATCTCCGCCGGCGCCGCTGCCGCTGGCGCGACGGGCCTCGTGATCGGCGAAGTCTACGACGCTTCCTCCCTCGGAAATACCCCCGGCCTAACGGCGCCGCGTTTGATCAATTTGTCCGTGCTCAAACACGTCGGTTCCAGTCTGACGCTGGGCTTCGTGCTGGGTGGCGGGGCCAGCCAGCGGGTGTTGCTCCGCGCCATCGGGCCGACCATTGGGGCCGCTCCGTTTGGCGTCACCGGTGCCATGACCGATCCGAAGATCGAACTCTTTGACGTCGCGGGCAAGAGTCTCGCGACGAACGACAATTGGGGCGGCACGGTCGCGCTGTCGGCCGCCTTTGCGCAGACTGGCGCGTTTGTCCTGTCACCAGATTCCCGAGACGCCGCACTCCTCGCGACACTTGCCGCCGGCAACTACACCGCGCAGGTCACCGTCGCGACGGGCGCAACGGGCGTCGCCCTCGTGGAAGTCTACGAAGTGCCGTGATCCGGGCGGGTTAGTTTCATCGTCGCACTCTCACTGTCTTCAGTGGGTAAACCCGGCGACAGACGTGCTCCGATTTCCCCGCGACCCATGGAGGACCTTGCTTATACCAATCGCCCAAATGATTCAGACTTTGATTTACCGGGTGGCCGCGAGCGCCAGCGAGTGGTGATCCGTCCACTCGCTGGCGCTCGCGGCTACCGAAAAGTCCAGCGTTCAAAGGACGTTGGTCTTACGTCAAGTTGGTCTAGCGGCAGGCGTCCCTACCTGCCGGTCTAGTGGACGGGTTGCCCAGCCCCACAGGCACGGGGGCCTGTGGCTACCGCTGGTCAAATCGCCAACCCGCCGGCAGCAGCCGGGAACCTCCTTCAAGTGGGTATGAGCAACGTTGTTTCCCACTCAAAAAAACGCCCGAAACCACTTGTCACTTATTAAGTGACAATCCCTCTGAAAAACGGCCGGATTTTGTCAGGAAAATCGGCAGAGAAATAATGCTTCAACTCGGCCGGCGAGGAGGACGGTGGGATTGTTGGCTATTTCCAGTGTGGGGTGCCGGCGGGCGAGGCACGTGGTGGCAACGGCCCGCTGGAGTCGGGGTGCTCGTGGAGTGGCGGCAAACTTCCGTCGGGAGAGCGGACTGCTACCAAATTGTTTTTAATCCGCGGACGCCGACGAGGGCGTGGATTTTCTCGTCGATGGTGAGAAGCGGGAGTTTGTGCTCGGCGGCGGTGGCGACGATGTGGCGATCACACGGATCGCGATGCGTCCAATCAAGAAACGCGGCGCGCAATGCGATCTCCGCAGTGACGGGCAGCACCTCGATGTCCGCCAGCGCGGCGCGCAACCATTGGTCGGGTGCGAGCGTGGTCGTGATCTTTCCAAACGCCAGGTGGCGGGCCAGTTCGGAGAGGGTTACGTCTGAAACCGTCAGTTCGCCGGGTTTCGCGTCCTGCAAAATGGCGAGGACCTTCGGGGAGAGACGGAGGGTATCCCGTTGAGCCCAATCGAGGACGTGGGAGTCGAGCAGGTATTTCACTTCTTGAGCATTTCCCACGCGTCTTCGTCGAAGGCCGGTTTGGCGGGATCGTAGGTCGAGGGCCCCAGCGAATATTTGGCGAGCCGGCCGAGCAGAAAACCCTTCCCGGTGGCGGGCATGTCTTTTTCGACGGAGGTGCGGACAAGTTCGGAGACCGATACCTGGCGCTTGCGCGCGGTGCGAGTCAGGCGAGTCTTGAACTCCGGGGAGACCTTGAGCGTGAGCGTGGGCATGGTGTTACCGTGGTGATACTCACTACGGCGTCAAGGCAAGCGGTCAGCGTGGCCCATTGGTTCGGGTCGCTTACAGCAGCGCCCCCTGCTCGCCACCAACCGCCGCCT
The DNA here is from genome assembly GCA_945871085.1 of Opitutus sp. GAS368. GTDB lineage: Bacteria > Verrucomicrobiota > Verrucomicrobiia > Opitutales > Opitutaceae > GAS368. The sequence goes on along the minus strand of CAMBVX010000001.1, from coordinate 26,692 downwards.
TCAGGCCCACCGCCGCATAGCCTTTCGGCGTGAGCAAGCGGCCCTGCGGCGTGCGCATGAGATAGCCCTCTTGAATGAGATAGGGCTCGTGCACTTCCTCGAGCGTTTCGGCTTCTTCGCCCACGGCGACAGCGATCGTCGTCATACCGACGGGGCGGCCGGCGTAATTTTCGGCCATGACGCGCAGCATACGTTTGTCCATTTCGTCGAGGCCGGCGGCGTCAATTTCGAGGAGCTCGAGCGCGGCGGCGGCGACGGGTTGCGTGATTTTTCCTGTGGCGCGCTCCTGCGCGTAGTCGCGGCAGAAGTTGATCAGGTTGTTGGCGACGCGCGGGGTGCCGCGGGCGCGCGTGGCGATTTCAGCGGCGCCGCCCGCGTCGAGTTCGACTTTGAGGAGGCCGCAGCTGCGTTGGACAATGCCTTCGAGCGTGGCGTGATCGTAGTAGTCGAGGCGCGTTTGCAGGGTGAAACGCGAGCGGAGCGGGGCCGTGAGGAGGCCGCTGCGCGTGGTGGCGCCAATGAGGGTGAAGCGCGGGATCGAGAGGCGCACGCTGCGGGCGTTGGGGCCTTGGTCGATCATGATATCCAGGCGGAAATCCTCCATCGCGCTGTAGAGATATTCCTCGACGGTCTTCGGGATGCGGTGGATTTCGTCGATGAAGAGGATGTCGCCCTCTTCGAGATTGGTGAGGAGTCCGGCGAGGTCGCCGGCTTTTTCGATCACGGGGCCGGAGGTGACGCGGACAGCTTTGCCGAGCTCGTTGCCGAGGATGAAAGCGAGGGTGGTTTTACCGAGACCGGGCGGGCCGGAGAGAAGAATGTGGTTGAGGGCTTCGCTGCGTTTCTTCGCGGCACCGACCATGATCTTGAGGCGCTCGACGGTTTTGAGCTGGCCGGTGAAATCGGCAAACGACAGCGGGCGCAGCGCGGCCTCGGCGGGCGAGACCGGTGCGGCGAGGGTCGAGGCGAGGTAGTTGAGGCCCTTTTCGGCCATAATAAATATCAGCTTAGCGCCAGCCGTCGGGTCGGACGGGGAATGGTTCGGCCAAGATCGCGCGCGGTCTCGATCCAGTCGCGAATGACGACTTCCGCTGCGGCCAGCGCGGTTTGATAGCTCGGGCCGTCGGCCATGCAGCCGGGCAGATCCGGCACGAGCGCAATAAACGCCTTGTCGGAATCGCTCCAGAAAATCGAAATCGGATACTTCGGGGCCTTAAAAATCCGTGAAGCCATATTGGCTGATGAGTTCCCGGACTTGCCGGACCTGATAGGGCTTCGCTTTTGAGCCGAGCGGCTGGAGATTGATGATTTCATCGAGGTGCGGCTTGGAAAAGATGTGATGGCTGCCGCGAATTCTAAGGTCAAATCCCAACCGGAGAAGCAAGCGCACCAAATCGTTGAAGGGAATGTTGGCGTCGGACTGACCGCCGAGAACTTTGAAAAGAATTTTGCGCGGGTTAGGCATGATCCATCGTCGCGAGAGCGCCAACCTGGAGACTATTTCCACTCCAACTCCGCGCCGAGGCTGCGGAGATTTTCGACGAAACGGGGGTGGGCGCGTTTGATGATTTCGGCGTTGCGCACGACGGAGCGGCCCGGGATCGACGCAGCCACCATGGCCAATGCCACGGCGGCGCGGATCACGTAGGGCGAATCGACGACCGCGGGGCGCAGCGGACGGTTGCCGAACACGACGATGCGATGCGGGTCGCTCACCATCGCGTGGGCGCCGAATTTCGCGAGTTCGGGAATCCATGAAAAACCGTTTTCATAAACCTTGTTCCAGAAATGGATCGTGCCCTCGGCCCGCGTGCTCAGCGCGATCATCAACGGGAGCAGGTCGACGGAAAAATACGGCCACGGTGCGGCTTCGATCTTCGGGAGTAAATTGGCGGTGAACGGCGCCTCGATCACAAGTTTCTGGCTGCGGCGCACGATGGCGGTGTCGCCCTCATGTTCGACGACGACGCCGAGTTTGGCGAAGGCACGGGTGATGAGATCAAAGTGATGCGGCAGGGATTTGGTCACGCGCACTTCGCCACCGGTGATGGCACCGAGCGCGAGGAAGGTGACGATCTCGTGGTAGTCGCTGCCGATCGTGATCGTCGCGCCGTGGAGTTTTTTTACGCCGGTGACTTCGAGGCGGGAGGTGCCGAGGCCCGTGATTTTCGCGCCCATCGCGACGAGTGCGGCGCAGAGGTCCTGCACGTGCGGCTCGCTGGCGGCGTTGATGAGGGTGGAACTGCCTTTCGCGAGGGCGGCGGCCATGGCAAAATTTTCCGTGACCGTGACCGACATATAGTCGAGCCAGTGGCGCGCGCCGCGAAAGCCGACGGGCAGGGCGATGACGAGTGGGTCGCCTTGGTGGACCGAGGCGCCGAGGGCGCGGAGGATGTCCAGATGCGGATCGATCTCGCGGACGCCGAGCGTGCAACCCTTGGTGTTGGCGTGGATCGTGATCTTGCGCAGCCGCTGCAACAGTGCCGGGTAAAGCAGCACCGTGGAGCGCATATCCTGCGGGAGCTCGTCGTTGGCGAGGGCGTTGCGAAACGTGGAATGATCCACGCGCATCACGCCTTTCTCGCGGTTCCACTCGATCTGCGAACCTTGGGCGCGGAAGAACGTGACGAGCTTGTCGAGGTCAGTGATGTCCGGGACGTTTTTCAGCGTGACGGGCTCATCGGTGAGCAGCGTGGCGCAGAAGATGGGCAACACGGAGTTCTTGTTGCCGGAGGGCGTGATGGTGCCGGAGAGGGGCTTGCCGCCGTTGACGATGAGGTCGGACATCGATCGGAAAAAGTTAAGAGCTGAGAGTTGAGGGCTGAGCGTTCAAAGCTGACGGTCGGAACGAAGGCTAAAAATAAAAAAGGCGTCCGTGAATCACGGACGCCTTTGAAATGCGCGCGGTGCGGCGCAGGGGGCAAGGCTTAACGCGAATCAGATCGCGCCGCCGCCCTGTTGGCCTTCGGGGCGCGGGCCGCGATCATCGCGACCGCCGCCCCCGCCGCCGTCACGGGAACGTCCGCGACCACCACGGCGTCCGCGGCGTCCGCCGCCGTCCTGCCGGCCTTCGCCGCGATCCTCACCCCGCGAGTTGTCGCCGCCGCCTTCGGACGGGCCGACTTCATCGCGGGGATCGGGGTGCTGGAAGTTGGGGTCGCGCGGTGCACGGTTACCACCCCGATCACGTCCCCGACCGCGGCCACCGCGGTTGCGTCCCTCGCCACCGGAGTCGCCGTCGCGGCGCGGTTCGCCCTCGCGGCCACCGCCGGCAGCGGGAGCCTCGGGAGCTTTCTTGCCGCCGAAGAGACCTTTGAGCCAACCGAAGAAACCACCGGACTTTTTCACCGGAGCGGGTTCTTCGTGGCGGGCAGGACGGTCGGAGCGATCCGAGCGTTGGCCCCGGTCGGAGCGCCCACCGCGGTCTTGGTAGGGTTGGTTGGTACGTGGTTCGAATTTGCGGTCTTGCGGACGCGGCTCACGGGGGGCGCCACGGTCGAAGGGCTTGGGCTCTTGGGTGTCGGCCGGACGAGCGTCGGCCGGACGGGCGTCACGGTTTTCGCTGTCGCTGCGGCGACCTTTTTCCGTGCGGAACGTCGGACGATCTTCGCGGCGCGGTGCTTGAGCGGCAGCGTCGCCGGCAGGTGCGGGCGACGCCTCCCAATTCACGGCGGCGCGTTTCTCGCCGCCTTGGGGCGGGAGAATGTTCAACGCCGGCTTCGGCGCGTCTTCGTTGCGCTTGTGATCGCTGAAGGGGAACAGGTCGGCGGTCTGAGCGGTTTCCTTGACCGCCACGGGGGCGGCGACGACTGCGGTCGCAACGGAGGCAGGGACGACTGCGGCCACGGGGGCCGGAGCCGGCGGGGTGATGACGGGGGCGGCCTGGGGGGCAGGCTCGTTGACGACGGGCGCGCTCACGGTGGTCTCACCGGTAAACGGGTTTACGTATTCGCTCTTCGAGGTGATGACTTCGAGGGCGCTGGGTTTGAAGCCGCTGGAAGCGGCGGAACCGGCGGCGGGAGCCGCAGGCGGAGTGACACGTTTGCCACGGTTGAGGCCGGAGCCTCGGGTGGTGCCGAACGTGCCGAACGGCTGGGTCGCGGCGGGGGCGGCACCGCTCGCCGCCGGGGCGGGAGCTGGAGCCGGGGCCGAAGCGCCGGACTGATCGTGATCTGACATGTGCTGTTGTTTTGTGCTGAGGCGCTCATCCCGCGTAGGCAGGAGAGCAACCGATTTGGTTGGGCACACACGGAGCGCGGGGACCGCGCTCGACGCGTGCATGAAGGACGCAGCGTCGCGGCGGGCCGCCCGGGGAGCAACTGCAAATTCCGGCGTGGCCCAAGGCGGGACAGGGCAGGATCGCAGTCGTTCGGTCGATCGTTCTCGGTCTTCTTTATCTTTCTCTTTCGTCCGATTTTGCCGACGGGAGAGAATGATTAAGAGAAAGAGAAAAGAGAAAGATTACCGGGGACTCACACGACTTTGACCCGGCCCGCCCCAAGGCGGGCTTGCCAGCGCCGGAGCGGTTTCCCACCGTCGCACCCATGGACAAACTCGAGGAAATCTTCCGGATGCAAGACGCGTTAAACCAGCGGATCGGCGTCAGCCTCCCGCCTCCGACCGACGAGGAAAAGGCGAAATGGATTCTCAACTACACCCGCGCCATGCAGCAGGAAACCGCCGAGCTGATCGACTCCGTGCCGTGGAAATGGTGGGCGAAATACCAAAAGTTTGACGAGCAGAACGCCAAGGTCGAAGTCGTCGACCTGTTTCACTTTCTTGTGTCGCTCGCGCAGACGCTCGGCATGACCCCGGACGATGTCTATCAAGCCTACCTGAAGAAAAACGCCGTGAACCACCAGCGGCAGGACAGCGGCTACGTGAAGAAAGACGAGGCGGATTCTAAGCATATCTAAGCCCACAAAAAAACTACGCCGGTTCGGGCGCGGTCGGACGACGGAGCGGAGTCAGGCCAACGAAATTCAGCGCGTGACGACAAACGCCGCGGTGACATCGACTGCGGTCTGACCCTTCTCGATGACGCGGGCGCGGAGCTTGAGCTTAGCTTTGCCGTAGCGGGCGAGAGCTTCTTTGAATTCGGCGATGGCAGCTTGGGCCGGGCGCTCGCAGATCGCACGCAGGTCGCCGATCACGGGCCGGCGGTAGGCCGCTCGGCTCTCTTTGACGACGATGCTCCATTCGGGTTTTTCGGCGCCTTTTTCGTTTTTCATCAACTCCCAGACAACGCCGTAACCGGCTAGGGTGGCGAGTGAAACGAGACTGCCGCCAAATGCGGTGTTGAGCGAATTTTTGTTCTGCTCTTTCGGAGCCGTGAGGGTGAGGGCGCGTTCATCGCTGACTTCCACGCCGACGCCCATCGCCTTGGCGAGGGGAATCATTTCATGGAGGAACAGCTCCAAAGCGGGTACCTTAACGGATTTCATTCAGGGTGAAGTTGCAGGGTATTTATCGGCGCGTCAAAGCCTCAACCGGAGGTATTTTTGGGCTAACGTGTCGGGCAATTTGACGTCGACGCCGACGCTCGCTCAGTGGCTGCAACATGATTTCTCCCGGAAAGAAGCTAAAAACCAACTTTAAGCTCACGATCGTCGCCGGCGGCGTCGCTCAGGAGGTCGCGTTCAAGGACCTGCTCACCCGCCGCACGATTGTGTCGGTTTATATGAAAAACAACACGGGTTCCTGCGATAAACAGAACGACTCTCTCGCGGCCCACGCCGCCGAGTTTGCCGAGGCCGGTTACACGCTCGTCGCCGTCAGCCGCGACACGCCCGGCTCGCATTTGAAATACGCCGCGAAGAAGAAAATCGCCTACACGCTGGCGAGCGACCCGGGTGATCTTTTTGCGCAGGCGGCGGATGCGGTCGTGGAAAAGTCCATGTACGGCAAAAAATACTTTGGGCCGGCGCGGGCGGCGTTTGTGCTCGGGAGCGACGGCACAGTGCTCGCGGTGGCGGAGAAAGTGGACACGGCGGACCATGCGGCGCAGCTCAAGGTGCTGATCGCGGGCTTGAAATAGCTTGTGCCGGCGGGCCATGGCCCCGCTTGTCGGCCATGGACTGTCGCGCTGGTTGCGGCGCGTGTTGCATCGCGCCCTCGATTTCTTCGTCGATCCCGGGGATGCCCCACGGCAAGCCGGCCGGCGTGAGGTGTGTGCAACTGCTCGCGGATTTTCGCTGCGCGATTTTCGGCCGGGCCGACCGCCCGGCGGTCTGCGCTAGCCTCCGGCCAATGGCGAACATCTGCGGGGTAAATCGCCTTGATGCGCTCGACCTGCTCGCGCGGCTTGAACTGGCGACGAAACCCTAGTCGATTCGGCGCATGGCCAAAACCGAAGAAGCCCCGAAGATCATTTTCTCGATGCTCGGCGTCTCGAAGAAAATCGAGCGCAAGGAAATCCTCCGCGACATCTCCCTCTCGTTTTACTATGGCGCGAAGATCGGAGTCCTCGGTCTGAACGGCTCCGGCAAGTCCTCGCTCATGCGCATCCTCGCGGGGATCGATACCGAGATCGACGGTCGCGTGCATTTTGAGCCGGGTTATACGGTGGGCTTTCTGCAGCAGGAGCCGGCCCTCACCCCCGGGGCCACGGTCCGGGCCTGCGTCGAAGAGGGCGTGAAGCATCTCACGGATCTCACGGCGGCCTACGATGCGAGTTGGGACGAGCTCGCCGAAGCGGCCGACGATGCGGCGAAGGATGCCGTCGCTGACAAGCAGGCGAAGTTGCAGGAAAAGATCGACGCGCTCGGCGCGTGGGATGTCGCGCCGCAGGTGGACATGGCGATGGATGCACTGCGTTGTCCGCCCGGCGACGCTATCGTCGATCATCTTTCCGGTGGTGAACGGCGCCGCGTGGCGCTCGCGCGACTGTTGTTGCAGAAGCCGTCGATTCTCCTGCTCGACGAGCCGACGAATCATCTCGATGCCGATAGCGTTAATTGGCTCGAGCAGCACCTCGGCCGCTACGAAGGCACGGTCATCGCCGTCACGCACGACCGCTACTTTTTGGACAATGTGGCCGGTTGGATTCTCGAACTCGATCACGGCCACGGTCTGCCGTGGAAAGGAAATTATTCCTCGTGGCTCGAGCAGAAGCAGGCGGTCGCCTCCGTCGCCGAGCGCACCGAGAGCAAGCGCCAGAAAGCCATGGCGCGAGAACTGGCGTGGATTCGCCAAGGGGCCAAGGCCCGCCAGTCGAAAGGCCAGGCGCGCATCAACGCCTACGAGGCCATGCTCAAGGCCGATGTCGTCGAACAGGAAAAGATTTTCGAGATCATCATTCCGGCCGGCCCGCGGCTCGGCACGGTCGTGGTCGAGGCGCAGAATGTGGCGAAGGCGTTTGGCGAGAAATTGCTCTTCGATAAACTCAACTTCGCGCTGCCGCCCGGCGGCATCGTCGGGATCATCGGGCCCAACGGCGCCGGCAAGACCACGCTCTTTAAGCTCATCACCAATCTGGAAAAAGCCGACGCGGGGACGTTCAAGGTCGGCGAGACGGTGAAGTCGGCCTATGTGGAACAGTCGCGCGATTCGCTGGAGGGCGACAAGACGATCTGGGAAGTGATCAGCGACGGGCAAGAAATCCTCGCGCTCGGGCCGCGCTCGGTGAACAGCCGGGCGTATTGCGCGCAATTCGGTTTCACGGGCGCCGACCAGCAGAAGAAAGTGGGCGTGCTCTCCGGCGGCGAACGCAACCGCGTGTTGCTCGCGCGCGTGCTGAAGAGCGGGGCCAATCTGCTGCTGCTCGACGAGCCGACCAACGATCTCGACGTGAACTCGATCCGCGCGCTGGAAGAAGCGTTGGAAACGTTTGCCGGCTGCGCGGTGATCATTTCGCACGACCGTTGGTTCCTCGACCGCGTGGCGACGCACATCATGGCGTTTGAAGGCGACAGCACGGTGCATTGGTTCGCCGGCAACTACTCGAGCTACCTTGAAGATTTCAAGAAGCGGAAAGGCAAGGAGGCCGACCAACCGCACCGCATAAAGTACCGGAAGCTCTCGCGGTAAACGGCAGGGCGTCTCTCCGTGGTCCATTACGGGAGCGAGGGCCGGCAGCGGGCAGGCGGCGTCCGCGCGGGGTGACTTGCGGCGGGAGTGATTTTGGGCACGGTGGCCTCTTACGCCCATGAAACCTCTCGCTTGGTTAACCCTCGTCCCCGCGCTGCTTGCCGCGGTTTCCTCTATGTCTTCCGCCGCTGAATCCAAACTCGCCTCGCTCGTCCTCGGGGGCGGATGCTTCTGGTGCACCGAAGCCGCTTATGAAATCGTCCCCGGCGTCAAAGCCGTCGTCAGCGGCTATTCCGGCGGCAAGGAACCGAATCCTACCTACAAAGACATCACGAGCCATCGCACGGGACACGCCGAGGTCATCCGGATCGACTACGATCCCGCCGTGGTCTCGCTCGAGGCGCTGCTCGACTACTTTTGGCAGGTGCACAATCCCACGCAGGTGGGCGGGCAGGGGAACGATCACGGTCCGCAGTATCGCTCGATCATTCTCTATGCCGATGAAGCGCAAAAAACCGCGGCGATGAAGTCGCGGGTCCCGGCGAGCCAAGAGTTTCGCGATCCGATCATGACGGAAATCGTGCCGCTCGTGAAATTCTGGCCAGCGGAGGATTACCATCAGGATTATTTCGCGAAAAACCCGCACGCGGGCTACTGCTCGTTCGTGATCGCGCCGAAGATCAAGAAACTGAAATCGCAGGCGCCGGTGCTGCAGAAAAAGTAGCGGGTGGTGGGAGGTCGGGCGTTGCGTCGGGCGGCTTGGGGTAGCTTGTTTTTAAGTTCGGCGGTGTGGCGTTGGCGGGCGGGCACACGATACTTAGGCACAAAAAAGCCCGAAGCCTTGAGGCATCGGGCGATTTGGTTGAGCCGGCCGGGGGTCAGTTGACGTTGGAACGGCTGGAGCTGCCGGCGGCGGACTCGGCGTCATCTTGGGTGACGGGCGCGTCGGGACCGGTGGCGGTGGGTTGCTGACGGGCGAGCGCGCGGCGGTTCTTCACGAGGGCATTAGCGCGGGTGTCGCACCAGCGGATGAAAGCGTAGGGCCGGGGCGTGGTGAACTCGGAGGCGTGCCACTCGGAGCCGTGGGTGAAGAGGGTTTTCGGGATTTGGAAGGTGCCGAAAACCCAGTCGAACACGGGCAAGGTAAAGAACCCGGAAATGGCCTCGTTGGAGTCAATGGAGGCGTGATGGCGGAGGTGGAAGCTGTAGATGTGGCGCCAAAGGCCGCCGAAGTATTTGTGCTCGATGAGCGGGGCCCAGCGCTCGAAGGCCCAATGTTCGAAGGCGTGGAAGATCTCGTAGAGCGCCAGGGCGAAGGCGAGGGCGGCGAAGCCGGCGAAGAGCCACGGCCATGTGGGCATCAGCCACTGCATCAAAATCAGGAACGGAGCGAAGCCGGCGGCAAAGGCGACGAGGGTATACCAAGGGAAGAACGACGCCTCGCCCTGCTCGGGGGTGGTGACTGGGTAGATATTCTCAACGTAAGGGACCTCGCGACCGGCGGCGGTGAACCGTTTGCCGATGCGCGTGAGCGAGTGGTGCAAAGTGTGTTGCTTGTAGAACCGGCTCAGGGCCGGGACCACTGGGCGGTGCAAGACGTAGCGGTGGAAGAAATACTCGAAGAAGCAGGTGCCGAGATGCACCACGAGGAAGGCAACGATGAAGGGCACGACGGGCATCGCGAGCTGGGCCTGCCAGACGGAGGCCGGCGCGAGCAGCCAAACGAGGGCGATGAGGCCCGCCAGCGAGACCGCGACGGTGAAAAGAAAAAGGGGAAGAGAGAACTTCTCTTCGACCGGTGCGGATGAGCCCGAGGTAAGTGCCATGAGAGCAGTGATGGTCCGGAGGTTTCGATGGAATGGCAACCGTTCATGCATGATTAAACGGGATTGCCCGAAATTTATTAACCGGGACGTGGGAGCGGAAGTAGCGCGAAAAGGCGGCGGGCCAGGAACGCTTTGCCCACAACTTGCACGGCTCAACCTTCCAGGACAAGAGTGCGGGGCGAAGCGACGGCAGGGAATGTCGATAGAGCCCGCCTCGGCCGCTCGCCGGCGCGCACGACCTTGAGGCGGCGGAGGGCTTTACTCCGGCGCTAGGTTGGCGCTCCGTGGAGTGATGAACGGTGAGCCGAAGCGAGAGGTGATCTGCGCGGATGCGATTCCGTGGCTGCGGGAACGCGGGCGGATCGACGGGGCGTGCGCGGTGACTTCGCTGCCGGATGTTTCCGAGGTGGGCGTGACGCTTGAGGTGTGGCGGGCGTGGTTTCTCGGTGCGGTGCGGCTGGTGGTAAATGCGGTGCCGGATGAGAGCGCAGCGCTTTTTTTTCAAAGCGATATCAAACGGGACGGGGAGTGGATCGACAAAGGTGCGATGGTGATCCGGGCCGCAGAGGACGCGGGCGCGCGCGTCTTGTTTCACAAGATCGTGCTGCGGCGGCCGGCGGGAATGCTCACGACCGGGCGGCCGGGATTCACCCACTTCATTGCGGTTTCGCGGGCGTTGAAGTGTCCGGATGGGTTGCCGATTCCCGATGTGATCGCCGACGCGGGCGAGCAGAAGTGGGTGCGAGCGATGGGCGTGCGCGCGGCCGGCCACGCGGTGCGCTTTGCGCGGGAGGTTGTGGGGGCGAACGTGGTGGTCGATCCGTTTTGCGGCGTGGGCACGGTGCTGGCGGCGGCGAATGCGCTGGGGCTGGATGCGCTCGGAGTGGAGAAAAACCGGAAGCGGGCGGAGGAGGCGAGGGCGCTGGTGGTGAGGCCGGGGGAGGTTTGAGGGTGGGCAGAAATTGAACGAACTGGGGAGGGCCTCACGCGGAGGGCGCAGAGAGCGCAGATGTGGAGCAGAAGATGATCGAGGACTTTGCGACCTTGGCCTTGGCGTGAGGAACTCCGGCGTGGGCCCATGGAAAACACGGAGGAAACGGAGAGCGGAGGCTGAGAAACGAGTGCAACCGCGAATGGCGCCAAGGGACGCGAATAGCGGAGGCTAGGTGGCTGAAAGGGTAGAGGCTTTATCTTTATGACCCCATTTTTCTGACTAAAGATCGGGCTCCGGTGGACGTGAATGGGCCGGGTAGTTTGTCGGAAAGATTGGGTCAGAAAGATTGAAAGCCATCCGAAGCGGAGGGGGGGTCGATCTTTGGGGGGATCGGGAGCTTGGTGGACTTGGCGTGAGGCATTCCGGAGGTTTGCCCACGGAACACACGGACTAGGCGGAAAAAGCGGAGGAAGAAAATGAGGGCTTCGTTCAGATTTTTCCGAGGAGGCTCCGGGGAATTTGATAGAGATAGCCGCAGGAGCGCCAGGCGCGGACGAGGGATTTTTTGGCGTCGCCGGTGCGAAGGACGCAGATGGCCAGGAGCGCGACGACGGCGTAGCCGAGAGTTTTGAGAACGTTGGCGAGCCAGCGGGTGGCGAGGTAGGCGCGACCGCCCGGTTGGCCGGCGCGGTCGATGGTGCGCGAGCGGGCCGAGTCGAAAGCGTGGCGCGCCGCGTAACGAAACGTGGTGCGACTCGCGGGCATCTGGTGGCGCACGGCGGCGGCGGGAGCGAACCAGATTTCCAGACCTGCCGCGCGGATGCGGCGGATCATCTCGCTGTCGCCGCCGGAGAAATAGTTCCCGGCCGCACGGTCGAGCGTGGTGTGAAACACGCCGACGCGGGCGAAGACGGCGCGGGGGATGGCGAGGTTGGCACCCATCGGGCTATGGCGCGACGGGAGCGGGCCGGCATCGGCGCGGAAGGCGAGCGGCGCGTGCCACTCGGCGACCCAAGGCGGGAGGCCGTCGGGGAAGACGGGAATCACTTCGCCGCCCACCGCGCCGATGCGGTCGCAGGCATCGGATGCGAACGGCGCGAAGATTTGGGCGAGCCAATCGGGCCGCGCGAGGATGTCGTCGTCGGCGAAGAGGATGACGTCGCCGCGGGCCTCGGCGATGGCGCGGTTGCGGGCGTAGTCGAGGCCCTGTTGTTGCTCGAGAATGTGGCGCGGGGCGAGCGGGGTGGAGGCAAACTCGGCGACGACTGCGGCGGTGTGGTCGGGAGAGTTGTTGTCGATGACGAGGACTTCGAACTGGTCGCGCGGGAAAGTCTGCCGGGCAAGGCTGGCGAGCGTTTGGCGCAGAAATTCGGCGCGGTGGTAGGTGCAGACGGCGACGGTGAGGCGCATGGCGTTCAGGAGAGTCGCTTGAGGGCGGCCCAAACCCAACCGCTGGGCAAGCGCGCAAACGGGATCGAGCCGAGGCGGAGCGCGCGGGCGAGGGAGGCGGGTTTCTGGGGGAAACGGGCGTCGTAGCTGAGGGCGTTGCGGAAGGTGAAGAAGCGGGCGAGCCAGCGGCCAAGGCGCGGGCTTTTTGGGAACTGTTCGCCGGCGATGCGCAGGCGGAGGAGATGCGTCTGTCGAATCATAGTCGGCCAGGCGCGTTCGGTCCATTGGCCGTCGGCGACGCGGTAGAACGCGGCGACCTCGCGAACGACCTCGATGCGGCCGGCGCAGGCGAGGCGATACCAGAACTCGTAGTCGGCGAGTGGGCCGGCTTGTTCGCTGAAGCCGCCGAGTTTTTCGGCGAGCTCGCGGCGGATCAACACCCCGGGGAAGGGGGTCATGGCGCTTTTGAGAAAATAGCGCGGCGGGTAGGCGAAGGCCGCGGCAGTGGCGGGCGAGGTCGGCACGGGCAGAGCAGGCATGGTCGCGCCGGAGACGGTGCGCGTGCAGATGGCGGCGAGATTTTCCCCGAGGTGTGGGAGGACGGCGGCGAGATACCACGGGTAGAGCGTATCGTCTTCGTGGAGCACCATGACCCAGGTGCCGCGCGCCCGGCGGAGGGCTTCGTTCCAATTGGATACGGGACCGAGCGTGGGCGTGTTGCGGTGGTAGAAAAATTTATCGGATGGAAAACGGGCGACGGTGGCGGCGGTTTCGGGGAGCGTGCCGTCGTCGCAGACGATGACTTCGTAGGGAACGGCGGCGGTTTGCGCGGCGAGGCTGGCGAGGGTTTCGGCGAGGAGCGCGGGCCGATTGTAAGCCGGCACGCCGAAGGTGATGAGTGGCGGGGGAATCATCGTTGGCCGGCGAGCGCGGTGCGCACGGCGGAGAAAACCTCGGCAACGGTGAGCCGGCGCACGCAGAGGTTTTTGTAGGAGTCGCCGGGGGTGCAGGAGGCGGGCGCCACGCAGGCGGCGGCACAGGGTTGGGCGGCTTGGAGCACGGAGTGGTGTGGGCCGACCGGGCCCCATACCGTGGTGTTTTGTGCGCCGACTAGGGCGACGACCGGGGTACCGACGGCGGCGGCGACGTGCATCGGGCCGCTATCGTGGCAGAGAAAGAGATCGAACTGCGAGGCGAGGGCGGCGAATTGTCCGATGGGCAACGGGCGGTCGAGGACGACGAGGTGGGTCTTGGCGGCCGCGCGGATGGCGTCGAGCAGCGGGCGCTCGGCGGGACCGCCCACGAGGAATATCTGGACGTTTAGGTCGTCTTGAAGACGGTCGCAGACGGCGGCAAAATTTTCGGCGGGCCAGACGCGATAAGGACTGCGGGAGCCGGGATGGAGAAGAATTTTTTGGATTTTCGATTTTGGATGATCGAATTTCGGCTGTGGGCCAAGGAGAGCGGAGATGGCAGCGAGGTCGGTGGGGCGGGGGACGAGGCGGACTTCACGGCTCGCGACCGGAATGCCGGCGGTGGTGAGCATCGCGAGATAGGTCTCGGTGATGGGTTGGGCGCTGTAGGCGACGGAGTCGACGAAGGTGGTGTGGGTGTAAAGTCGCGGGAAGTGACGGCGAACGTTCTCAAGGTGGAACGTATGGCGGTTGGGCGCGCCGGTGAGCCGGGTGAGCAGCGCGGTTTTCTGGGTGTTATCGAGATCGAAGACGTGGGTGAAACGGGCGCGGCGCAGAAGGCCTAGAAACGCGGGCCAGTCGGTGGCGCGGCGCGGCAGGGTGAGGGCGGCGGAGACATCGGGGTTGAGCGCGAGCACCGTGGAGTAGGCGGGCTCGGTCAGGACGGTGAGGCGCGCGTCGGGCCAGTGGAGGCGGAGGTTGCGTAGGAAAGAACCGAGCAAGACGATATCGCCGAGGTAGCGTCGGCGGATGACGAGGAGATGCGGTGCGGCCGTCATGCGGGTTTTCGAGTTGGCGCGAGTGCGCACGAAGCGATAAGTCTTAAAAAAATCCGCAATGCAATATCACCCGCCGAGCTGGCTCCCTGCCTCAGAAAACGGAAAGCGCACCGATTACTACGCGCACCTACGCAGCGAGGTGATCGAAGCGATCCCGGAAGGGTGCGTGGTGGTGCTGGATGTGGGCTGCGGGAAGGGGACGTTGGGGCGTTGGCTCAAGGAGCAGCCGGGAGTGACGACGGTTTACGGCGCAGAGCTTTTTCCGGCGGCGGGCGAGGAAGCGAGCCGCTGGCTCGACGAGGTGGTGGTCGGCAACATCGAGCAGGTGGCGTTACCGTTTCCCGAGGGCTCGGTGGACTGCATCATCTGCGCGGACGTGCTGGAGCACACGGCCGATCCGTGGGCGGTGGTGGCGAAGTTGAAAAAACTGCTGAAGCCCGACGGCTGCATCGTGGCGAGTATTCCCAACGTGGGGTTTCACCGAAACATCCGGAAGATGCTGCGCGGGCAATGGACCTACGCGCAGGAAGGCCTGTTGGATAAAACCCACCTACGGTTTTTTACGCTCGAGACGATCGCGGAGTTATTTGCGAGTAACGGGCTCACGATTGAGCGGGTTTTTAAGAAAGTGGACGCGGGCTGGAACGTGCGGATTTTGAACGCGCTCACATTTGGCTATCTGAAAAACACGCTCTATTTGCACTATATCGTGCGGGTGCGGCGGTGAGGGCGCGGCGCGGGTGTGGGGTCGCGGCGCGGGTGTGGGTCGCGGCGCGGGTGTGGGTCGCGGCGTAAAGCCGCTCCCACAGCCGGAGGCGAAGGGTGAAGTCGAGAGCAAGCTCGCTCCCACAAATCAAACGAGCGACAGCGAACTGGCGGGCTACGCGCCCTGCTGGCGGTCGTAAAGGGAGCGGTAGAGGGCGTTGCCGGCGTGGAGTTCGGCGTGGGTGCCGTCGGCGACGATTTGGCCCTGATCGAAGACGAGGATTTTGGTCGCGTCGCGGATCGTGGAAAAACGGTGGGCGATGATCAGCACGGTTTTGCCGACGACCAGTTTCTTGAGCGCGAGCTGGATGGCGGCTTCGCTCTCGCTGTCGAGGGCGCTGGTCGCTTCGTCGAGGATGAGCACGGGCGCGTTGCGTAGGAAGGCGCGGGCGAGGGCGAGGCGTTGCTTTTGTCCGCCGGATAGCCGGGCGCCGCGCTCGCCGACGACCGTGGCGTAGCCGTCGGGGAAACCGTTAATGAATTCGTGGGCGAAGGCGGCGCGAGCGGCGGTCTCGACCTCGGCGACGGTGGCTTCGGGGCGGGCGATGAGGAGATTGTTGAAGATGGTGTCGTTGAAGAGGACGGGGTCTTGGGCGACGACGGCGATGGCGCGGCGCAGATCGGCGAGGCGGAGGTGGCGCAGATCGTGACCGTCGAGCGTGACTCGGCCGGCGACCGGATCGAAGAAACGCGGGACGAGGTTGGCGAAAGTGGACTTGCCGGCGCCGCTGGGGCCGACGAGGGCGCAGACGGTGCCGGCGGGTAGGCGGACGGAGACCTCACGCAGGACGGGCTCGGAGGCGGCGTAGGCGAAGCCGACGTTTTCAAAAACCAGTTCGCCGGTGGCGTGAGGCAGCGGGAGGGCGGCGGGGGCGTCCACGATCGCGACGGGGGCCTGCAGGACGGCTTCGAGTCGGTCGAGAGCGCCGATGCCCCGCTTCAGCTCGTTGTTGAGACTGCCCAGTTTTTTGATCGGCTCGTAGCTCGCGTAGAGCGCGGTGATGAGCGTGATGAAGGTGTCTTGGGCGAGTTGGACTTTGTAGGCGTAAAGCAGGGTGAAGGCGATGCCGGCCGAGGAGATGATCTCGATGAGCGGGGTGAGGGCCTTCTCATACTTCATGAACTTCATCTGCGCGCGGATGAGCGTCTGGGAGGCGCGGGAGAAGCGGGTCGTCTCGCGGGCTTCAAGACCGAAGGCGCGGACCTCTTTGGTGGCGCTAAGATTTTCGGAGAAAATATCGGTGACGCCGCCGAGCTCGGCTTGGATTTGGCCGGCGCGCTTGATCAGCTTTTTGCCGATGTAGCGGATGGGTAGAACCGAGAGCGGCACGACGGCGAGGGTAACGAGGACAAGGGCGACGCCCTGTTCGGTGTAGGCGGTGTAAGCGACGAAGCCGATGCTGCCGAGGAGGCTCGCGGGGCTCTTGATGATCTCGTTGGCGACGGTGGTGAGGGTGACCTGAAGCTGGTTGGCGTCGGAGAGTCCGCGCGAGATGAGATCGCCGGTGGAGTTTTTCTGGAAAAATGAGAGCGGGAGAATCTGGAGTTTGCGGAAGAAATCGAGGCGGATGGCTTCGAGCACGCGCGTGCCGACGAGCTGGATGAAGTAAGTGTTGAGGTAGGTGGCGACGCCGCGCACGAGAAAGACGGCGGGAATCCAAAGCGTGATGAGAGCGAGTTCCCACGCGGTGAGCGGGACAGCGTCCTTGGCAAAGATAACGGGGAAGACCTTCTTCACCATGTAGGGCAGACCGGCGCCGGAGGCCACGCCAGCGATGATGCCGCAGAGAATCGCAACGATGAGCAGGCCGCGGTGGGCGCGCAGGTAGCTGAAGTAGGGGCGGAAACGGCGGATCATCGGGTCGGTCCAGGAATGATGAGAGGGATGGCTTGGCGGCCGTGGCGACGGTAGCGTTTGAAATCAGAGTCGAGGGTAAAGACCCGGGCGCGGTCGTGAAGTTCGCTCATGCGCACCAGGCAGGCGTCGGCGAGGGACATGGGGACGTCGCGGTATTTGCGCATCAGAGCGGTGACCGAGGCGAGATTGAGGCCGAGGTCGAAATCGAGGCGGACAATACCTTCGTCGAGATAAGACAGAAGGGTTGAGATCCCGGCTGGGTTCCGGCGAACCAAGTAGTAAGCCTCGGCGATCACGGTCTCGCAGGTGATGAGACTTCCATCGATGCGCGAGAATTCTTCGACGGCCCAATAGTGATGGGCATCGTCTCGGTCGATCAGCGCAACGAGCGGGCTCGCGTCAAGGACGACGGAATGCTCCATAGCCATCCATGTGGCGGGGATTGGTTGAAAGATCGCCCGGTCCGCTGATCGTGCCGATCAGGTGTCGGGCGCGGTCATACAGAGAACCGGGAGTCGGCACGGGGTAGACCACAGCCGCCTTGCGGGCGGAAATGAGCTTTGACGCGGAGACTGCGCGACTGGCGCGCTTGGCCCGGCCGCGTAGGGCGGTGGACGGCTTGGAAGCGGCGACTGGCATTTATGAAAAGGATTATCCGCGATGTGGGAGTGTCAATGCGCGGAACATTCGCTGGGTCGATGACGTTAGTCCTTCGACGAGCGCACGTCGAGAGCGTCGCGGAGGCCGTCGCCAAGGAAGTTTAGGGAGAACAGCGTGAGCGAAAACACGCCGCCGGGGAACACGAGGAGCCACCAAAATTCTTCCATCTTTTCCGCGCCGTCCTTGATGAGCACACCCCAGGAACTCATGGGCGGTTGCACGCCGAGGCCGAGGAAACTGAGGAACGCCTCCAGCAACATGACGGCGGGAATCGTGAGCGTGGTGTAGACGATGATCGGGCCGAGGATATTGGGGATCATGTGGCGGAAGATGATCCGGCGCTTGCCGAGGCCGAGGGCACGGGCGGCCTCGATGTATTCCATTTTCTTGATCGTCATGATCTGGCCGCGAACGATGCGCGCCATCGTGAGCCATTCGACCGCGCCGATGGCGAAGAAGAGCAAAAAGATGTTTCGCCCAAAAAACACCATGAGCAGAATCACGAAGATCGTGAACGGCAGGGCATACATGATATCGACTATCCGCATCATGAAGGCGTCGAGCTTGCCGCCGAAGAAACCGGAGACGGCGCCGTAGGTGACGCCGATCGCGAGGGCGACAAACGTGGCGACGAGGCCGACCAAGATCGAGATGCGGCCGCCGAACAGAATGCGCGAAAAGAGGTCGCGGCCGAGGGTGTCGGTGCCGAGCCAATGCGCGGCGCTCGGCGGAGTGGCGCCGAGGTCGAGGTTTTGGGTCTGGTAGGACTGGGTGAAGAACGGCCCGATGCCGCAAAGGAGGCCGAGCACGATGAGCGTGACGCCGCCGAAGACGGCGAGTTTGTTTTTGCGGAGGCGCGACCACGCGTCGTGCCAGAGGGAATGACCGGTTTCGATTTGCTCGGGCGTGACAACGGCGGGCGGGATGCGGTCGGGGGAAGGGGAAAGGGAGACCATCGGAATTTTCACCACGAAAGACACGAAACACACGAAAGGGGAACCGGGTAAGCGAAGAATTCGAACGCGACCGCGGCGGAGTGAGTGTGGGCGGTGCGGAGCGGGCTTCGGCGAGCGCCGCCCCGACGTGGGAAAGAGGGCGCGGGGCTCATTCGAATTTCAGTTTCGGATTGAGCCAGATCTGGACGATGTCGACGACGAGATTCAGGACGACGATGAGCGTCGCGTAGAGGATGACGGTGCCGAGGACCAAGGTGTAGTCGCGGTTGAAGGCGCTGTTGACGAATTCGCGGCCGAGGCCGGGGATTTGGAAAATGGTCTCGATCACGAATGAGCCGGTGAGGATGCCCGCGATGCCCGGCCCGAGGAAGGAGATGACGGGGAGCAAGCCGCCGCGCATCGCGTGCTTGAAGACGACCCGAAGCTCGCCGGCGCCTTTCGCGCGGGCGGTGCGGATGTAGTCTTGATTGAGGACCTCCAACATGCCGCCGCGGGTGAGCCGGGCGATGTAGGCGGCGTAAACGCAGCCGAGGGTGAGGCAGGGCAAGATGCGGTCGGAGGGGCCATACCAACCGGAGGCGTTGAGCCATTGGAAATGGATCGCGAAGGTGAGCACGAAGAGCGGGCCGAGGACGAACGTGGGCACGCAGATGCCGATCATCGCCGAGGACGAGCACATATAGTCGAGCCACGTGTTGCGCTTTACGGCGGCGAGGGTGCCGAGCGTGATTCCGAGCACCAAGGCCACGGCGAGGGAAATGAATCCGAGCTCCAAGGAGGTGGGCAGCTTGTCGCCGATGATTTCGTTGACGGTGCGATTGGGGTATTTGAACGACGGACCGAGGTCGCCGCGCAAAAGGCTCCCCATGTAGTCGAAGTATTGCCGGTAAAGCGGTTTATCGAGACCGTAGTGGGCCTCGAGGTTGCGGAGGATTTCAGGAGTGACGGCTTTTTCGGCCGTGAACGGTCCACCGGGCACAAACCGGATCATGAAAAACGTCGCCGTGATGATGATCCAGAGCACCGGAATGATCTGGAGCAGGCGGCGGAAAGTGAAGCGAAGCATAGTGCGACGAAAGACAGGGCTGAGGGCGGAAGCGCCAAGAGAGAGCGGAGAGGGAAACGATGGCAAGCGTGTGCCGGGCGTCACAAACAGGTCACGGTCGCCGGCCGTTTTTGACAACGGGCGCGGGGTCGGTGTGCTCGGGGTATGACGACTCGACGCGACTTTCTGAAATCAGCCGGGCTCTATACCGCGGGGTTTATCGGCCTGCGTGAACTGGTGAACCGCCCGGCCGCGGCGGCGACGGCGCTGGCTACGGGCGGCCGAGCAGTGGTGGGCGGACGGGCGGGCTTCGGCGCGTTGGTCGACGACCCGGCGGGGCTCTTTCAACTGCCAAAGGGTTTTCGTTATGCCCGGTTTGGCGCGACGGGCGACGAGATGGCGGATGGCTTGCTGGTGCCTGGTAAACACGACGGCATGGCGGCGTTTGCCGGAGAGAACGGACGGACGCTGCTCGTCTGCAACCACGAGATCAAAAGCGCCGAGTCCGAGTTGGGCGCGTTTGGCAAGGACCTGAGCCGGCTCGGGCGGATCGACCGGGCGAAAATTTACGATTACGGCAAGGGCATCGCGCCGCATCTGGGCGGGACCACGACGTTGGTCTTCGACACCCGCACGCAGCGGCTCGAGCGGCAGTTTCTGAGCTTGGCCGGCACGACGGTCAATTGCGCGGGAGGTCCCACGCCATGGGGCACCTGGGTGACGTGCGAGGAAGTCGGCGATACGCCCGAGGCGCACTCGGAGCAGGCGCACGGTTACAACTTCGAAGTGCGGCCGACGGCACAACCGGCGCTGGCAGATCCCTTGCCGTTGAAGGCGATGGGACGTTTCCGGCACGAAGCCGTCGCGGTCGATCCGGCCTCGGGGATCGTTTATCAGACGGAGGACGTGGGTGACGGCCTGCTTTACCGTTTCATGCCGAAGGAGCCGGGCAAACTCGCGGCGGGCGGAAAACTTCAGGCCCTGGCGGTGCGTGATCGGAAATCGGCCGACACCCGTAATTGGACCAAGAGCGCGTTTCCGATCGGGCAACGGCTCGCGGTGGAGTGGATCGACCTGGAGGAAATCGATAACCCGAAGGGCGACCTGCGCCTGCGTGGCGCGGCGGCGGGCGCGGCGGTTTTTGCCCGCGGCGAGGGCGCGTGGTGGGGCAACGACTCGGTCTATTTCGCGATGACCAACGGCGGGCGGAATGCGTCGGGGCAGATCTTCCGGTATTTCCCGAGCGTGCATGAGGGCACCGCGCGCGAGGCGGCGACCCCGGGGTTCATCGAGCTCTTCGCCGAACCGAACGACACCGAGCTGCTCCGCAATTGCGACAACGTGACGGTGGCGCCGTGGGGCGATCTGATTATCTGCGAAGATGCCGACGCGATCTGCCGCATCGTGGGAATCACGCCGCGCGGCGAGTATTATCTGATCGGCTCAAACACGAAACGGGGCCGCGAGCTGTGCGGCGCGTGTTTCTCGCCCGATGGCACGACGCTGTTCGTCAACGTGCAGAACCCAGGCTACACGTTGGCCATCACGGGCCCGTGGAGCGAGCGGAGGGGCTGAGCGCAAGGCCGGGCGCGGGCGCGGAGGGTGGCGGGGCCGCTGGTTTGCGGATCGCGCGCGAGCGCGCTCCTGCGCCGCGCCGGGTAGGGCGATTGTTTTTAGGCGGTTTTGCCGGATTGAAAGTTTTCTGGAACGGGATAACGGTCGGGTGATGTCACTATCTTCGTCGAAGTCCCGGATGAATCGTCGAGCGGCGCTGCGGTTGCTCGGCTCGGCCACGCTTTTGGCGGGCGGACGAAACGTGATGGCGGCGGTGTCGGGCGAGGCGCCGCGGGCGACGCCGCTGCTCACGCGCGCGATACCTTCGACCGGGGCACAGATTCCGGTGATCGGCTTGGGCACGTGGCAGACGTTTGACGTGGGTTCGGGCGACGCCGAACGCGCGCCCATCGAAGCGGTGTTGCGTGAATTTGCGGCTTTGGGCGGCCGCGTCCTGGATTCGTCGCCGATGTATGGTCAGTCTGAAGAAGTCGCCGGTGACCTGATGGCGAAAAACGCCCTGCGGGAAAAACTGTTTGTTGCGACCAAGGTTTGGATCTCCGGTCGCGATGCGGGTATCGCGCAGATGAACGACTCCATCCGCAAACTGCGGGCGGGGAAAATCGATCTGATGCAGGTGCACAACCTGCTCGATGTGGGCGCGCATCTCGACACCTTGCGCGGCTGGAAAAAAGACGGCCGCATCCGGTATCTCGGAGTGACCCACTATACGGCCAGCGGGGCGGAGGCGGTCGCGAAGCTGATCCAAAGCGAAGTCGTCGATTTCGTGCAGGTCGCTTACTCGGTGTCCGAGCGCGACGCCGAGAAGCGGTTGTTCGATCTCGCCCGGGATAAAGGCGTGGCGGTGATCGCCAACCGACCGCTGGGCGGAGGCGATCTGATCCGGCGCCAAGTTGGAAAGCCGTTGCCCGCGTGGGCCGCCGAGATCGATTGCACGAGTTGGGCGCAACTGCTGTTGAAGTTTGTTGTATCCCATCCGGCGATCACCGTCGCGATCCCGGCGACTTCCAAAGTTACCCATCTCCGCGACAACATGTGCGCCGGGATCGGTCGGTTGCCCGATGAGAATTTGCGCAGCCGAATCGCCGCCGCGGTGGCGTGATGGAACGCTAAATCGACGGCCCCGGTGATTTCGTCTTTGTGTTGGCGAGGTGCGCGGAGCGCGTCGTGGCGATCCGGCTGGATTACTCCTGCTCCCGCCATCGCGGGTGCCTCGCAATGACAGGCGGTTGCTTGGCGGACGTCGGGATTACGGCGCGGAAGCGGTGGGCAGAAATCGGGGCTCGCGCCGCGCGCGGGTGTGCGCCTCGAAGTCGGCGGCGAGCGCGAGGAGCTTTGCTTCGCTCCACGCCCGGCCGTAAAACAGCAACCCCGTCGGCAGCGGCGCCACCGGCCCAAACGGCACGGTCACGCTGGGGTAACCCGCCATCGCCGCCACGCCGGCGCCGCCGCCGACGAGCGCATCGAGTCGATGTCGCTCCATCAGTGCATCAATGCCCTCGGTGCGTGCGACGCGCCAGCAGGTCTCCCGGGCCGCGAGATAGGCCGGCTCGGTCAGTGGGCCTTTGGCTTGCGCGCGGATGAAGTAGTGCTGGCCGAAAAGCGGCTGCACTTTGGCCCGGTGCTCGTCGTTGAACGTGATCACATCGGCCAGAGTTTTCATCGGTGCCGACGGGCCGAGGTCCGCGAGGTAGGCGTTAATGCCCGCTTTCATTTCATAGAGCATCACCTCGATGCGGGCGCTGCCGGCCGCCGAAACCCCGGGCAAATCGCCCACCTCGACGACCTCCGCGCCGGCGGCGTGCAACGCCGCGAGAGCCGTGGTCATACTGTTTTCCGGACCGCGCTTGCCGGCGGAGTTGCTCACGACCCCGATCCGCGCGCCTGCGAGCGCGCCGGGGCGTAAAGGTGCGCCCAGCTGGGACGCGAGACCATGGGGCTGGTTTTGCGTGACCGGGTCGCGCGCATCGGGGCCCGCGAGGGCGGCGAGCACCAACGCGGCGTCGCGCACCGTGCGCGTGATCGGCCCGGCGGTGTCGAAGGTGGCCGCGATGGGGATGACGCCGCTGCGGCTCACCAGCCCGACCGTCGGTTTGAATCCCACCACGCCGCAGACCGTGGCAGGGGAAATGATCGAGCCGTTGGTCTCGGTGCCGATCGCCGCGACACACAGATTTGCAGAAACCGCCGCGGCCGAGCCGGAGCTTGAGCCGGACGGATTGCGGTCGAGCACATAGGGGTTGTGCGTCTGACCGCCGCGCGAGCTCCAGCCGCTCACGGAGCGTTCGCCGCGAAAGTTGGCCCACTCGCTCAGGTTGGTTTTGCCGAGGAGCACGGCGCCTACCTCGCGGAGACGGGTAACGAGGTGCGCGTCGCGCGGCGGTTTCAGTCCGACGAGAGCGAGGGAGCCGGCGGTGGTTTCCATTTTGTCCGCCGTCGCGATGTTGTCCTTGATGAGAACGGGAATCCCGTGGAGGGGGCCGCGCATGCGTCCGGCCTTGCGCTCGGCGTCGAGGGTTTCCGCAACGGCCAGCGCATCGGGATTAAGCTCGATCACCGAGTTGAGTTTGGGTCCGGCGCGATCGATGTGGGCGATGCGGTTGAGATAAGCGGCGGTTAGCTCGCGCGACGTGAGCGTGCCGGCGGCCATGCGGCTCTGGAGGTCATCGATGGTGGCTTCGGCGAAGGGGAAGGTAGGCTCGACGGCGTGGACGGTCAGCGCGAATGCGCACGCGAGCAAGGCGATGGACCGGGCGATTCTGGGCATAGATTTCATCTGGGATCGCGGAGGGAGCAACGTGGGCGCGGGGGCGAGTTTCCGGCTCGGTGCGGTCGATGGAGTTATTGGCTTCAATGGTGAAAACCGCTGGGCCTTTCCCGCCGGATCTGTGCTAGGGGATTTTTGGCCGCTGCGGGGCGCGGGTGTCGGCGGAGACAGGGTAGAGGGCTTGGTGGTGTTCGAGTTGGTCGGAAAGGGCGGTCATCATGCGCCGGAGCGCGGCGGGCTCGGTGGCGGCGAGATCAGCCTGTTCGAAGGGGTCGTTGCCCAGATGGAAAAGTTGGTAGTGCGAGCCGCCGGAGACCGCGGTGGGGAAGTAGTGATAGATGACCTTCCAAGGGCCTTCGCGGAAACTGGTCCAGTAGGAGGTGCGGTGGGGGCCGTGAGGGTAGTGCATGAGGAACGACTCCGGTCGGGTGGAGTCGGTTTGGCCCGACAGCAGGCGGTCGAGGCGGAAGCCGTCAACCGGGTGGGTGGCGGGGGCGCGGGCCTCGGCCAAGGCGAGGAGCGTGGGAAAAAGATCCATGACGGCGGCGGTTTGGGTTTGGAGGGCGCCCGCGGCGATGGGGAGGCGGCGTTGATGCGGGTTGGCGGGATCGGGTTTTGCCCACGCAGCGATGAAAGGGATGCGCATCCCACCCTCGTAATGGGAGCCTTTTTTGCCGCGGAGTGGTGCGGCGCAGGCGACGGCATGCTCATGGCCGAGGGGCGCATCGGAGCCATTGTCGCCTAAAAAGACGACGAGGGTATCCTCCGCGATACCGAGCGCCTCGAGGTGGTTGAGGAGGTCGCCGAGGGATTTGTCCATGCCCTCGACCAGCGTGGCGAAGGCTTGGGCGTTGGCGGGTTTACCCGATTCTTGGTAGTGAGCGGCGAAGCGCGGATCGGACTCGAAGGGCGAGTGGACGGCGTAGTGGGCGAGGTGGAGGAAGAACGGTTGCCCTTGCTTGGCGGCAGCGGAGACGAGATCTTTGGCTTCTAGCGTGAGAGCTTCGGTGAGGAAGAGATCTTGGCCGTGATATTTTTCGAGTTGCGGAACGGCATGGCTGGCGCGCTTGGTCGATTTTTTGCCGAAGTCCTGTCGGGCGAAATAGCTGCCGGGGGCGCCGATGGAAGCGCCGGCAATGTTGACGTCGAAGCCGAGTTTGGCCGGGTCGGCTCCGGCGGCGGCGCGGGGACCGAAATGGCCCTTGCCGACGTGAAACGTGCGGTAGCCGGCGTCGCGGAGGAGACTGGGCAGAGTGACATCGCCGGGCTTGAGCCCGCGCCAGTTCCAAGCGGAGGGACCTTGGGTGCCGGCGTTATCCGTATCGGGATTGATCCAGTTAGTGGCGTGGTGACGGGCGGCGTTTTGGCCGGTCAGGATCGCGATGCGCGTGGGCGAGCACACGCTCATCGCGCAGAAATTGTTGAATCGGACTCCGCGGGCAGCCAGGCGCTCCATCGCGGGGGTGCGGTAAAAATGGTTGAGCGGCTGCCGTTGGGCCCGGCCGGAGGTATCGGTGATAAAAGGGACGGACGTGTCCATCACGCCCAGATCATCGACCAAAAAGACGACGAGGTTGGGCTTGGAGGCCGCGGCGGTGAGAGAAAAACCGAGGAGGAAGAAGGCGACGAGGAAGGCGCCGGGGCGGGTTTGGGGGAGCATAAAGAGGAGCCCCCATAACAGGGGTCTGGCCCCATAACAGGGGTCTGGCCGTTTATTGTTAGTTATTGGCCCGTTTTACTTGGTGGAGATAGCCGCGCAGAGAGTTCGCAGTTCCAAGTTGCAGGTGTTCGGCCAACCACGCGATCGCGGCTCCGGTTTGTTGGCGAATCTCGCCCGCCATTTCGATTTTCCAGCTCTGTTTCTTCGGTTTGGTCGTTAGGTCCGAGGCCGTTTTTCCGCGCTTGGCCAAGTTGGCGGACAAGCTGGCGTCCCAGCTTGCCTGGCGCAGCTCGATGCGTTCCGCGCGTGGCAAGCCAGCGGTGAGGGCGCGGGCGGCGTGCTCTTTTGCGAGGGCCCGTCTCCACGCGAGCGTGCCGATCGCCCAGCCTTGCGCCAAGCCCACCAAACCTTCGCGTTGCCAAGCCGCCTCGTCTTGCGCGAGGGCCTTCAAGTAAGCGGTGTAGGCCCGGTGACCCAGTGCATCATCCGGCCAATCCCCGAGGGCTCGCAGCCAGTCTTGAACCGTGAGCGATTTTGGACGCGGACCTTTCAGCAGCGCCGCGAGACTGCTCCAACGAAAGCCGGCGACCTGTTCTGGAGGCACGATTTTCGCCCTCACCGGATTGAGGTGGATGTAGTTCACCACGCGGGTCAACGCGGCGACGTTCTCGATCAGCAGCGCCTGATAACGGCCTTGGAACAGATGCCCGCGTTCCCCGCGCGAGCGATTGAACCGGGTGGCCATCGAACTTTGCAACCAATGCATCCCCTCGCCCAAGTTCGGCTCCGGGGTCTCCACCGCCAAGTGAAAATGGTTCGGCATTAGCACATAGGCGTGAACCCGCCAGCCGAACTTGTCCGCCGCTTGAAACAGCGTGACCAAAAACGCTTCCGCCGCTCCCACGCTATCAAACAAATCCCGGCGATAATTGCCGCGGTTGATCACGTGGTGCAACGCTCCCGGGTATTCGATCCGTAGTCGTCGTGCCATGCCCCACCCAGACTTCGTTGGCCCTCACCTTCAACCAAAAAATAACAAAAAACGGCCAGACCCCTTCGGATGGCGACCCCTTCGGATGGACCCCTTACCAAGTTCGCAGAAAAAAGCGCGGAGCCTTTTGGGCCCCGCGCTTCGCCCTAAATTCGTCATCGACCCAGCACTCAGCCGATTTTCTCCGGCCGTGTCAGGTCAACTTAGCTTCACTCAGCTCAGAACTTATAGCTGACCTTGGTGTAATAGAATGCGCCGTTGAAACC